>JAZNJF010000281.1:0-3048 GCA_045577885.1 Thermoguttaceae bacterium | reverse complement strand
GCCTTCGCCGCCGCCTTTTTCCCCCGTTTTTCCTCGACCTTGGCGAACGCGCGCTCTTTTTCGGGCCCTTCCCAACTGTTCCAAAAATCGAAATCGCTCGAAAAAGTTCCGTCGTTTTCAATTTTCTGTTTTTCGTACCCGTCGAGCGCCGCGAACTCGTCGATTTCGCCGTCGTCGACGCGCGGGACGACGACGTAAGCCTGCCGCCCTTCGTTCAATTTTTCGCGAACGAAAGACCACCAACTCGGTCGATTTTTCTCGTCGAGGATCGCGGTCGTCGTTTTGCGTCGACCGGGCGGCGTTCCGCGCATCGCCGAGACGTCCAAGTCGCCGAAAAGCGTCATCGTCAAACTCCGCGGAATCGGCGTCGCCGTCATCACTAAGTAATGCGGTTCCGTCGTTAACGACGCTTTCAGCGACGCCCGCTGCTTAACGCCGAACTTGTGTTGCTCGTCGACGACGACCAACCCGAGCCGCGCGAACTCGATTTCGTTGCAAACGAGCGCCTGCGTTCCGACGACGATTTGCGCCTCGCCGGTTCGAATCTGTTCGAGAATCGCCGCTCGCTCCGCCGGTTTTTGCCCGCCGAAAAGCGGAACGACCTTCGTCGCCGCGTTGCGCAAGTAATGTTCGAGCGTTCGCAAGTGTTGCCGAGCAAGCGTTTCGGTCGGCGCCATCAAGACCGCTTGCGCGCCGTTGGCGACCGCCTGCAACATCGCGTAAATCGCGACGACCGTCTTTCCGGAGCCGACGTCCCCCTGCAGGAGGCGATTCGTCGGAACCGGGCGCCCCATATCGGCGGAAATTTCGGCGATCGCGGCGTTTTGCGCCTCGGTCAACTCGAACGGGAAGAGCGAACGGATGCGGGCGTCGATTTTTCCGTTGCGCGGAAGCGGCGGCGCCTTCATGTTGATTCGCCGGCGAGCGCGACAAATCGCCAACGCTAACTGCAAGATTAACAATTCTTGGTAAACAAAACGTCGACGCGCGAACGCCGCTTCCTCCGCCGTCGTCGGGAAGTGAATTTTGCGAATCGCGTCGGCGATCGGCGCCAATCGACGCGGCGCCAGATACTCCGTCGGGAACGCTTCGGGGAGCAAATCGGGGAGCGTTTCAAGCGCGTTCTTGATTATCGTTTGAATTTGATACTGCGTCAATCCTTCGGTCAGCGGGTAAATCGGCAAGATTCGCTCGTCGCCGGAAATTGCGCCGTTTGCCGAATCTCGCTCGACGCCCCGTTTTGCGCCGTTTACCGAATCCGCCAAAGAGCCGTCGTTTTCCTTATTTCCGCCAACCGACGCGTTTTGCCCCGCCGTCGCCGTTTCGTCGACCGTCAAACTTTCGCCGTTTTCTCTCGACGCGCCCCAAGAGTCGTCGAAATCGTCGCTTAGATAAGTCAGTTTCGGATGCGAAAATTGCCAAAGCGTCCCGGATTTCCGTTTCGGTTTCCCCGTCAACATAACGCGACGTCCAAAACGGAACGTTTTCGCGATAAACGCTTGGTTAAACCAAAGGCATTGAACGACTTCGTCGCCGACCGCGACGTCGAGCGTTACGATCGGACCGCGCCGGGAAAAACGCGTTCGATAATCTTCGACCGTTCCGCAAATCGATTGAATTTCGTCTTCGACGAGGTCGTCGACGCTCCGTTTCAGCGAAATTTCCAGATAGTCGCGGGGAAAAAAGAAGAGCAAGTCGAACGCTCGAAAAACGCCGAGTCGCCGCAAAATCTCGGCGCGCCGCGTCCCGACGCCCTTCACGAACGCGACCGGAGCCCGCAACGGGTCGCCGTCGAACGTCGGAGCGTTTCCGGGAACATTTCCCGGGGCCCAATTCGCCCCGTCGAACCGTCGCGTCCAACGACCGTCGCCGTCCAATTCGTTAAACTCGGTCATTTTCTTCCCCTTAACGTTTTTTGATTTTTCGGAAAACGTCGTTAAAAGCGCGGACCGCGACAAAAACGCATTACCGTCGCTTAAGTTTTTGTTTTCAAACGTCGCTCGACGACAAAAACGCGCCGAACGACGTTCGATTTCCGCCGTTGCGACGCGTTTTTCGCTACGTCAAGGCCTACTTGCCGCGTTATTCGGCGATTTTACCGATATTCGGGTCGAGTTCGCTCGCTTTCGCCATATCGGCTTGATACGCCGCGTCGTCTTTCAGTTGACGATAAACGCCGGCGCGCTCGAAGTAAACCTCCGGATCGCCCGGGTTAATCTCGATCGCTCGCGTCAAGTCGGCCAACGCGGCTTCCCAATCGGCGACGTTTTTGAAGTAAAGTCCGCGATATTTATACGCCCAAAAACAAACGGCGTCTTTGTCGAGCGCGGCGTTATAATCGGCGAGCGCGTCTTCCCAACGTCCGGCGTCGGCGTAAATTTTTCCTCGCAACGCGTTCGCGTTCGCGTTCGTCGGTTCGAGTTCGATCGCCTTCGTCAAATCCGCCGTCGCGGCGTCAAATTCTTCGCGCATTTGAAAAACGACGCCGCGATTCAAATAATACAAGGGGGACGTCGGCTCTTCTTCGACGCAAAGGTTCATATCCTCGAGCGCGCCGTCGAAATCGCCCAACTTAGCGCGAGCGTATCCGCGGTTCCCGCGAACGGCCGTTTTCGTCGGGTCGACCGCCAAAATTGCGTCGAAATCCGCAAGCGCTTGCTCGTATTTTTTTTGCCCCAAACACGACTGTCCCCGTCCGCTCAACGCGTCAAGCGAGCGAGCGTCGATTCCTAAAGCCTTCGAAAACGCCGCTTCCGCTTCGACGTAACGCCGCGAACGGAGATTCGCTTCGCCGAGTCCGAGGAGCGCCGGGGCGCAATTCGGGTCGAGTTCGAGCGCTTTTTCGAAACATTCGGCCGCCGCCGCAAAATCTTGTTCGTTCAAGCCTTGCCTTCCGGCTTGGTAAAATTCGGCGGCTTCCCGCGTCTTGCTCGAACACCCGGAAACGCCGAGCGCCGCGACGCCGAACATAAGCGCGACCGCCCACTTCCAAGACCAACCCAACGACAAACGCATTCCGCAACCTCCTTATCGTTAACCTCGACGATT
>JAZNJF010000280.1:0-3915 GCA_045577885.1 Thermoguttaceae bacterium | reverse complement strand
GGTTAAAGAGTTTTTGGCGGTTAAAGAGTTTTTGGCGGTTAAAGAGTTTTTGGCGGTTAAAGAGTTTTTGGCGGTTGGCGTCCGAGCGCGGGACGGCGTTTTGAAAAATTAGCGAATTTAACGATTTTATCGGATTAACGTTTTTAACCGAGCGATTAAGAAAGAAAGCGCGACGAGAGGAGAGCGCGAGTTTTGACGAATTTAACGGATGTTGCGGATTTGACGGGAAAAATGAGCGGCGCGGAAGCGAAAGCGGGGCTCGATTTGTCGATTTTCGGCGAAAAACTCTCCGGGCAAAGCGGGATTCTCGACCTGATGAACGACATTGGCGAAGCGGTCGCGCTCCGGCCCGACTTGCTCGCGCTTGGGGGCGGGAACCCGGCGGCGATTCCGGAAATGCAGGCGCTTTGGAGAAAGAGCGCCGCCGATTTTCTCGCCGACGCCGCGTCGTTCGACAAAGCGCTCGTTTGTTACGACGCGCCGCAGGGCGACCCGGCGTTTCTCGACGCGTTCGCTCGACTTTTCGCGGAGCGGTTCGGGCTTCCGATAACGGCGAAAAACGTCGCGGTCGTCAGCGGCGCGCAACTCGGCGCCTTTTGCCTCTTGAACCTCTTGGCCGGGCGAACGCGCGACGGTCGGCGGCGCAAAATTTTGATTCCGGCGTCGCCCGAGTACGTCGGATACGCCGATATGGGCGTCGAGCCCGATTTGTTCGTCGCTTGTCCGGCGAAAATCACCTTTCCTAATCCGGATAATCCGCAAATTTTCAAATACGTCGTCGACTTTGACGCGGTCGAGCAGGCGGTCGTCGAAAACGACGTCGCGGCGATTCTCGTCAGCCGTCCGACGAACCCGAGCGGCAACGTCTTGCGGCGGAACGAGTTGGAGCGGTTGGACGCGTTGGCGGAGCGAATCGGCGCTTGGCTGATCGTCGACTCCGCGTACGGCGGCCCGTTCCCGGGAATCGTCGAAGACGAACGCGAACTCGACTCCGTTTTTTGGGGGCGGCGAACGATTTTGACGTTCAGTTTGTCGAAAATCGGCTTGCCGGGGTTGCGAACCGGGTTCGTCGTCGCGTCGGAGGAGATCGTCGAGCGGTTGGCGGCGATCACCGCGATCGTCGGGTTGGCCAACGGCGCGCTCGGACAGCGGATCGCGAAACCCTTTTTTGACGAAAACGGCGAAATTTTGCGGGCGTCGCGAGAAATCGTTCGGCCTTATTACCGTCGTCGGCGAGCGGCGGCGGTCGACTTGCTCTTCGACGAGTTGCGCCGAGTCGGCGTCGACGGACGCTTGCACGCGAGCGAAGGCGCGTTCTTCCTTTGGCTTTGGACGCCGGAGTTAAAGTCCGGTTCGAAAACGCTTTACCGCAACCTGAAAGAGCGCGGCGTCCTCGCGATTCCCGGCGACGAGTTCTTTTACGGGCTCGACGGCGGCGCGACCGGCGACGGCGGAAAAGCGGAGCGCGACCCGATTTTTGAAGCGCATCGGCGGCAAATGTTGCGGATTAGTTTTTCGGCGGCGGAAAGCGTCGTCGAGCGCGGGTTCCGAATTATCGCCGAAACGCTCGCGGAAACGGTCGCCGTCGACGCTCGCAACGCGCGTTAAATCCGTTGAAATCGGCGTCTTTGATTTGTTTTTAAACGTTCGATAAACGAAAACGGCGTCGCGATCGGTCGACGGGGCTCCGAAAGGGCGTTAAAACGGCGGTTTTTGAAAATGTTGAAAAATGTTTGAAAATTTAGGCGCGAAACGCCGACCGGCGAGCGGAGCGGAAAGGGCGATTTTCCGAATCTTTTGCGAAATTTCGCGTTTTTTTGTTCGACGCGTCTTCTAAAAAACGCGTCGGCGCCGTATAATAGAACGAAAACTCCGTTTTTAACGCCGCGTCGTTCGAGCGCGTTTCGGCGTCGGCGGCGGTCCCGTTTTCGAACGGAGTCGACGCGTTATTATTGAAGTGCAATTTTACCCGTTATATTAATATATTGACAATAATGAGCGAATTTAACGCGAACGCTCCCTCCGAAAGCGTTTCGACGCCGCGCAACGTCGCGGTGATCGGCGCGAGCGGGAGCATCGGAACGAGCGCGCTCGACGTGATCGCGGCGTCCGGCGGGCGGCTCCGAGCGAGCGTTCTTTCCGTCAACAACGACGTCGCGAAGTTGGTCGAGCTGGCGAAACGATTCCGCCCGGACGCGGTCGTCGTCGCGAATCCGAACGCCGACCGCGCCCCGTTGGCCGAGTTGCCGTCGGGAATCGAAATTCTTTGGGGCCCGGACGCGTTGGCCGAAGTCGTTCGGCGTCCGGAAATCGACGTCGTTTTGTTGGCGATCGTCGGCGTCGCCGGATTGCGCGTCGCTTGGAGCGCGCTTGAAGCGGGGCAAACGCTCGCGCTCGCGAACAAAGAGGCGCTCGTCGCCGGCGGCTCGCTGATGACCGACTTGCTCCGAACGAACGGCGGGAAACTTTATCCGGTCGACAGCGAACACAGCGCGATTTTCCAATGTTTGCTGTCGCGGCGGCTCGACTCGAACTCGACGTTTGTCGACGGTTCCGACGTCGAGCGGCTGATTTTGACGGCGAGCGGCGGCCCGTTCCGCGATTGGAGCGCCGAACGCCTCAAAACGGCGACCGTCGCCGACGCGCTCAAGCACCCGACTTGGCAAATGGGGGCGAAAATCACCGTCGACTCCGCGTCGACGATGAACAAAGCGCTCGAAATCATCGAAGCGCGTTGGCTCTTCGGGCTCGACGCCGACAAAATCTCGGTCGTCGTTCACCCGCAGTCGATCGTTCACTCGATGGTTGAGTTCGTCGACGGCGCCGTTCTCGCGCAACTGAGCCCGCCCGACATGCGGCTCCCGATCCAGCTCGCCCTTTACGAAACGGAGCGGCGGCCCGGCCCGACCCGAAAATTCGACTGGACGCAAAGCGCGACGCTCGAGTTTTTCCCGCCCGACTTCGAACGCTTCCCGGCGCTTTTGCTCGGGTTCGAGGTCGCGAAGAAGGGGGGAACCGCCGGCGTCGTTTTGAACGCGGCGAACGAAATCGCCGTCGACGCTTTTCTCAACGGACGAACGACGTTCGACAAAATTCCCGTCGTTTGCCGACAAATCCTTGAACAACATACGTTTGAAGAAAAACCGACGCTCGAGCGAATCGTCGAACTCGACGCTTGGGCGCGAAAGGAGACCGAAATATGGATTTCTCGATAGCGGCGTTACTCGGCGTCGCGGAAGACGCTTCGGCGTTGGCGAACGCGTTGGCGGTCGCTTGGCGCGTCCTGATCGTCCTGTTGGGCGTCAATATGCTGATTATCGTACATGAGTGGGGGCACTTTATCGTCGCGCGGATGTGCGGCGTCCGTTGCGATAAATTTTACATTTGGTTCGACGCGTACGGCTTCAAGTTTTTCAGCTTCAAATGGGGCGACACCGAGTACGGCCTCGGCTGGCTTCCGCTCGGCGGGTACGTGAAGATGCTCGGCCAAGAGGACAATCCGGGCGGGATTCAAGCGGAAATTGAGCGCGCCAAACTCGAGCGTTCCGAAAAAGACGGCGAGCTTTCCGACGAGGAAAAAGCGGCGAAGGACGCGGAGATCGCGTCGCTCGAAAAGCAAGCGTTCGCGCCGGATAGTTATTTGGCGAAGAACGTTTGGCAGCGGATGGCGATCATTTCGGCGGGCGTTTTTATGAACGTCGTCTTCGCGATCGTTTGCGCGACCGCGGCGATTTTGATCGGAACGCCGGAAACGTCGGCGCGAATCGGTTACGTCGCGCCCGGTTCGCCCGCTTGGAAGAGCGGAATGCAAGCCGGGGACGAAATCGTCGGAATCGGCGACGTCAAAAATCCGGTCTTCTCGTCGATTATCGTCGAGACGATGGACGGGAAGGAAACGAATTTCGACGTGTTGCG
>JAZNJF010000279.1:0-3747 GCA_045577885.1 Thermoguttaceae bacterium | reverse complement strand
CGTCGCGGCGACGGTCAACGAGGATACCGCCGAACGATTTTTTCCCGCATCTCGCGCGGCGCCCAACGGTAACTTTCGAACGCGTCGTACAGCGAAAAGAGGATTTCGCGCACGTCGTAATTGAAATTTTTCAACAAAATTTCGAGTTCCGAATCCTCCGGCGTCATGTCGAGGTCGTCGAGGAGATAATTGAGGATTTGACGCAAAATCTCGACCGACGGCGTCGCGCGGAACAAGACCGGAATCCCGATGGCCGGCGAGTGCGTCGTCAGAAGGAGCCCGAGCCGGTTCATTCGGCAGAAGGTGCGCACGACGACCCGGTTCGCGTACGAAAGTTGCTCGAACCCGTCGAAAAAGACGAGTTTTTTGTCGAACATCGCGCTTCGCTTCTTTTGGAAGTCGAGATTCGGAAGCGGAATTTCCAACTTCTTTTGCGCTTCGCGAGACTCCTTAACGGAGTTTTGACCTTCGCGAACGGCGTTTTCGTTGAGAAACTCAACGTTCGGCGCCGTTTCGTTCGCGACGCCGTTCGCCGTCGGTTCGTTCGCGGGCGCGACGCCGGGAAAAGGCGCGAACGGCGTCGGCGCGTCGGCCCCTTCGGCGTTCTTTTTTTGCGGCGGTTGCGGCCAACGCGGAGCGGCGTCGCCTCGACGCGTCGCGTTGAACCCGAACTTTCCGGCGGCGTTGAAGCCGAAAAAACCGTCGCGACGTTGCGACGACGTTTCGGTCGCGCTCGCGGCCGCCGCTTGACTTTCCGCTTCGCCCGATTTTGCGGAATTTTCCGCCGCGTTTGCGTCGACGCAAAATTCGTCGATCGTCGCGACGTCGTCGTATTTCTCCTCTTGATCGTCGTCGAACGTCTCGACGTCGCTCAAATCGCGAACGATCTCGCGGGCTTGCTCCCAATAATCCTCCGGCGAAACAACCGGCGGCGGCAAGAGGCATTTCACCGGCAAAAACGCGGGCGCCGACTGCAGAAAACGCTGCAACTCAAGCCAAAAAACGTCGGGGAGGAAGCGGTTGCGGTCGTTGAGCGACCAAGAAAATATCTCGTAACCGCGCTTTGTCAACGCCTCTTTTAGCGCGCAAGTTAGCGTCGACTTACCGCTCCCGTGCGGGCCGACCAGCTGGCCTCGCCGCCCGTTCGTTTCGAAACGGTCGACCAAAAATTGGAGACAAACGGAACCGCGAATGTCTTCTCCGGCTCCGAGCGCGCGAATAAAGAACTCCTCGAACTTCGCCGGTTTGCTCGCTTTCAACTGCCGCAAAAAGGAGCGTTCGAAGAAGAACGGAATCTTGCCGGGCGCGGTGAAACGCGTCGAAAACGGATTGCTTTCGGGAAATTTCGCGCGGTCGTCCGTTCGCTCGCCGTATTTTTCGCCGGTTCGCGAAGCGTCGGGGGCGTCGGTCGCAAAGGGAGCGCTCATTATTTCACCGTTTATGTTTATCTGAAACTAAAACAACGTTATCGACTCAAAAATTCCGTTTTTTTCTTTTACTCGGCGTTTCGCAACGGGACGTTTTCCTCCCGTTCTCCGCTCTCGCCGTTCGACGCGGCGCCCCCCAAACTCAACGTTCGCATATCGGGCAAGTTGCCGAGTCGAAAACTCGCTTCGTCGACGAGTTGTTTACCGTTCGCCAAAAACGCTCGAACGCGAACGCTCCAACGAATTTTGATCAAATTCCCCTCGTAAGAAAGCGGGGACGGCGGCAACACCGCGCTAAAACGCCCCGGTTGCAACGGGTCGATCCAGTCGCCCTCCTGACTCGAAAGGCGCCAAAACGCGTGAACGCCGCAGTCTTCGTTCCCCTTCCCTTCGGTTTGCCAAACGACGGAAATCTCCACCGCGTCGATCGTCGACTCCCGCGCTTCGTTCAAGTAATAACTTCCGGAAATGGTCTCTCCCGGAAAATACAAACGAGCGCCGCGTCCGTCCAAACGAACGACGATTTGTTCGGAAGGCGCCGAGGAACGCGTCGACGGAAAAGCAACGGTCGCGGGAAACATTTTTCTTTCTATCGCTTAACGCAAAACGGTCGTTTCAAACGCTTCAAACGCCCGAGCGAAACGCGCTCGTCCCGCCGTCGCTTCTTCTTTTCCGTCCTTATTAATATAAGGGGAGAAAGTCGCGAGAGAGGGCCGAGTCGTTCGAACGCGGCGGCGCAAGCGCTTTTTACCTATCAATATACCCTCGAACGCGCCGTTCGTCAAGGCTTGCGCCCGCCTTCAACGCGATTCGCGTCCCCTTTGCCGCGTCGTTATTCCGCTCAAGTCCGACAATCGGCGCCGTCGGAACCAACGGTTTTATCCGCGCGACAAGCGCGATCGTTCAATTCGTTTAATTCAATATTTTGCGTCGCCTTTCGACTTATTTACCGTTCGCGCTTTTCGTTTTTCGGAACAAAAACAAACCGAAATCCGACGTAAGGCCCCTTGCGATCGGCGTCGTAAAACCCGCGATACGCCGTTCGACACTCGCGCGCTTCGCTGTCCCAACACCCGCCGCGGTCGACGCGAATGTTCCCCGGACATTCCTCCGGAGTCGCGCCGGTCGGGTCGATCGCCGGAAGTCCGCGCCCGTTTTCGTCGGTCGGGTAATCGCCGTATCGGTCGGCGCACCATTCCCAAAGGTTGCCGCAAACGTCGTAAAGCCCCCAAGCGTTCGGCTTTTTCGTCGCGACGTCGCGCGTTCCGCCGTCGTTTTCGTCGCCAAACCAAGCGATTTCTTGGAGCGTCGCCGCCGGATAGGGCCCGGTCGTCCCGGCTCGCGCCGCGTACTCCCATTGCGCTTCGGTCGGGAGCGCGAAAACGCCGACGGTCGCTTCCTTGCCTTCCGAATTTAGCGGCGTTTCCAATTTTTCCGTTTTTTCCGATCGTTCGCTCGTCTTCGCCGCCCCGCTCGCGCCGACTCGAACGCTCAACGCGGCGCAAAACTCGGCGATTTCGGCGATTCCGACGCTGTCGACCGGACGTTTCGGACCGCGAAACTTGCTCGGGTTCTCGTCGAAAACGACGCTCCACATTTCTTGCGTCGTTTCCGTTTCAAGAATCCAAAAACCGCACGTCAATTCAACTTCGCGCCGATATTCGTAATACTCGCGCTCCTCCTCGGTCTCCGGACTCCCTTGCCAAAACCGACCGGGCGGCGCCCAACGGAACGCGAACTCGACCCCGTCGACGGTAAACGTCCGCCGCTCCCCCGCTTTTTCGCCGGGAGTCGCCAACGGAAAAGCCGTCAATTCGCCGTCGTTCGCCGAAATCGCCGCTTCTTCCGCTTTTACCGTCCCTACCGCCTTGACGCCGTTTGCGCAAACCGCTCCGTCGTTAAAATCGACAAAACCAACGCAACCGACCGCCGCCGCGAGAGCCGCCCAACGCCCGAATCGTCCCGCTTTTCCACTTCGTTTCATCGCCGTCTTCCCCTTTTATTAATTATTATCGACAAAACGCGAAAACGCCGCCCCTTTCGTTCGACGCGGACGTAAAATCGGCGTCGTCGCTAAAATCGCGTCGTTTTAACGAACGTTCGACGTTTCTAACCTCCGCAAAATCGTTAAAATCGCCGCTTTTTAACGCCGTTCGAAAACGTCGTCGACTCAAATTTAACGATTTTACGGAGTTTAACGCGTTTTACTCAGTCGACGAGCTTCCAAGTCGCGCAACGGAGCGACGCTTTCGACGTTCCCTTCTCGACCTCGTACCAAACGGTGCGGAGCGTTCCGTCGGGCATTTGAACGGTCGACGGG
>JAZNJF010000278.1:0-2113 GCA_045577885.1 Thermoguttaceae bacterium | reverse complement strand
GGTCGCGTCGAGTCCTTGCGCGTTGGTTCGGAAAGGAAGGCCGGCGGGGGAGGTAACGACGAAGTCGGCGACGTCGACGACGGCTTCCGGGAGGAAGACGAGGGGCGTTTCGATCGCGTCGGTCGTCGGCGCGTTTTTAAGGAGGCGAAGTTCGAACGGAACGCTGCGCGACGTCGCGAGTCGGATTTCGAACGCGGCGACGCCGGGCGGCAGGTCGAGCGCTCGCGCTTCGACGTCGGAGAGGGGGACGGCGGGGAAGACGCGTTCCGGTTCGGTCGCGGGCGTCCAAGTCCAAGGGAACTCTTCGGCGACCGTTCGTTCGTCTTCGCGGGAGACGAAGAAGAGGACGCGGTCGACGCGGGAACCGGGCGTCGGAACGCAACGGAGGGACCAAACGGTCGAAAAGCGGGTCGCGTCGAGTTCGCCGACGCCGGAGAGTTCGGCGGAGTAATTGAGGCGTTGGCGACGAAGCGTCGCGACGGCGTCGGCGGTTTGGTCGCCGAGATAAAGCCTTGTTCCTCCGGGCGTCGCGGCGAAGGCGTCGCGCAAAAGCGTTTCGTTGAAAACGAATTTCGGAGACGTTTTAACGGGGACGAACGGGCGACCGGCGCGGGTCGTCAATTCGATTTGCGTCGACGATTCGGAGCGGAGCGCGAGCGCGTGCGCGCCGTCGAGGACGTTCGCGAGTTCGAGCGGCGCGAGGCGGTCGACGGCGACCGTTTGGGCGAACGGTTCCGAAAAACGGGCGGCGAGGGAAACGCGGAGGGGGCCGTCGGTCGGCGGAGCGCTCGGGAAGGAAAGGACGAGGAAGGCGCGTCCGTCGCGTTCTTCGCGAGTCCAACCGACGCGTTCGTCGCCGGTCGTTTGAACGGCGTCGATTTCCCAACCGGGGGTTAACGGGACGGAAAAGCGCGTCGCGTCTTGCCGGTCGCGTTTAAGGAAAAGGACGGTTTTCGCGGAGATTTCGTCGTTGGCGACGAGGCAGTCGGTCGCGCTGTCGAAGGTCGGCGGCGTCGGGCGCGTTCGCAAATCGACGGCGATTCCGGCGTCGGGTTTAAAAAATTTGAACGCGAAAACGTCTTGCCCGTCTTGGCGAGCGCGGCGCGGGTCGGTCGTTTGAACGGCGTCGAAGGGCGTCGTCGCCGCCGTCGAGAGGGGGCGAACGACCGTTAGACGGCAAAGGGTTTCTTTCCAAAAGAGGGCGTTCGATTCGAGGCGGACGGACGGGAGGCGCCAAGACGCGTCGTTGAGTTCGATCGGGCAAAAAGCGACGACGGTTAGTTCGCCGAGCGTTTCGGGATCGCGTCGCGTCGGAGCGCGCAGGCGGAACCGAGTCGTCGAGCCGTCGGTCGTTCGCGGAAGCGACGCGACGTCGATTTTTTCGCCGTTCCAATCGAGCGAAACGGGGACGAGCGTCGCGTCGAGGACGAGCGTCGCGTCGTCGAGCGGAAGACACGAGCGGTCGAACGCGAACCGGGAAACGGTTTCGACGCCTTCGAGCGCGAGGCGGCGCGACGTTTCTTGGCGGTATCCGATTTGTCGGCGGGCGTCGAGCGGAGTCGAACGGGCGATCGTCAGCCGAGTTCGCGATTCGCCGCCTAAAAAGACGCGCCAAGTTCGCGTCGCGTTTTCCGACGATTCGGGGAGGCGGGAAACGTCGGCGTCCTCTTCCTCTTCAAAAGCGGGAAAGGCGTCCGAGTCGGATTCCGGCGAGGCGGACGACGCGGGCGTTTCGACCGATTCGACGACGCCGTTCGAGATCGAAACGAGCGCGTCGGACGGCGTTTCCAACCGCATTTCCGTTCGCGGAGACGGCGGCAGGAGGAGGTCGAACGAAACGGTTCCGGACGCGTCGACCGAGCCGCGTCGCGACCAACGGAACGAGTAAGCGCCGTTTTTCGGATTCGCTAAATAAAGGCGCGAGTCGGGATAAAGACCGACGAACGCTTTGGAGCCGAGCGAGGACGCGTCGGTCGAAGCCGCGTCGGGAACGGAGCCGTCGGACGCGGCGGTCGAGGGCGCGTCGGGAACGGAAGCGTCGGACGCGCCGGTCGAGGGCGCGTCGGGAACGGAAGCGTCGGACGCGTCCGGAAGTTTGACGAAGGAGGACGCC
>JAZNJF010000277.1:0-10161 GCA_045577885.1 Thermoguttaceae bacterium | reverse complement strand
CGCGGCGGCGTTCCAAGAGACGTTGTCGATAGGGAACTCGCTCGTATCAAGGTCGACGACGCGGTAGTGAAAACTTCCTGTCGAGCAAAACGCGGCGGGGTTGCGCTTTTTCGTCAACATAAATTGACGTTGTGTAACCGGCGTCGCAAGAATCCAAAACCCGCTTTTGATCGTTACTTCGCGAAGGACTTCGTTGCGATTGCGGTAGAGTTCCGTTTCGGGGCTTCCCATCGTAAACTTCCCGGGCGGGGCCCAACGAAACGAGAACTCAACGTCTTCAACGACAAGCGTTTTGACCGCTCCGGCGGGGCGCGTTTCGGCGGAATGGTTCATTGTCGGCGACTCCTTGTAATAAAGCGTGAAAAGAAAAAGCGGAAAACGTCGGAGACGACGGAAACGGTTTATTTCGAAGGGGGAGCGTCGCGCAAAACGACGCGAAAACCAAAGTCCCAGCCTTTCAAGTCGGGATACGTATAATCTCGCCGCGCCGATCTTGCCGCCCAAGCCCCTTCGCGCCAACTCCCGCCGCGGTAGATTTTGAATCTTTCGCGAGGGTATTCTTGGGCGAGGCTTTCCTCGGTGGAATCGGAGAAACGATACTCGGCGAACAACTCCGGACAATCTTCGTAGCCGGGATACCAATCGGCGCACCATTCCGAAATATTGCCGTGCATATCGTAAATTCCCCAAGCGTTCGGCGGGTAACTTCCGACCGGCGTCGGGCGTTTCAGGTCGTAGGGGCGGGGCGCGTCGTCCAAAACGGACGCTCCAAAAGTTTTGAACAGACGCGATATTGCGTCGTTTAGGTCGGTTACGCCGTCGAGCGCGTCGTGCAACCGCGAAATATCGAGCTTGAAGTCGCAACAATTCGCCTTGTCGGGGCTCCAAGTATCGCCCCAAAAGAACGGCGTCGACGTCCCGGCGCGGCAGGCGTACTCCCATTCTTCTTCATTCGGTAAGTCGAAGTAAAACGGTTCTTTAGCTTTGCGAAGTTTCTGCGACAGCTTGCGGCAATAAATCGCGGCGGCGTCCCAGGAGACGTTGTCGATGGGAAATTCGCTCGTGTCGAGGTCGACGACGCGGCGTCGATAACTTCCGGTCGAGCAAAACGCGGCGGGGTTGCGCTTTTTGGTCAACATAAATTGACGTTGCGTAACCGGCGTCGCGAGAATCCAAAACCCGCTTTCGAACGTTACGTCGCGAAGGATTTCGTTGCATTGGCGATCCGGTTCCGTTTCGGGGCTTCCCATCGTAAACGTTCCTGGCGGGGCCCAGCGAAACGAGAACGCAACGTCTTCGATAACAAGCGTTTTGACCGCTTCGGCGGGGCGCGTTTCGGGCGTGTTTTCGGGCATTTTCGACTCCTTGGAGAAAGCGGGAAACCCAAACGCTAAAACGTTTGAGTTCGAAAACGATTTATTTGGAAGGGGTTGCGTCGCGCAAGACGACGCGAAAACCGAGCGTTTCGGACTTAATATCGGGGTAAGTTCGAACGCGGCGCGCCGACCTTGCGAACGAAGCCGGGTAACGCCAACTTCCGCCGCGAAAGACGCGATATTCTTCGCGGTCGTATTCGGAAAGCGTTTCGTCGTCGCGTTCGGCGCCGCACCATTCGTCGACGTTGCCGTGCATATCGTAAATTCCCCAAGCGTTCGGCGGATAGCTTCCGACCGGCGTCGGGCGCGGCGGGCTTTTCGGGTGCGGACGCCCGTAATTCCAAGCGTTCCAGCGCTCGTCCGAATCGCAGTAATTCGCGTTATTTCCGAGACTTTCGCCGAACGCGAACGGCGTCGACGTCCCGGCGCGGCAGGCGTACTCCCATTCTTCTTCGCTGGGTAAGTCGAAGTAAAACGGCGCTTTAGCTTTTCGAAGTTTTTGCGTCATTTTGAGGCAAAACTTCTCCGCGTCGAACCAAGAGACGTTTTCGATTGGGAAGTCGCTCGTATCGAGGTCGACGACGCGGTAACGATAGGTTCCGGTCGAGCAAAACGCGGCGGGATTGCGCTTTTTCGTCAACATAAATTGACGCTGCGTAACCGGCGTCGCGAGAATCCAAAACCCGCTTTCGAACGTTACTTCGTGAAGCGTTTCGTGGTCGACGCGCATTACTTCCGTTTCGGGGCTTCCCATCGTAAACTTTCCGGGCGGGGCCCAGCGAAACGAGAACGCAACGTCTTCGATAACAAGCGTTTTGACCGCTCCGGCGGGGCGCGTTTCGGGCGTGTTTTCGGGCATTTTCGACTCCTTGCTTGGAAAACGGACAAACGTTAAACGCTTGCGACGGCGACGGTTAAGCGTTCGGCGTTTCGGACTCTTGCGCCGCTTGTCGCAACGCGTCGCGTTTTGCTATCGCGTTGAAAAGGGCTTCGGCGCACGACGGATATTTTTCGCCGTCTTGTTGAACGCGTTCGAGCGGCGAGTTATAAATTTTACCCAACAAGCCAATATGTCGCGACTTAGGGCCGTAAGCGCGATAAGGATCGGCGCCCGCGAGGATTAACGTTTCGACGCAAGCGGAGGCGTCTTCGACGGTGAAGCCGTGATAGGTGTAGCTGATCGCGATATCAAGCGGCGACCCGTCGTTGAGATTAAGGACGTCCGGTTCGACGCCGCGTTCCAAAAAGAAACGAAGCGTGTCCGGCGATAAGTTTTTCGCGGCTAAATGAAGATACGACATGCCTTCGAGGTCTTGATAGCGAGGGTCCCAACCTTCCTCGTCGACTAACAACTTCATAAAATCGAGGACGTCTTCTTTTTGACGACAGAAGACAAGGGAAATTTGAGCGAAATAGGCCAAAAAACGACGTTTCGCTCCGTCGTAAGTCGTCGTCGGCCCGATTCGGTTTTCGCGCAACACGTCGAGCGCCTCGTCGAACCGCCGCGCGTAGACGAGCGGCATAATTTCGAGAAAGGCGGCGTTCGCGACTTTGAGCGTTACTTTGCTTAGCGGTTTAAGCGGTTTCGTCATTGCTTTCTCCTTGCAAATAGACGGTTTAGCGTTCGGCGTTTCGGGCTCTTGCGACGTTTGTTTCAGCGCGTCGCGTTTTGCTAGCGCGTCGAAAAACGTTTTTTTCGCCAAGTCGTATTTCTTGGAACCGCAGGGGACGGGAAGGTTGTTCATCCAATCGAATATCGTGAGATTGCCGCGGAGGCAAAAGTAAATATCCGCGCCGCCGAGGATTAACGCTTCGACGCATTGCGCGCTTCGGGCTCTTTCGTGGAGCGCGAAACTCGACAACGCTTCGTAGAGCGGAACGCCGCCGTGAAGTTTCTCGGGAAGATTCGGGTTGGCGCCGCGTTCCAACAAGAGCCGAATCAAATCGGGCCGATAACGGTACACCGCATAGTGAAGGTAGGTGTTGCCGTAATCGTCTTGCCAGTCGACGTCGCAACCGAAATCGAGCGCCTTTTCGAGAAATCGACGATGTTGGCGATTGTTCTTAAACCCGTCCTCGCCGTCGATTAGGAGCTTGAAAAGGCGTCGATTTTTCGAGGCGTAAACCGTGTTCGGCTCGAGGCCGCTCGCGATCAACGCCTCGACGGCTTCGTCAAACTTATCTTCGCTTGCCAGCGGATAGACGCGTTCGTGAAGAATTTTTAGCGCGGTTTTGAGCGTGGTTTTGGTTCGCATTTTCGGTTTGGGATTCATTGGTTTCTCCTTGCTAATCAACGGTTAAGCGTTCGGCGTTTCGGGCTCTTGCGACGTTTGTTTCAGCGCGTCGCGTTTCGCAAGAGCGTCGAAAAACGTTTTGCGTTGCGGCGCGTCTTCCGGGAGCGCGGAAATCCAGTCGAACGGCGACTCTCGGTTTTTCTGGGTCGGGTGTTTCGGCTCCTCGTATCGTCGGTAAACGTCGGCGCCGCCAAGGATTAACGCTTCGACGCAACGAGCGTAACATTCCATTGGACGGTTTTGGTAAGCGAGGCGGCAACGATGATAGTACATCGCGTAGTCGAGCGGCGTTCGCCCGTCGACGGCGACCGGATCCGGCTTCGCGCCCGCCTTCAAAAGAAGCTCGCAAACCGCCCCGGATTCCCTGTCGACCGCGTGGTGAAGGAGCGAAAGACCGTATTTGTCTTGGGCGTCGACGTCGGCGCCGGCGTCGATTAACGCTTGAATTAACGCGAGATACGGCTCTTGTTCTTCCAGGTCGCTGTAAACCCAAGGGCCGTAGTCGATAACGAGCTTGACGATCGTTCGTCCGCGACCGGCGTACTGCGTGTGCGGGCCGATGCGATAACTTCGCAACACGTCGAGCGCGTCGTCGACGGAGTAGGGCGCGCCGTCGTTACGCGCTTGGTCGATAAGATTGTCGATTTTTCCCAGCGCTTCTTGAGCGGTTGCGAGCGTTACTTTTTTGAGCGGTTTTTGTTCGGCCATCGTTGGTTTCTCCTTGCGGGGTAAGCGGTTGCGTCGGCGGCATAGAGTAAACGGCGACGGTTTGTCGTAATGCGGCGAGAAACGTCGACAAAACGTCGACAAAACGTCGACAAAACGACGGGAAAAGGAAAGAGGGGAACGCGGCGGCGCTTGTCGGGAACGCCGTAAGCGCCGCCGTTAGATCGGTTGCGTTAAAGCGCGTCAGTCGACGAGTTCGATTTCAACGCCTTCCGGCGCTTCGACTTGCGTCTTCAGCGAGCCGTCCGCTTGTTTGTCGCAACGAATGCGAATCGGGCCGAACGGCGTCGGAACCGCGCCTTCGACCCAATCAAGGTCGCCCAAGAACGGTTCGACGCGAGCTTTCTTAAAGCCCGGTTCGATCGGAGTTACGCCCAAAACATGCGCGCTCAACCAAGCCGCCGGGCCCGACGCCCAACCGTGGCAGAGCGAATGACGGTACCCGATGTAGCAGTGGTCGCCGTAGTCGCCGTGCAGGCTCTTGAGCCCTTCCGGCGTCGGTTCGTCGATTCGGCCCGAGTCTTTCAGCCATTCGAGATTGAAGTCTTCCCAGAACGTCGTCGCGCCGACGTCGATCATCGCGCCCCAATACTCGCGGACGACGTCGAGCGCCGTTTGGTCGGCGCCGCCCTCCGAAAGCGCTTCGAGCATAAAGTAACCGTAGAACGTCGAGAAGTTTTCGCCGCCGTTTTTCGCGACCGTCGCGACGTTCGACTCGCCGTCGCGCTCGATTCCCGCCAAGAGAAGAAGCGCCGCCGCCTGCTTGTTGCCGACGTTCGAAGGCTTGTAAGAACGGACTTTAGCGGCGTATTCGAGCGCGGTCTTTTCCGTTTCCTTGTCGTCGACGATGCGCGCCATCTCGGCGACGCGGTCGAACCCGAGCGCGAAAAGGGCGTGCGTCCCGGCGTCGAGCGCGGGCCGGTTGCGGGCGGTCGGCCAGTCGAGGAACGGATTCTCGAACCCGGCGAAACCGTTGGCGGCGACGCAAGGCGTAAGTTGTTTCATCAGGCCCTTAACGTAGTCCCAGTTTTCCGCGACGAGGGCCGGGTCGCCGGTGTGGCGGTAGAGGTCGCCGACGGTGATGATCCACCACAGCGAGTAGTTCGGCATCCCGTTCATCCATTTCGGGAGCGGCCAAGTTTCGCGAGCGTAGACGCCGAGCGTGTCGCGCAAGACTTTAGAGTCGCCGAAAACGCGGAGCGTCGTCATCGTTTGCGGGGCGAAGTCGCCGTACCAAACGAGGCGGTCGCGTTTCGCGCCTTCGAAGACAAACTGTTGCATCGTCAAGAGTTGCGTGCGCGCCGCGACGTCCCAAACTTTGTTGAGGCGTTCGTCGGAGGACTTGAAGGCGCCGATTCGCGGCAGGTCGCGATAAATGAAGATCGCGCGGGCCGAGTCGAAAATCAGCTTCGCGTCGTCGTCGACGAGATCGAGACGGACGAAACGGAACGCCGACTCGCCGACTTCGACCGCGCCAAGCCAAGGAACGGCAACGATTTGGTCGCGCGTCGAGTGTTCGTTGACGGCGCCTTTTTCGCCCATCTCCGCCGACGCTTCGTCCGCCGACTCGCCGAAACGAACGCGAACGCGGACGGTTTTGCCGACGCTGTTTTCGCTCGGCTTCAGGTCGCGCGCCTCGATGCGGAACGAACCGTGGATTTCGGCGCCGAAGTCGAGGAGAATCGAGCCGCCCTTCGAGAGGACGCAGCCTTGCGTTTCGTCGCCCATAATCGAGGTCGACGTTTGCCCAAGTACCGGCCTCAAAAGGAGTTCCGCGTTTTTAACGCCGGTTTCGGACGTCCAAACGACGCGCTTCGGAAGGAGATACTGACGGACGCGCTGGTCGTGAACGGCGCCGGGCGCCAAGTCGGCGGCGAAGCCCTCCGGGAGCGGAACCGCTTTGGCCGGGTCGACCGACTGCGCGAAGACGGACGGAACGCAAACGCTCGACGCGACGAGAATCGCGGCAAGGCGTCGCAAAATTCGGGAACGTTTCATAAAACTTCCTTTGTCGTTGAAAATTAAAAGGTTGCGTTGAAAAAAAATGTTCGGATTCGGCGCGCTCGAACGTCGGCGACGGTTCGCGGAAAGAGACCGAGAAAACGTCGCGACGAAGCGGGCGCCGCCAACGCTCCCATTATAGCAGAAACGCCCTGGAATTTCGAGCGCTTTTTCGAGATTTTCGCCGATTCCGCCGTCGAAAAGAAAACGCGGAGAAAAGAAACCGCCGACTGCTCGCCGCGAACGAGAAAGGGCGGGCCGCCGTTCGCGAAGCGTCGCCGGTTGATTCGACGACGAAACGCTCTTGCGGCGGGCGCGGCCCGAACGACGACGGTTGCGGCGCGGGATTCGCAAATTATTGCGCTTCTTGGGGTTGCGCTTCGGCGAGCGCGGCGTCGACTTGCGCTTGCAGCGCCGCGTCGAACGAGATTAAGTCGAGCCGTCCGCTTTTCCAGTTCCAAGTCGACTTAAGTTGTTCGAGCGTCAAGCCTTCGACGGCGCTGAACGAGCAGTCGAGCAAAACCGCGTCGGTGAAATTCGCGTTCGCAAAGTCGATTTTTTCAAAACGACAATCTGTCAAAACGACGCCCGAAAAGTCGTATTTTTCGAAGTTTGCGGCGTTAAGCTTAAGACCTTCGTAACGTTTTTCGCGGAAATTGACCGTTTGCGCTAATTGACGTCCCGAGAGGCCGGGCGCCCTAACGCTCGTAAGGCGCGCGTTCGTAAAATCGACGCCGCCGACGTCGGTTAGAAACTCCGTTCGCGTCAGAACGAACCCGGATAAATTTTTCGGCGCGTCGTCGAAACTAACGCCTTCGAACTCTTTGTATTTTTTGACGTTAGCGGTCGCGTTTACGTCGAGCGACGAATAACGGGGAACTCGAACGTCGGCGAGGCGGACGTTCTTTAAAACGCAGTCTTTGAACGTCCATTGATCGAACGACGGGACGCGAGTTAACGTCGCGCCGGTAAAGTCGCAATCGATAAACGCCGGCGAGTCGTCGACTTCCGATATGTCGATGTTCTGTAATTTAGCGCCGGAAAAATTGCATTCTCGGAACGAACCGGAGTCGGTAATCGCGACGTTTGTTAGGTTTGCGTTCGAGAAGTTGCAACGGAAAAATTGCGTGTAACGTAGGTCGGCGCCGGTTAGGTTGGAATCGGAAAAGTCGACGTCGCGGAGGAAAGCGTCGGTAATGCGGACGCCCGCGAGGTCGCGCCGCGACAAATCGAGCCCGTTTTCAAGCTTCGTAACGCCGCGTTCGCGTTCGTCGGAGTCCGAAAGGTTTTCGACGATAATATGCGTCGATCTCGGCGGAAACGCGTAAACGTTTGAAGTTGCGATGCTTGCGTAAATCGCGGTTCCGAGGAAGAGCGTCGCGGCGAGGGCGGGAAAATGGCGCGGTTTCATTGGTCGGACTCCTAAAATTGGGGAAATGAAAAATGAAAAATAAACGACGGCAACCGGCGGTGAAACAACGGGTTAAACGGCGTCGTTTAACGACCGTAAAGCTCCGGAAGAGCGAGTCGGTCGCCCGCTTCGTCGAGCGTCCGCATAAGGCTACGCCGAACCGCTTCCGCTTCTTCGAGCGACGTCTTGTCGTTGAAGGCAAGGTCGAAAAGCGCGCCGTCGCAGGTGAAAATTAGCCGCGACGTCGGAGCGTCGCCGCCGGTCGCGATAAAATAGACGTCGTCGAGCAAACATTTTTCGACGCCGCGTCGCCAACGCTTTTCGCCGTTTTCCGCCAATACGTCTAACAGACGGTCGCGGCAAGAGTTAGAAGTCGGCAAATACTCGATTTGGAGCGTCGCCGTTCGCGAATCGTCGCCGACTAATTCGACGACGAAGCGCTCTTGCGGCGGGCGCGGGGCTTGAATAACGATCGCGTTTTCAGGGTTTAAGAACTGGGAAACAAACGAATCGGCGTTCGCGTCGGTTCGATAACGGCGTTCGATCGACGCGACGCGAAAATGCGGAATCGCGTCGAAGGTCGAGTTTGACGGGACGTAGCGTCGATAGAGGCTCGACGAGGCGGGGTATTTAAGGGAGGAAAGACCGAACGCGGCGGCGGTTTCGGCGCGCTTGGCGTTTGCAACGTCTTGCGCTTCATCGGTTTGCGTTTCGGCGAGCGCGGCCTTGATTTGCGCTTGCAACGCGTCGTCGAACGACGCTAAGTCGAGTCGGTCGGTCTTCCAGTTCCAAGTCGACTTAAGTTGTTCGAGCGTCAGCCCTTCGACGTCGCGGAAGTCGCAGTCGAGCAAAACGGCGTCGGTAAAATCCGCGTCGGTAAAATCGACGCGCGAGAAACGGCAACGCGTCAACATCGCGTCCGAAAAGTCGTATTTTTCGAAGTTAGCGTCGGCGAGGCGAAGGCCGTTATAGCGTTTTTCGCGGAAATTGGCCGTTTGCGCCAACTGTCGACCGGACAGGCCGGACGCCGCGACCTCGGTAAGGCGCGCGTCCGTCAAATCGACGTCGCCGCCGACGGTTGCGAACGAGGTTCGCGTCAAAACGGCGCCGAATAAATCTTGCGGCGCCTTGTCGAGTTCGACGCCTTCGAACTCTTTGTATTTCTTGACGTTAGCGGTCGAGCTAACGTCAAGCGACGGACAGCCGCGCGCGTTGACGTCGGCGAGATAAACGCCTTCAAAAACGCAGTTTTGGAACGTCCAGCGGTCGAGCGGCGGAACGGCGTTCAACGACGCGTCGGTAAAATCGCAGTCGATAAACGTCGGATTTTCAAAGACTTCTTCGTCGCTTAACTCGATTTTCCGTATTTTCATTCCGTCTTCGTCGTAATCCTCGGGAGGGTTGACGGCGACCGCGACGGACGTTAGCGCGACGTCCTGCAATTTGGCGCCGCGAAAATCGCATTCTTCAAACTTGGTCGAGTCGTTAATTGCGACGCGCTTTAGGGTTGCGTTCGAAAAGTTGCAACGTTGGAAACGCGCGAAGCGCAAATCGGCGCCGGTTAGGTCGGAACCGGAAAAGTCGACGTCGCAAACGTAAACGTTGTTAATTCGGACGTTTGAAAGGTCGCGCCGCGACAAATCGAGACCGTTTTCGAGTTTGACGTCGGTTGCGTCGGGGCCGACGGTAACGCGCGTCGTCGGCGGCGGAAGCGCGCCGTCGGTCGACAAGGCGTCGTCGGTCGCGAGAACGGCGGTTCCGAGGAAGAGCGTCGCGGCGAGGGCGGGAAAATGGCGGAGTTTCATCGGCGGGCTCCTTGCGGCAAAGAGAGAAAAAACGGCGACGGTTTACTAAACGTCGCCGTTGTTACGACGTTTAGTTTAACAGAACGACGACGCGGCGTCAAGTATTTTCGGAAATTTTTTGTCGGCGGGAAAAACGGGACGCAACGTAAGAAAGGCAAGACGCGCAAGACGAGTAAGAAAAGCGGAGCGATAAAAAAACGTCGAGCGGGAAAGCTCGACGTTTCAACGAGTTAGATAGAGGGCGAGGAACGCGTCAGTCGGCCAAGGCGTACTTGTTCGCGATCGCGACGCCGCTGACGAGCGCGCCGATCACGCCGACCATTCCTTGATCCGCGCCGCAAACAAAGAGGTTTTTAAAAGGCGTCAACCCGTCGTATTTCTTGTCCGCGGCGCCGTAAATCGCGCCCCGTTCGCGGCCCGTGTAACGCTGAATCGTCAACGGCGTGAACATATCGACGTCGACAACGTGTCGCCGGAAGTCCGGAATGAACCGCGCCGCCGACTCTAAAGTGCGCTCGTACCAAAGGAGCTTTTGACGGCGATATTCC
>JAZNJF010000276.1:0-6998 GCA_045577885.1 Thermoguttaceae bacterium | reverse complement strand
TTCGGTTTCTTCGCTCCGTTGTCGCTTGATTTTTTCCGCCCAACGGCGACTAAAATCGAAAAAAAAGCCGAGTCGTAAGGCTCGGCGTTCGCGGAAAGCGATTTAACCTGCGTTTCGGCGCGCGTCGTCGTCGGTTTTGTCCGGCGCCGACGGAGCGATTAACTTCGTCTGCGGTCGCGTTTTTCGAACCGTCGGTTAAATTGGCCGACGGTCGCGGGCGGCGTTTTGCCCGTCGAGATCGGTTGCGTCGCGGACTCGGTCGCTCCCGGGAAGGTTTAACTTTGTCGACGGGGGCGTTTGGAAGGGGCGTCGGTTGAATAATTGACGGTTGACGGCGGCGCTTTGCCCGAACCGTCGAGCGCATCGGCTCGGCGGTCGCGGGCCGCGCTTTGTCTTGACGGCGCGACGTCGGGGGCGCGGTCGGGTTCTTCCGCTTAGTTAAGCGGGCGATTTAGCGAAAATAACGAAAATATTACTTGAAATGGTTGAGAAAATGCGGAAAATAGGGAAATTGGGTTGCGCGGCGTTCTTGGCGGCGGTCGTCGGAAGCGCGTTTTTTACGGCGTCGGCGGAAGCGGCGAAACCGGAAATCGACTGCTCGAAGATTCGCGGCGTTTGCTATTTTTGCGGTTCGACGGAGCAAGCGGAGCGGGAACTCGGGTACGGGAAGCGCGTCGGCTTGAACGCGACGCGGTTCTGGTGCAGTCAAGCGGCGTACCATCGCGACAAAGAGAAGTACGTCCAAAGCATCGTTAATTTTGTTCGGACTTGCGACAAAAACGGGTACAAATGTATGCCGATCCTCTTTAACGGCAACATGTTGAATCCGCAAACGATCGAGCCGGACGCCTACGCCGCCGCGGACGAGTACGCCAAGGCGATGGTCGAGGCGCTCAAAGACGAGCCCGGCTTGCTGATGTTCGACGCGATGAACGAGCCGCTTTGCTGCGACTATATTAATAAGGCGCCGAAGGAGGAAAAGGAAGCGCGCAAGGCGAAAATTTGGGCGTTCCTGAACCGCCAACTCGACCAAATCAAGGCTTGGGCGCCCGATTGCCTCGTTACCGTCGGCTACACGACCGCTTGGGAGATCGAAGAGTCGACCGCGCGCAAACTCGACGTTCTTTCGTTCCACTGCTACAACGACCGCCGCGAAGTGATTCGCGACAACTTTAAGCTCGCGAAGGAATGGGGCGAAAAGCTCGGAATCCAAGTGATCAACACCGAAACCGGCTGTCTCGCGCGGGCGAACTCTTACGAAATGGCGCTCGAAGCCTGCCACGAGTTCGGAATCGGCTGGTTCCTCTTCGAGCTGATGATTCACGGGCGTTGTATCGACGAACACGGGATTTTTTACGCCGACGGCACGATTCGCGACGCCGCGACGATCTCCGCGATGTTCGGCTGTTTCCGCAATCGCGGCGTCAACGTTCCGGTCGTTCCGACGAACCCGAACCGCGAAGGAAAGGTCGACCGCGCCCTCGAGCAGATTCGCTCGGCGTTGAAAGAATACACGAGCGACGCGTTCGACTATCGCCGCAGCGACAAGAAAAAGCTGCTCGACGCTTGCGAAGTCGCCGCGAACCTCCTCGAAGCCTGCGAGTTGGTCCCGATGAGCGAACTCCCGACGACGCAAATCGAGAAGTTCCGCCGCGACGAAAACGCCGATCTTTGGGAAATCCGCAAGTTCGCCGTTACGTTGGCCGAGCGGTTGAAGGAGGTCGGTCAAATTATCGACTGACGCGCTCGTCGGCGTCGACCGAGCGACTCGTTTGCCTCCGGCGACGTTTGTCCCGGCGGCGAGCGGTTGCGGAGAAACGTTAAAATAGCGAAAATAAGGCGGCGGGGCAAACGAAACGTCGCCGAACGAAGGCGCGTCGACGCGAAGTCGGCGCGCTTTTTGCCGTTTGGCGACGCGAAAAAACGCTTTTGGGATATTAGCGGTTTTAGAGAATATTGCGATAACAACGTTTTTAACGATAACGAAAGGAAAAACGATGAAACGATTTTGGACGGCGGCGCTCTTGGCGGCGTTTGCTTGCGTCGCGACGTTCGGCGGCGCGCGAGCGGAGGAACCGTCGGCGGCGAAGACCGAAACGGCGGCGACGCGTTGGACGCTCGAACCTAACGGCGATATCGCTTGGACCGATTTTTCGGCGGCCCGCGTTCCGCACAACGACCATCTGGAAGCGAGCGGCGAGCGCGTCTCGACCGTTTTCCGATACGGCGTCGACGAAAAGGGCGCGTTTCGGCTGAACCGCTCGGTCGTTTGGCCGATGTTGCGAACGATTCCGAACAACACGCACGCCAGTTTGACGATTCGCTTCGATTACGACCTGCCGTCGAAAATGACGCTCGACGGAAAACCGCTCGCGAACGAAAAAACGCTCCGCGTCGCGCTGAACGGGATTTTGACGGTCGTTAGCCGCTTCGACGCCGACGGGAAACCGGTCGAAATCGAGCGCCGCTTTTTCCCGTCGACGACCGGGCCCTTCGTTTGCGAACGGGCGACGGTCAAGAATATCGGAACGGAAACGGTCGTTTTGAGCGTTCCGGAACTTCGCGACGTCAACCAAACCGACCCGAAACGCGGCGTCGACGGCGCCTATACGACCGTCGCGGCGGTTGCGAACCCGGGCGAATCGACGCTGAAACCGGGGGAAAGCGCGACCGTAAACTTCGCGATTCAAGCGTTTTCGGAAGGGAAGGGCGAAAAGGAAGCGACGATCGACTTCGCCGCCGAGGAAGCGGCCCGCGCCGCGTTCGTTTCGGAGATTTGGAGCAAGCTCGTCGTCGAAACGCCGGAGCCGATCCTGAACGCCGCGTTCGCGTTCGCGAAAATCCGCGCTTCGGAGAGTATTTATCGAACCGCGGGCGGCCTGATGCACGGCCCGGGCGGCGAGTCGTATTACGCCGCGATTTGGGCGAACGACCAAGCGGAATACGTCAATCCGTTCTTTCCTTATCTCGGATACGCGAAGGGGAACGAGTCGGCGTTGAACTCTTTCCGCCATTTCGCGCGCTTTATGAACGACGACTTCCGCCCGATTCCGTCGTCGATTATCGCCGAAGGAACCGATATTTGGAACGGCGCCGGCGACCGAGGCGACGCGGCGATGATCGCTTACGGGGCGGCTCGATACGCGCTCGTTCGCGGCGACGAAGCGGAGGCGCGCGAACTTTGGCCGCTGATCGCTTGGTGTCTTGAATATTGCAACCGAAAAACGACGGCGGACGGCGTCGTCGCGTCCGATTGCGACGAACTGGAGCGACGTTTCCCGGCGGGGGACGCGAATCTCTGCACGTCGGTTCTTTATTACGACGCGTTGCTTAGCGCCGCCGCGCTCGGTCGCGAACTCGGCGAACCGAAGGAAACGACCGATCGTTTAGTCGAGACGGCCGCGTCGCTCCGCGAATGCGTCGAGAAACATTTCGGTCGCAACGTCCGCGGTTTCAAGACTTACCAATATTACGACGGTTGCGAAAAGCTCCGCTCTTGGATTTGCGTTCCGTTTATCGCCGGAATCGACGAACGCGCCGAAGGGACGATCGCCGCGCTCTTCTCCGACCGCCTTTGGACGAAGGACGGCCTTCTCACCGAGGAGGGAAGCAAGACGTTTTGGGACCGCTCGACGCTGTACGCCTTGCGCGGCGTCTTGGCCGTCGGCGCGACCGAAAAGGGGCTCGACAAACTCCGTTACTACTCCGCGACGCGGCTTCTCGGCGAACACGTTCCTTACCCGATCGAGGCTTGGCCGGAGGGGAGCCAACGTCATTTGTCGGCGGAAAGCGGGCTTTACTGCCGGATTTACGTCGAAGGGTTGTTCGGGATTCGCCCGACCGGCTTCCGTTCGTTCGACGTAACGCCGCGCTTGCCGGAGGGTTGGGATCATATGGCGCTGCGCGGCGTTTGCGGGTTCGGCTCCGAGTTCGACTTGACGGTCGACCGCGCCGACTTGGGCAAGCTTCGCGTTTCGGTGATTCGCGGGACGGAAACCTATACGACGACGATTAACGAAGGCGAAACTTGGAACTTTAAGTTCTAACGGTCGCGCCGGTTTTAACGGCGTTCGACGCGGCCTCCGAAAGCGCGAAATGGAGAAAACGCGCAAACCGGCGGTCGCGGTATCGTCGTCGAAGAGCGACAATTCGCCGGAAAAGAAAACGCGGTTTCATTGACGAGCGAAAAGTCGCCGAAAAAAAGAACGCGGCGCCGATTCGGGTTCGAGTTGGCGCCGCGTTTGGCGTTTCTTGGGGAAACGGAAGGAGGCGAAAGCGACCGTCCGCGTCTAATAAATGTTGAAAACTGGCGCGGCTTTCAAAAAGGCGTCGCGTCGGCGTTTTTTGCGGGGGCAAAGCGGCGAAAGCGACCGTCCGTTTGCGTTAAGGGCGACGTTCGAAAAACGACGCGACTTTCAAAAGTCGGCGGACGGCGCGCTTCGGGAAGCGGTTGAACCGGTTAAAACGGACGACTAAAACGGTTTCAGCTCTTGGATTTCGACGTTGCGGAAGTCGATCGGATAGTCGTGTTCCTGCAGAAGAATCGGGCTCGACGCGGCGGTTCCGAACGTCGCTTGTTTTTTGTACTTGCTTTCCGCTTTCGCCGCCGCCCAAGCGTCGTCGCCGACGGTGAACGCCAAGACGCGCTCGCCGTCGAGCCAATGTTCGACGCTGTTTTCAAAGACGATAATCTTGCCCTTGCGGAACTCGCCGCTCGGCGCGTCGTCGGTCGGAGCCGGGAAGGACGCCGCCGACTTCGTTTCCGACGCCGGGAAAACGTCGAACAACGACGCGACGCGGCGCTTCGCGTTCTTGCCGTCTTCGACGTTCGCGTCGTCTTGAATTTGGTATTCGAGCCCGACCCAGCCCTTGCCGTTCGGCTGCTCGATCTTGTACTTGACGCCGCTGTTGCAAGCGCGTCCGAACCGCCATTCGAACGAAAAGACGTAATTCGCAAAGCGTTCTTTCGTCAAGAGATCGCCGCCGTTCGCCGGGTCGACCATTCGGAGAAGCCCGTCTTCGACGCGCCAACCGGAGCCCGGGGCGCCGCCCGTTTCGTTCGTCCAACCGTCGAGGTTTTCGCCGTTAAAAAGGGCGCGTTTCGGGCCGACCGCGACTTGACGACCGCCGATTTCAAGCGTTTCGACGTCGGCGACGGGCGCGGCGTCCGGAGTCGACGCAAGCTCGGCGACGGTCGTCGACGCGACGTAATCAGGGTCGGCGACAAGGTTTTTTCCGCCGTCGCAACCGCAAAGCGCCGTCGAAAGCGCGAGCGTCGCAAGCGAGCCGGAACGGAAGAGGAACGAAAAAGCGCGTTGGGACATCGGGTAATCCTTAAAGTTGGCGCGACCGTTAAAGCGACGTTCGGCGAGCGCGAAAACGGAGCGAAAATAACGGAAGCGAACGATAAAATAGGGGAACGGGGAAAACAGGGAAAAGAAACGAAAACGCGAAAACGCGAAAAACGCCGCGTCGAGTGAAAGCGCGTCGCTTTTCGCGTTAAAATCGGCGCCGCCGTCGCGACCGTTAAAGTCGGCGGCGGCTTAACGTTTTACGCAAGGGGCGAAATTAAAGTTTTTCGCTGCAGAGCCATTCGAACGTCGTTTGAACGCGAACTTTTTGCTCCGGCGAAAGGGTCAAAATGCGGACGTTGCCGTCGGCTTTCGGCGTCAAGCGGGTATGGCCCTTTTCGTCGACCGTAACGACGCCCGGTTCCGAAACGCCGAAATACCCGCGATCCGGGCGCGCGGCGTAAAGAATCGAGGTGAGGTCCCAAGTGCATTGCTCGTTATCGAGCCCGCGATAGTCGATGTAAGCCTTTTTCAGCGGGTGATTCGGGACGTATTCGTAATCGTTCTTCATCGTCGCCGGCGTCATCGTGATTTGACGACCGACTTCGAAACCGGACGCGACGATCGGCGTCGGCCATTCGGCGAAGAAGCGTTGGGCGGCCGGGAGGTCGATGATAATATTGTATTCGCGGTGGTTTTGCATATCCTTAATAAATTGTTCCGGGTGGCCCGCCATTTCGTTCGTGAACGCGCCGGCCATCGTCGAAACGTACTTCACCTTTTTGATCGCGAGTTCGCGACCGTTCAGCGGCGAAAATTCGTCGCCTTTCGTGTCGAGAAGGCGAACCAGGTTCGTCGAAGCGCCGACTTGCGCGATAACGACCGAGCCGTCCGGTTGCGACGCGAGCGTTTTGCGCAGGAGCTTAACGGAGTCGTAATATTCCGTTTTGTCTTCCGCGAGGTTGAAGAACGGGAACATCGGCGAACCGTCTTCGGTCTTCGCTTCGAGCGCTTGGCGGAGGAACTTGCCGTCGAACGTTTCGACGCCGCTGTCCTTCACCGCGCCGATCGGAACGTTCGGATTGCCGTAAAATTCGTTGACCATTTGGCAATACGGCGCGGCGTATTTGTTGTCTTTCGTGATCGTCAGCGCGAGGAACTCGATTTCGCCGCGTTTTTCGAGGTTGTGAATCATCGCCAACGCGAACACGTCGTCGATGTCGTTCCCCATATCGGTGTCGTAAATCAGTTTGACCGGCTCTTTAGCGTCGACGGACGGAAGAACGGTCGCGGAGACGCCGCCGACGAGCGCGACGCCGAGGAACAATTTCAAAAGGGCGAACGATTTTTTCAACGGAGGAACCTTTCGTCAAGTAGGGGGAAAGGAGGAAAGCCGCCGCGCGTTCGAACTCGAACGGCGAACCGACGCAAAAACGGCGAACGCCGAGCGTCAAGAGGCGGAAAATCAAACCAACGACGTATAATATAACGGAACGGCGCCGAAAAATCTAGCGCCGTCGCGATTTTTTGCGATTTTTTCGCGAAATTTTCCCGATTCGGCCCGGCGTCCGTCGCGAAACGACGTTTCGAGGAAACCGTTCGTTTCGTTAAAGCGGGCGATTCGGTAAAACCGGACGCTTCGAGGAAACCGTTCGTTTCGTTAAAGCGGGCGATTCGGTAAAACCGGACGTTTCGAGGAAACCGTTC
>JAZNJF010000275.1:0-11563 GCA_045577885.1 Thermoguttaceae bacterium | reverse complement strand
CGATCGCTCGGCGAATGAGCGGCGACGCGTCAACCGCGGCGCGGCGTCCGGCGTTGACCGACGCGAAATCGCCGGTCGCGGAAATCGCGAAGGTGTTGGCGGCGCGCGAGCCGATTTATCGCGAAGCGGCGGCGTTGAGCGTCGCCGTCGACGGCAAGACGATCGACGAGTTGGTCGAAGAAATCGCCGATCGCGTTCCGGAATATTTTGCCGAAGAACGTTCGGGGCGGCGTTCTCGATGAGGCGCGGCGCGTTGGCGGCGGGCGTCGTTTATTAATTTCGCTTATTAATAAGGGCGCCTGTCGATAAGAGGGCGGTTTGAGCGTTCGGGCGACCGAGCGAGACGGCGCGGCGGCGAGACCTGCGTCGATTTAAAATGAAAGCGCGTTCGGTTGGCCGCGTTGGAAGGAAAGTGCAAGACAAATGTCTCCGGCTCCTTTTTTATCGAGATTTATCGTCGGTTGGTTGGCGGCGCAGGCGACGAGCCGCGTTCAAGAAACGGTCGTCGACGAGTTGAAAGCGCGGGTCGCGTCCGGAAATTTGGGCGATTTGGGCGGCTTGGAGAATTACGAAGGGCTCTTATTTAAGGGGGCGAAAGGCGCGAAACAACCCGACGGCGCGACGGCGGAAAAGGTCGGCGGGCTTGAGCGCGTCGACGTCGGCGTCGTCGGCGCGACGAAGCGGGAGTTGGTCGGTATTTTGGATAAAATGGGGGTTCCAAAAACGACCAAAGGGGGGGATTCGTTGACGTTTTACACCGGCTCTTGGCTCGGCTTGCGCGTCGCGGCGGTCGAAACGGGCGTCGGCGCGGCGCAAACGCGCAAGGGAACGGAGGCGTTGATTCAAGCGTTTCGCCCGATTCGCGTCGTTTCGGTCGGGTTCGCGACGGGGTTGCGCCCGAGTTTGAAGAGCGGCGCGCTCGTCGTTCCGGGGCTTCTGCAACGCGCGAACGGTTCGACGCTCGACTGGGGCGCCGGCGGCGACGGCGATTTGGCGACGGACGGAAGCGCGTCGCCGTTTGGACGTTGGGCGAGCGGAACGTTGCTGAGCGTCGCGCGTCCCGTCGTCGAACCGAGCGAAAAGCGGAAGTTGGGCGAGGAGACCGGCGCGGCGATTTGCGACCGCGGAACTTGGCCCGCCGCCGAAGTTTGCGCCGCTTCCGACGTTCCGTTTTTGCCGTTGCGAGTCGTTCTCGACGCCTGCGACGAAGCGGCGCCGCGCGACGTTCGAACCGTCGATAATTCGCAAAGCGCCGCTCGTTTGCTCGGCGCGTTTTTCGGCGCCGTTTCGAAGCGTCCGGGCGCCGCGCTCGACCTTTATAAAGCGAAGGAACGCGCGCTCGTCGCCGCCGACAAACTGGCTTCCGCGCTCGAAACGATTTTGAAAGCCGGGAGTTGAGCGGGAGTAAATCGTCCGATTTTGCGGAAAACGGCGTCCGGGCGGTTGGGGAAGACTTGTCGGAAGACGTCGTTTGGACGGTTGGGGAAGATTTGGCGGAAGGCGTTGTTCGGGCGGTTTAGAGAGACTTGGCGGAAGACGTTGTTCGGGCGGTTTGGGAAGACTTGGCGAAAAAAGGCCTCGAACGGTCTTGGGAAAAACGGGCGATTGGCGGGAGTTGAGTAAACTAACGGCTTGATAGGATTGAATCTGTCGGCGAATTTTTGAATATCGGGCGAGAAAAAAGGCGCGAGGAAACGAGATAATAGGGGATTGGGGCAAATAGGAAAGACGCGACGGTTAGGGGAAGCGGGAAGGATTGAGCGAATGGGGAAAATAAAGAAAACGCGAAGCGAACGCGGCGGAGCAAAACGGCGACGAACGGTTCTTTTTCAAGACGGTTTGGGCGTGTTGAGCGTCGCCGCGTTTCTTTTTTTAGGCGCGACGGTTCGCGAAGTCAACCTCCTAATGGCGCTCGGTTCCTTTTTCGCCGGGTTCGCCGTTCTCGATTATTGGCAAGGCAAGCGTTCGTTGCGGCGGTTGCGCGTCGCTCGCAAGACGCCGGACGCGATTTTCGCCGGAGAACCGTTCGACGTCGAGATTGAAATCGACGCGACCGGGCGCCGTTCGTCCGCTTGGGGAATCGTCGTCGAAGACGAATGGACGCGGCAAGAGGGAAAACGAGAGGTGGCGGCGCTTCCAAAACAAGAAAAACTGGATAAAGCGGCGAAAATAAGCGGAAAAAAGAGAAGGGGAAGTAAGGAAACGAAAGAAAGGAAAGGAGAAAATGGGGGAAATACGAGGATTGGCGAAGTTGCGCAAGAAGAAGCGCGTCCCAACGTCGCCGCGACGACCCGTCCGACCGCTTATTTTCCGCGAGTGAAGGGGGGCGAACGGCGGCGCGAACGTTATTGCGGCGTCGTCGCGCGACGCGGCGTTCGCCGACTCGCGACGTTGACGGCGTCGACCCGATTTCCTTTCGGCTTTTTCCGGAGTTCGGAGCGGTTCGACGCGCCGGCCGAAATTCTCGTTTTCCCGAAAATCGGCGCTTTAACCGAACGTTGGAACGCGGCGGTCGGCGTCGCTCGGCGAGAAACGACCGTCGCGACCGCCCGAACTTCCCGAATCGCGGGGGAAACGTTGACCGTTCGCGATTGGCGCCCGGACGATTCGAAAAGAGCGATTCATTGGCGCGCGACGGCGAAACGCGATAAATTGCAGGCGCGCGATTTTGAAAAGCGCGAAAATTCCGTTAAAATTTTGATTCTCGACCTCTTTTTCGATGAAAAGCGCGGCTCGGAGCGCGGTTTTGACCTTTTGCGCGATCGAAACGGCGAAGAGACGACGATTGAACAAAATAGAGCGGAAGGGGGGAAGACGGAAAAAACGCAAACTGGGAAAGAAGGGCAAAAGGCGGAGGCGGCGAACGAACTCGACGCGCAAGAATCGGCTCGGCGTTCGGCGCTCGTTGAAAAAACCGTTTCCTTGGCCGCGACCTTGATCGACCGTTGGACGCGTTCGAACGACGCGAAATTTCTCCTTGCGATTAACGGCGACGATCCGGCGCCTTCGAATCGAAGCGCCGCGCAAGTCAATTTGGGCGAAATGGGCGGTATGGGCGCTTGGGGAAGTCGCGCCGATTCGGGAAGCGGAGCCTGCCGGCGAGCGTTGGCCCGCTTGGCGACCGTCGAGGCGCCGCGTCGCGACCGATTGGCGGAAGTCGCTTCGTCGCTTGATCCGCGAATTTTGTCGAACGCGCAAATTTTTATCCTTTCCGTCGCGCCTCTCGCCCCAACTCGGCTTGCCGAAAATAAAGAAAACGGGAAAATGGGGGAAATAAAAGGAATGGAGAAAACAGGGAAGACTTTTGCGTCGGCGGCGGAACGAGGAATCGGCGGACGTTGGCGCGGCGCAACGTTGATCGACGCGTCGGCCGCCGATTTTAACGATTATTTCGAATTTTAACGCAAGCGAACCGCGCGTCGGACGAGACGTAATCGAGAACGCGCCGTTCGAAGCGTCGGCGTTAAGGAAATCGGGGCGATCGGAAAAGACGGGAGACCGTCGCGGAAGAAATTTTGAAGGAAAAACGTTAAAATGTCGAGTCGAAGCGGGCGCCCCCCTCGAAAAAAATCGTCGATAAGGTAAAATTAACGATGAGAACGCGTCGACTTTCGAAGTGAAAGAGCGAAACGCGTTCGACGAGCGCGCCGCTTTTGGAAACCGTTTCGATTCTTGAAAATCGACGTGTTTTTCGGCGGCGTTTCGAGAGTAAATTTACGCAACGCGAATGGAAAGAAGCGAACAATGAGCGTCGAACGTTATCCCTATTTGAAGGCGGAAGACCCGGAAATTTACGACTTGATTCAACGGCAAATCGAGATGGAAGACACGACGCTGAAAATGATCGCGTCGGAAAGCTACGCCTCGACGCCGGTGATGGAAGCCTGCGGTTCGATTTTCACGAACAAATATTGCGAAGGTTATCCGGGCGCCCGTTATTACGAAGGGAACGAAGTCGTCGACGATCTCGAAAACCTCGCGATCGCCCGCGCTAAGGAACTTTTCGGTTGCGAACACGCCAACGTTCAGCCGTATTCCGGCTCCCCGGCGAACAGCGCCGTTTACCGCGCGTTGCTGCAACCGGGCGACAAGGTGATGGGCGTTCCGGTTTCGGACGGCGGCCACCTCACGCACGGCTGGAAAGTCAGCTTCTCCGGGATGGACTTCCAACAAGTCGCGTACCGCCCGAACCAAGAAACCGGGCGTCTCGATATGGACGAAGTTCGCGAAATCGCCCTCCGCGAACGCCCGAAAATGATTTGGGCCGGGATGAGCGCGTATCCGTTCAAGCTCGATTACGCCGCGTTCGCCGAAATCGCGAAGGAAATCGACGCGTATTTGGTCGCCGATATCGCCCATATTAACTCGCTTATCGTCGCCGGCGTTCACCCGGACCCGGTTCCCTATTGCGACGTTGTTACCAGCACCGCGCACAAGATGCTTCGCGGCCCGCGCGCCGGTTTCATTTTGTCGAAAGTCGAAGACCGTTACCAAGCGAAATATCACGCCGAATCGAAGTGGAACCTCGCGCAACGGATCGACCGCGCCGTTTTCCCGACGCTCCAAGGCGGCCCGCACATGCACGCGGTCGCCGGGATGGCCGCGGCGTTCAAATACGCGCAAACCGCCGAATTTAAGGCTTACGGCGAACAAATCGTCAAGAACGCGCAAGCGCTTTGCGCCGAATTGGAAGCGCTCGGTCGTTCGATCGCCGGCGGCGGCACCGAAACGCACCTCCTCCTGCTCGACTTCCGCAAGGAAGAGTTCACCGGGAAAGACGCCGCGAAAGCGTTGGCGAAGTGCGGTATTATCGCGAACTTCAATATGGTTCCGGGCGACACGCGCTCTCCGTTCAAGACGAGCGGCGTCCGTTTGGGAACGCCGTCGTTGACGAGCGCCGGGATGAAAGAGCCGGAAATGAAGAAAGTCGCGGCTTGGATCGACCGCGTTTGCAAGAATATCGACAATATCGACGAAGTCGCGCCGACGATTCGCGCCGAAATCGCCGAATTTTGCCGCGGATTCAAGAAACCGGGGATCGGCGACTGAAAATAGGTCGACTTTGCCGGTAATTTTTCGTCGGCGAAGCGCCGCGTCGCGGTTAGATTGTAAAACGCAAGCGACGTTTCGACGGCGAAATATTTGAACGAACGAAACGTTCGACGGTCAAAAATCGTCGACGTCGGGGGCGTTTTGTCTTCGCGTCGGCGATTTTGAGCGTTTTTATAGGGGCGAGCGGAAGATTGGCGGGCGTCGTCGAGAAATTTAGGAGCGGTTCCGGCGACGCGGTCGTTCGGTCGTTAAATTAAGAGGGCGGCGGCGAAGTTGAGGCGACGATTGTCGCGTCGACGGTCGGTTCGGCTGAAAAATTGGCTTTATTGGAATAAAGAGAGCGGCGACGAGAAAACGGCGTCGCGATAAAATCGTTAAATTTTGCGCGACCGTTAGCGCCGAGGAGCGAACGACGATGACAAACGAAGAAAACGTTGCGAACGAAACGACGAACGCCGAAGCGACCGCGCCGGTTTTCGACGAAACGACGCCGCTTGAAACGTTGCGAGCGGCGGCGGACGGCGGGAATCTCGACGCGCTTTGCGAATTGGCTTGGCGACGCAAACACGGCGTCGGCGTCGAGCGCGACCCGAGCGACGCGGTTCGGCTTTTCCGTCGGGCGGCGGAAGCGGGAAGCGCGACGGCGGCGAACAATCTCGGCCTTTGTTTCGACGAAGGCGTCGGCGTTCCGCAAGATTTCGACGAAGCGGCGGCTTGGTTCCGTCGGGCGGCGGACGCCGGGGACGCGGCGGCGCAAAATAATCTCGGTTGGGCCTATTTGAACGGGCTCGGAGTCGGCAAGAGCGCGGGCGCGGCGACGCGTTGGTTCCGCAAAGCCGCGGAGCAAGGGCTCGCCGGAGCGCAAAACAACCTCGCGCACTGTTACGAGAACGGGATTGGCGTCGCGAAAAATATCGAAGAATCGACGCGCTGGCTCCAAGCGGCGGCGGAATCGGGGTTGGCCGAAGCGCAAAACAACCTCGGTTGGCGTTATCAAAAGGGGCTCGGCGTCAAAGCCGACTTCAAAGAGGCGGCCGGATGGTTCGAACGCGCTTCGGAAGCCGGGCTCGCGGCGGCGCAAACGAACCTCGGTTGGCTTTACTTGAACGGGCTCGGCGTCGACCAATCCGACGAAAAGGCGTTCGGGCTCTTCGAGGCGGCGGCGAAACAAGGCGACTTGGCGGCGATCGGGCGTCTCGCGCAGTGTTACGAATATGGACGCGGCGTCGCAAAAAACGAATATTTGGCGTCGAAATGGTATCGAATCGCCGCCGAAGCCGGGGACGCCGGAGCGTTGCGCAAGTGCGAAGAGTTGGCCGGGAGCGCGACGAAGAAACTCGATTCGCTTTTGCGGAGCGACGGGCCGAAATTGCGCTGAACGGTTTTAACGATTTTGCCGATTTGGCGGGCAAAATTTGATTTTAAACGGCGAGTCGAACGACGTTGCGGCGGTTCGACTCGCTGTTTTTCTTTTTAAAAGGCTTTGCCAATTTCTCGAAAGCGCCTAATTTCTCGATCTTGACAAAATAACGATAGCGTTAACAGTAATGATTTTAGCGATTTTAACGCTCGTCGGCGCGACGGCAGCTAAAATCGCAAGCGCCGGGCGCCGAACGGCAAACCGGAAAATCGGACGGTTCGCGGCGAGCGAGATCGCGAACGGCGAAAACGAGCCGGTCGTCGGCGCCGCAACAGGCCGCGCGGCGATACGAAACGCCGAGTTCGTCGCAAACTTCCTTAAGTTCGACGTCTAAATCGAAAACGGTTTCCATATTCTCGAAGAAAAAACCGAGCGGCGAAACGATAAGTCGGTTCCAGTTCGGATTTTCGTCTTTGTAACGGCGGACGAAGTCTTCGACGCTCGGCTCGAGCCAAGGCGTCGACGGCGAACCGCTCCGACTTTGAAACGCGAGCGCCGCGTCGAGTCCGACCGAACGCAAACGGCGGCGCAATTTCGGCGCAAAGTCGGCGGCGTCGGGAAGAACGAGGTCGCGTTTCGGAAAACGCCGCGTCGCGTCGGCGTCTTCGGCGGCGTTTTTTTCTTCCGCGACTTGGCCGCCGAATCCGGGCGCGTCGAGCGTCGAACGCAAAACGGCGGTCGCGGCGGCGAGAAGTTGGGCGGAGTACGCCGACTTTAACGCGTCGTCGACCGGAAGCGAGTGCGCCGAAAAGAGAATCAAGCGTTGCGGCGGCGCGTCGTTCGAAGCGTCGACGTTAATATCGGCGGCGTCGGCAAAATCGGCGGTTAGGGCGGAGACGGAGGGTTGCGCTGTCTGGGGCGTTTGCGCTGTTTGGGAAAACGGCGCGGCGGCGTCGAACGGGTTCGATTCGAGTTCGTCCCAAGCGAGCGCGGTCAAAAGCGCGTCGGCGGCGGCGCGACGATACGCCGGGAGATCGAAAAAGGGCGGCGTTTGCGCGATTTGGAGTCGAGCGACGAACTCCGGCGACCGTCGGCGAACCGCGTCGCGAACGGCGTCGATATATCGGCGGCAACTCTGCGGCGACCCGAACGCCGACGTTGGGTAAACGAACAAACGCCGAACGCCGTCCGCTTCCATTTGGGCGACCGCGTCGTCGAACGTCGGCGGCGCGTAAAGATTGCCCCAATAAATTCGGGGCGTCGACGGCGGTTGAGGCGCGGTTTCGGCGGAGAAATTTAACGGATTTGTCGCTTTTGCGGGCGTCGCGTCGGCGGCGAACGCTTCGCTCAAGCGGTCGAGAAAGCGGCGACACTCGTCCGGGAGCGGGCTGACGCCGTTAAAGCGCTCGTATCGTTCGAAAATCGCGGCGCGTCGAGCGGGCGGAACGCGCTTTCCGGTTAATATTCGGTCTAAAAACGGATTAATGTCGTCGATTTTTTCCGGGCCGCCGTAAGAGGCGAGAAGAATAGCGTCGAACATAGGAGGAATAGCGGGGCTGGGCGCTTTGCGTCGAAAGCGCGGTTTGCGTCGGTCGGGGCGTTTAAGGGGAAGGGAGCGGATTTAACGGTCGCAAAGGACGGCGACGCGTTTCCGGCGTCTCGTTTGCCTTATTTTAAAATAATCGGAATTTATCGCAAGAGAAATTTTGAGCGACTTTTCGGAAATTTCGGAGCGCAAAGGCGGCGGGGCTCTTGATTTTTTCGCGATTTCGTTTATTTTAACGGCGTCGAAACGAGCCGAGCGGGCGGCGACGCTAAAATCGGACGCCGCGTTCGGCGAGATTTCGTTAAACGGCGGCGTTTAGCGGAAACGGTAAAGACAGTAAAGACGGCAAAGTCTGTAAAAACGGCGAAAATAACGAAGACGGCGAAGTTTGTAAAACTGAGCGGGAAAGGTTGCGAAACAATGTCTACCGAAACGGATATTTATTTCAATCAGGCGGCGGAAACGAAGTCGCAAGACGAGTTAAAATCGTTGCAAAACGAAAAATTGATTCGAATCGTTCGTTACGCGTCGGAAAATAACCCCTATTTTCGCGAACTTTACCAAAAAGCGGGCGTCGACGTCGACGATTTCCGCGGAATCGAAGACCTCGCGAAGCTGCCGACGATCTCGAAAGCGAATTTTCGCGAAACGTACCCGATGGGAATGTGTTGCGTTCCGAAAAATACGATTCGCGAGATGCATATGTCGAGCGGCTCGACCGGAACGCCGGTCGTTATGCCTTACACGCAAGCCGACTTGGCGCAATGGGCCGAGTGTATGGCGCGCTGTTACCGAATGGCGGGGGGCGAGCCGGGCGACCCGATTCAGATTATGCCGTCGTTCGGGCTTTTCAACGGCGGGTTCGGGATGTATCACGGCGCCCGCGCGGCGGAGCTTTTCGTCATTCCGACCGGTTCCGGGAACACCGAGCGGCAAATTCGGCTGGCTCGCGACTTCAATACGAAGATTTTCGCGGCGGTAATCTCTTACGCGACGCGAATCATCGAAGTGATGGATAAAATGGGCGTCGAGTTGCCGAATTTGAAGACCGGCGTTTTTGGCGCCGAAGCCGTTACCGACGCGATGAAGGCGAAAATCCGCGCGCGTCTCGGAATCGACGTCTTCAATATTTACGGGATGACCGAAACGGGGGGCGTCGGAACGCTCGGGATGGATTGTCGCGATCATTCCGGTATTCACGTTTGGGAAGACCATTACTATTTGGAAGTTCTCGACCCGACGACGCGCGAACCGGTTCCGGACGGCGAAATCGGCGAGTTGGTCGTTACCGCGCTGACGCGGGAAGCGCTTCCGGTTATTCGCTTTAGAACCGGCGACCTGACCCGAATTTTGACGCGCGAACGGTGCGCTTGCGGGCGAACGCATTTGAAAATCGACGCGATTTCCGGCCGCGTCGACGACATGTTAATCGTTAAAGGCGTTAATTTCTTCCCGTCGCAAGTCGAACAAGCGCTCCTCGAACTTCCGGGCGTACATCCGGATTACCAAATTATCCTCGAAGAGCGCGACGGCGTCAACGACGTGCGGATTTTGGTCGAAGCGGAGCCGGGCGTCAGCGGTTTCGTCGTCGAAAAACACCTCAAAGAGCGACTTGGATTTTCGCCGAAAGGGGACGTGTTGCCGCCGGGAACGCTGCCGAGAAGCGAGGGGAAAGCGGTTCGCGTCGTTCGAAAAAAGATTTGACGCGATAAAAAGAAAAACGACGCCGGTTTTTAAAGTCGGCGCCGTTTATAGTTGATCGTCGCGATAAAAGAAACGCGTCCGTTAATCGCGATTTTGTTTGGTCGCGGCGTTATCGAACGGCGTTCGAGGCGTTCGAGCGCGACGCGGTTCGAGCGGGCGTCGAGGAAACCGGCGCGGCGTTCGGGGCCGGCGCGTTCGGCGTTTGCGCGTAATTCGTCTCGACCGCTTCTTGACGCAACAACGAAAAACGTTCCGAACGCACTTCTTTCGTCCAATCGTCGTCGACGGTTCCTTCGATCGTCCAGCGTCCTTTGTTGACTTCGACGCGTTCGAATTTGAGGTCGGTTTTGCTCTTGCCGTTGACGCCGACTTTGCGCATGTACGTCGGTTGCATGTCTTTAAGGCTCAAAATAACGACGATCGACTGGAACTGTTGCGCGTCGCGAGCGTATCGCGGGAACGCTTCAATCCAAACTTCGCTTTGCTGTTTTTTCTCCGGCGTTACTAGGCGCAGGTAGAAACGGTTTTTGAGCGTTTCGGCTTTCGCGACGAAGAAGAGGGGGAATTGGCCGTTGTCCATCGTTAAATCGAGGTTTTGCTCGTCTTCGGCGAGCGGATAAACGACCGCTTTCTTGTTTTCGTAATCGTACTGCGTTAACGATTTTCCGTCGAGAACGATTTTCAACTCGTTTTGTCCCTCTTTCCAAACGGCGGCGCCGCCGGAGTCGACGTTGGCGTAAGAAAACTCGCCTTTGATGTGATAAAGGAGTTGGTTCGGCGCTTTAAAACGGAAAAGACCCCAGTTGTGCGCGACGGGTCTTTTCGAGTCTTGCTGAAGGACGCCGCCGTCGAATTCCATCATGTGAACGTCGCACGAAACCTGTCTGATTCCTCGGCCGAAATTCTCCCAATGCGTTAAAAATTCGTTGAGTTTCAATTGGTCGTTTTCGGACAGTTTATAGTGGGCCGGCGGCGGAACGAAAGCGTTCAGAACGGAGGAAGAGCCGCCGGTTTGCGCGGGCGTCGCGGCGGGACGAGCCGTTTGGGAAGGTTGCGCGGGTTGGGACGGTTGAACGGCCGGAGAGGTTTGGGGCGGTTGCGCGGCGTTGGAAACGGTCGGCGCTTGCGCGACCAACGCCGGTTGCGCGGAAAGGGGGGATTGAGCGTTCGTCGAGCGAGCGTTTTGCGCCGAATACGCCGACGAAGCACTTTGCGGGGTTTGAGGGGAACGCGTCGTTTGCGCAGTTTGCGCCGATCGAACAGGTTGCGCGGCGTTGGGAACGGTCGTCGGGCGTTGAAGAGGACGCGTCGCGGCCGGTTGCGCCGGTTGAGGCGCTTGGGACGTTTGGGGAGACTGAGAGATTTGGCGCGCTTGGCGAGGTTGGGACGTCGGGACGGTCGGCTCGGATTGCGGTTGCGTCGGCGCGACGACGGGAGGCGTTTGCGGCGCGAAAGGCGCGACCTGCGGCGCGGGTTGCGGTTGCGTCGGCGCGACATAACCACCGAAACCTTGCCCAAACGCAAGCGAACCGGCGTTCGCCGCGGCGGCGAAAAGGAACGCGCTCGACAAAATAACGTCCAAATTTTTCATTTTTTTCTCCGGCTTGACGATTAACGTTGTGAAATTTGCAACGCGTCGCCAATATTGCGAGGATGCGTAAAACGCGCTAAGTTTGCGCAAACGTCGCGGCGGCGAAGGCCGAGAAACCGAACGCGACCAAGGAGATTGCGCGACGTCGAAAGGCGGAACGTCGCAAAACGACGCTCGACGCCGAAACGCTCGACGCTTAAACGTCAATAGAGTAACCGTTTTTTCAACCTAAGTAAAGAGGAATTTTAAAAATTTTCGCTTGGACGCGTCGACGATTAAGAGGAAAATTCGGCGGTTGGGGCAGTCTGGG
>JAZNJF010000274.1:0-3453 GCA_045577885.1 Thermoguttaceae bacterium | reverse complement strand
TTTTTAAAATTTTTTAAAATTTTCGCGCCTTTTCCCAACGTTTTCTTGCTTTTCGCCGCTTCGCCGGTTATAATCCCCGATTATCCGACGTTTTTTCGGCGCTTGAACGCGCCGACGCCGTCCGTTTTCACGCTCTACCGCAAGGTTTCGCAATGTCCAGCAACTTTCCCAACCTTCCCGACTTCTCCCCTTCCCGCCGCCGCTTCGTCCGCAATCTCGCGACGTCCGGAGCCGCTCTTTACGCCGCGTCTCGCGGACTTTCGCTCGACGCCGCCGCGTTTGCCCGCTCGCTCGAAAACGACGCGGCCCGCAAGCCGATCGACGCCGATTTAAGCGGCGACCCCGGAGTCTCCGACGCCGAAATGGAAGCGATTTACGAGCAAATCAAAACGCCTTACAAACAAGGGATTATCATTCCCGAAGAGAACGGAAACCCGGTCGACTCGGCGAACGTTTTCCGTAAAGACGGCGTTTGGCATATGGTTTACCTCTGCTTCCTCGACAAAACCGGCTACGTCGCCAAATTGGCCAAGAGCGACGACCTCGTTCGTTGGGAAACGCTCGGCGTCGTCGCCCCGTTCCGCCGAACCGGTTGGGACGCTTGGCAAGTTTCGCCGTCGGCCGCGCTCGTCGACCCTACTTGGGGCGGCTCGTACGAGATCCAGAAGTACAAAAATAAATATTGGTTCACTTACATCGGCGGCGCCGGGAAAGGTTACGAGCCCGACCCGCTCAAAATCGGCCTCGCTTGGACGGACGACGCCGCCTCGCCGAAGGAATGGAATCGTCTCGACCGCCCGATTATGACGCCGGAAGACCCGGACGCCCGCGCGTTCGAGAAGACGACGCTCTACAAAACGAACGTTATTTGGGATAAAGAACGCCGTCTCGGTTCGCAATTCGTCTGTTTTTACAACGGCAAAGCGATCGAAAACGGTCGCTCGGTCGAGCGCATCGGAACGGCGGTTTCGGACGATCTCGTCGACTGGCGCCGCTTCGGGAACGGCCCGATTATCGACAACGGAAGCGGCATTTCCGGCGACCCGCAAGTCGTTCGGCTCGGCGATTATTGGGTTATGTTCTACTTCGGCGCGTTTTGGAAACCGAAGGCGTTCGACACGTTCGCCGTTTCGAAAGACCTCGTTCATTGGCGCCGCTGGGAGGGCCCGCACCTCGTCGAGCCGTCGGAAGACTACGACGCGACGTTCGCGCACAAACCTTGGGTCGTTTTCCACAACGGCGTCGTTTATCACTTCTACAACGCCGTCGGGAGCCAAGGCCGCTGCCTCGCGTTGGCGACGTCGAAACCGTTAAAATAACGACGTTTCGCAACCCCGAAAAAAGATCCGCGACAAGATCGAACGCCGGTTCGCGACGCGAAGCCGCCCGTTATATTTCACGGCGGCGCGTCCGTTTGCCAAATGCGCCCTTGCCGATATTAGCAAAACTTATAGTTCGCGTTTACCTTCCCGTTTCACCCTTTTTGAAAACGCTCAAATGAAAACAAATATCAAATCCGTCTTAAAAACGGCGTTCGTCGCGTCGGTTCTCGCCGGTTCGTTCGCCGCCGATTTCAACCGAGCGACCGCCGCCGAGTTGAAAGAACCGCTCGACCGCGAGAAAATTGTCGCGCGACACCGTATTCGCTCCGAAAACCTTAATTTGAAACTTCCCGTCGGAAACGGCAACTTCTGTTTCAACGTCGACGGCACCGGGCTCCAGACGTTCGGCGGCGACGTCCTCGCGCACTGGGGTTGGTACTCCGAACCCCTTTTGGCGAAATATACTTGGGCCGACGTTCCGCAAACCGGCACTTACCTGCAAGGCCGCTTGAAAGGGAACGACCCCTTCCCGAAAGATCGCGGCGACCTTTATCAATGGGTTCGCAACAATCCGCATCAAGCGAACTTAGCGCGCGTTCGATTCGTTCGCGGCGACGGCGCCGAGTTGAAGCCGAACGAAATCTCGAACGTCCGCCGCGACCTCGACCTTTGGACGGGCCTGCACTCGACGACGTTCGAACTCGACGGCGAAACCGTTTCGGTCGCGACTTGCGTCGGCGACGACAAGAACCTCGACTCGACGGTCGCCGTTCGCGTCGACTCGCCGTTGATTCGCTCCGGCGCGCTCTCGGTTGTCGTCGACTTCCCTTACCAATCGCTGAAACGCGGCGCTTGGACCGGCGATTTCTCCGCTAACGCGCCGAAAACCGACTTCGCCGTTTCCGTTCCGAACGCTTTTAACGAAAAGAACGGCGAAAATAAGCAAAATAGCGAAGCGGCGCAAAGTTCCGGCGCGCTGATCGTCAAGCGGAACCTTTCGAACGAATACGCCGAGGGCGTCGTCGGCGATTACTCGTATTCGGTTCGCGTCGACTGGACGAACGGCGTCGGCGCTCAAATCGGCGAAACGTCGTCGATTCGCGTTTCGGGAACCGACGTTAAAACCGACAAAACCGGCGCCGTTTCGCAACCGCTCGACCTCCTGCTGACCTTCGACGGCGGCGATTATTCTTGCCAACCGACCGACGATTCCGTTTTTTCGGCGCGGACGCCCCAATTTGACGCGGTGAAAGCGGAGTCGGCGGCGCGTTGGGAAACGTTTTGGCGTTCCGGCGCCGCGGTCGACCTCTCGGAAAGCGCCGACCCGCGTTGGAAGGAACTCGAACGCCGAATCGTCCTTTCGCAGTTCCAACTCCGAACGAACAGCGCCGGGAATTGGCCGAGTTCGGAAGCGGGCCTTCTGACGGTCGACAACTGGAGCGGTCGCTTCCATCTTGAAATGACCTGGTGGCACCTCGCCCATTACTTCCTTTGGAACCGCGCCGACTTGGCCGACGACGCCCTTAAAATTTACCCGACCGTTAAAGACGGCGCCCGCGCGCTTGCCGAACAGCTCGGTTACAAGGGCTTCAAATGGCAAAAAGAGATCGCGCCGGACGGTCGCACCGCGCCTTGGCAAGGGAACCTCGTTCTCCTTTGGAAGCAGCCGCACCCGATTTTCTTCGCGGAACTCGATTACCGTCGCAATCCGACCCGCGAAACGCTGTTAAAATGGGCGGAGATTGTCGAAGAAACCGCCGAACATATGGCCGATTACCCGGTTCGCGACGCCGACGGCGTTTACCATTTGGCGCCGAACATGCCGCCGAGCGAACAAGGAACGACGAAAGACTGCGTTTTCGACCTCGCGTATTGGCGTTGGGGGCTCGACGCGGCGAACCGTTGGCGCGAACGGCTCGGGCAAGATCGGGTCGCGCGTTGGGACGAAGTTCGCCAAAATCTCGCGCCGCTCCCGCAAAAAGACGGCGTTTTCGTTCACTCCGCCGAATGGTTCGACTCGTTCGAAAAGCGGAATTGGGAACACCCGGACCTGATCGGCGTCCTCGGAATGCTCCCGCCGCTCGACGGAGTCGACCAAGCGACGGCGCGTCGAACGCTCGAAAAAGTCGTC
>JAZNJF010000273.1:0-1961 GCA_045577885.1 Thermoguttaceae bacterium | reverse complement strand
GGGGCCCTTCGTTTTCTTTTTGTTGGGACAAATATTCTTTTTGACGACGTCGTTGATTTTTGTCTTAATCGCGACGTTTCAAGGGGGCGTTCGTTTGTTGCGTTCGCAAACGGGTCCGCAAACGTCGTTGGAGCGGGCGGTCGTTCGTTTTTCGGGGCTGCTCGGTTGGTTGGCGGTGAGCGCGATACGTTGGGGGACGCCGCTTTTTTACGCGTTGGCCGAGACGAAGTTTTTCGCTCGTTTTAACGCCGCTTGGGAACGTCGGAACGCGTCGGAAGGCGACGGCGGCGAACCGAAAGGGGCGGCGAAGGAGCGGAAGCGGGCGGCGGAGCGGCTTTTTTGGAATTTAATCTTTTCCAAACCGCGTTTTCTTGCTTTTTGGAGCGGATTGTTATCGCATCTCTTTTGGGCGTCCTGTTCCGTTTGCGTTTTGTTGATTTTAGTCGCGAGAATGCAAGGGAATCGATACGACTATTGTTGGCGAACGTCGTTGGAGGACGCCGCCGTCGTCAAGACTTGCGTCGATTTTTTAGGGGCGCCGTTGGAAAAGTTGGGGGCGGACGTTCCGACGCGCGCCGACGTCGAACGGCTCTTCGAGGAAGACAAGGAGCGGACGCCGCCCTTGCCCGCGTCTCTTAGCGAGGCGTTTGAGGCGGCCCGCGCCGAGAATCGAGCGAACGCGGAGTCGCGGACGCGTTGGTCGCATTTCCTTTTGGGCGTCGTTTTGTTTTGGTGCGTCGCGCCGCGTTGTTGCTTGACGGCGGCGTATTACTTTCTTTTTCGCGGAGCGTTGCGCGACTTCCGCCCCGACTTGGAGGAGCCGTATTTTCGCGAGTTGATCGAGCGCGTCGAAACGTATTCGACGACGGTTGAAACCGTCGTCCGTCAAGACGAAGACTCCGACGACGCGAACGCGGAGACCGCTTGGGATCGGCAAAAAACGTTGCGAGAGGAGTCGGTCGCGGTCGCGGAAACGCCGACGGTCGAAGAGTCGGTCGCGGTCGCGGAAGCGTCGGCGGTCGAAGAACCGGTCGCGGTCGCGGAAGCGTCGGCGGTTGAAGAGGCGGTCGCGGTCGCGGAAGCGCCGACGGTCGAAGAGTCGGTCGCGGTCGCGCTTGGGTTCGACGCGACGTTGGCCGACGAACGTTGGCGCGAGCTGTTCGGAACGGCGCGAACGCCCGTTCTTTTCGGCGACGTCGCGGCCGATTTCGCGTTGAAAAAAGCGTTCAAAAATTGGGCGAAAGAGCGCGGCGCCGACGTCGACCTTTGCGCCGTCGCGACCGACGTCAGCCTGCCGCCGGCGCGCCAATGCGTCATTTTCTTCCGCGACGTCTTGGCGGCCTCTTGCCCGAAAGCGCGGATCGTCGTCGTTCTTTCCGGCGGCGAAAAATTGCGCCGAAAATTCGGAAAGACGGCCGAACGCGGCGTCGCCGAGCGGATTCAAGATTGGACGGACGCGCTCGCCGAACTGTCGAAAACGACCGGGGTTTCGTTCGAACCGGTCTTTTTCGACGCCGATCTCGACTTGCCGGAAGCCCGCGAAGCGTTGCGGAAACGGTTGAACGGCGAGACGAGCGTCGAGGAGAGCGGGAGCGAGCGCCGCTCTTTCGCGAAATGGGACGCCGCCGCCGAACGGATCGTCGCCGAGTGTCGCGCGATTTTTGCCGAATCTTGCGAAAACGGTAAAATTGGGCAAGATGGGTGGAATAGACAAAATAACGAAGAACGGAAAGACGAAGAGAGCGGCGAAGACGGCGAAAACGGGACGACGAGCGAAGAACGCGACCGGCGCCGCGTCGCGCTCCTTTGCGCCGATATTTTCGCGATTTATCGCGAGGAAGTCGCGGCGGCTTCCGCGTCGGGCGTCGACGCGGTCGAGCGGAGCGAGGAGGGCGAGAGCGAAGGCGGAGGGCGGAACGCTTGGCGCGAACGGTTGTTGGCGCGAGCGGCGGCGGTCGTCG
>JAZNJF010000272.1:0-2507 GCA_045577885.1 Thermoguttaceae bacterium | reverse complement strand
GCCCGTCCCGTCGTTCGAATCAAACAAGAGATTTCGGCGACGTCGCGACAAGTCCCGTCGAGATAAAATTTCCGTTCGCGGTTCGTTTCGGAAAACTCGACGGTCGGCGCGCCCGTCCATTCGCGCCCGGGGTTTGCGTCGCCAAAAACCCGTTCCGCCGCGAACGCTTCCCCGCCAAGTTCGAGCGGCCCGTCGGCAAGGCAAGCGCGAACCGCCTCCGCGAAAACGCCGCAATAATCGACGAACGTCGCCGCTTGCGTTAACGTCGAACGCCCGTTCATTGCGAACCGCCTTTCGCCGTTTCCTCCGCGACCGCCGAGCGCATTCGTTCCGCGATCTTTTGACAAGCCTCTTCGACGGCGGCGCGCCCTTCCGGTTCCGCCGCTCTTTTCGCTTTGCGCAAGTAAAAGCGCGGGCGCGTTTTATAACGTCCGTTCGCCTTGTGGCCGGTTTCGTGATACCGCGCGTAAAATCCCGGTTTCGACGTAACGGAACGCGACAAGCCCTTCGCGAACCCCGGCTCGACGCGACCGCGCGGCGCCCCTTCGGTCGTCGGAACGCCCGCCATCGCGAAGACGAAGCCGCCCGGATACCGCTTGACGACGTTTTCGATCGCGGCGCCGAGTCGCCAGTTCGACGGCAAGTTTCGCCGCGCGGCGTTTGTCGCGCTCGACGCCCAAAGTCGCGCCGCCTCTTCGAGTTCCGGCGCGCCTTCGTCGCGAATCCGCTTCAACGCGTCGCCAAGTTGGTTCAGCCGAGCGCAAACGTCGAATTGAATATCCGGCATTCCGTTTTCTCCTCTTTTCACTCGCTCCGCGACGCGCAAAAAACGATTCGCCGTCCCGGCGTCCGCCAAGCCCATTCCCAAACGCGAGCCGTCGTCGCGTCGACGCAAACCTTGTAAAATCGCGTCGTTCCGTCCAAGTCGACGACTTCGAGTCCGTCCCCGACTCGCGGAAAGCGCGTCTTCCCGTCGACGGTCGGCAAGTCCGCCGTCTCAACGCCGAACCGCGAAACCGCCCGCGCCGCGCCGTACTCGTTCCCCGTCGCGCCGTCGACTCCGGTCGACTCGCAAGAGACGCGAAAGCGCCGCCGTTCGCCGCCGTCGAAAACGAGCGTCGCGTCGACGCCGAGCCAATTCGCGACGCCGCCCAAGAGCCCGAAAAGGTCGAAACCGTTCCCGTTCATCGATTTTTCACCGTCGCGTCTTCCGTCAAGTAAATTTGCGTTCCGTCGTCGAGCGTAAAAACGACTTGAATCCGATACGTCCCCGACTCCGGAAAAATCGGATTCTCGCCGACGTCGGGCGTCCAAATAAAGTTGTAACCTTCCGTTTCGTCGGCGACCGGCGGTTCGACCGGCAAAACCGGCGCTTCGAGAACGAGCGACGGCGGAAGCGCGACGCCGTCCCAACCCGGAACGACCGTTCGCGCCGGAACCGGTCGATAAGCGACCGCGCCGAGCGTCGTTTCGACAACCGCCCCGGTGCGCCAAACGGTCGCTTCGACGCTCGCGACCCGCTCCGCCGGAACCCAAGTTTCGGAAAGCGGCGACTTAATTTTCGCGTAAACGCAACAGTTTTCGCCGACCTTCGGCTCTTTTCCGTCGACAAACATAATTCCCCCTTCGCTCGCCTCCCAAACGCCGCCCGCGCCGCCGCTTGTCGACGCGACCGCGACGGAAACCGTTCGACATTGATAAAACTCAACGCTAAACCAAGCGGAATCGACGTAAAATGTTTGACCGTCGAAGATTCGGAAGCGCTCTTTTCCGCTTAGCGCGACTTCGAGCGGCGACGCGTCTTCCGTCGGCGTTGTTGCGACGACTTCCCAACCGTTCGGCGCGGCCGCGTTTTCCCGTTCGACGCAAACCCGCGCCGTCGCGTCGGTTGCGCTCCAAGCGAGCGTCGCCGTCGTCGGGCCGGTCGCGGTCGCGGCGAAGTCGGCGACTCCGGCGCCAAAATCGGAAACGCGAACCGTTTCCGCGAACGTCGCGGCGGTTAAGTCGGTTCCTTGCGGCGTCGCGAAATAGCCGACGCCCGTAAACGTCGCGGCGCCGACGGTCGCGGTTTCGGTCGCGGTCAAAATTGCGTCGACGCCGGAAAACGCGACGGTCGCGCCGTCGGCGACGTTTAGTTCTGCGACGCAAACGCTCCCGCCGTCGACGGTTAACGTCGAATCGGCGTTCAGCGTTAGCGATTGCGACGTCAAGCCGCGTTCGCCGATTCTCGCGCTTCCGGTTAACGCGACGGCGCACGTCGGCGCGTCGCCGTAAACGGTTTGACCGTTTAATTTTAAGTTCGCAGCGGTTGCGTCCGAAACGTCGATTTCGAACGCGTCGGCCCAACTTTCCGGCGCGGCGTCGCCGACGGTCGCCGACGCGGCGCCTTGCAGCTCTATCGCAACTCGTTTATCGAAAAGCGTTTCGAACGGAGCTTCGGCGCTTGCGGCAAACGAGACCGATCGCGCGCGAATCGTCGCCGCGTCGCCGATTTTGATCGAAGTCGG
>JAZNJF010000271.1:0-3514 GCA_045577885.1 Thermoguttaceae bacterium | reverse complement strand
AGCGGACGTCGGCGGCGCGGAACGCGGCGAAAACGGCGCGTTGAAAGCGGTCGAGTTTGTCGGCGGCGCGGCGTAAAGTTGAAATAGGTAAAATAGCAAAGTAAAAGAGGGGCAAAATGTCGCTTTCCGTTCGTTTGGGCTCGGTCGAGTTGCCGAATCCGATTCTTGTCGCGTCGGGGACTTTCGGTTACGCTAAAGAGATGGCGGGCGTCGTCGATTTGTCCCGATTGGGGGGCGTCGTTCCGAAGACGATCACCGTCGAGCCGCGCGCCGGGAACAAACCGCCGCGAACGGTCGAGACGACCGCCGGACTCCTGAACGCCATCGGGCTCGACAACGACGGACTCGACGAGTTCATCGCGAAAAAGCTGCCTTACCTGCGGACGTTGCGTTGTCCGATTATCGTCAGCGTCGCGGCGAAAAAGATCGACGACTGCGCGATTTTCGGCGAGCGATTGAGCGCGGAGCCGGGGATTGCGGCGGTCGAGTTGAACGTCAGTTGCCCGAACGTCAGCGGCGGCGTCGATTACGGAACGGATCCGACCCTTTGCGAAAAGATGACGGCGGCGATGCGCAAGTCGTTGAAACTGCCGTTTTCCGTCAAGTTGTCGCCGAACGTTACGCGAATCGCCGATATCGCCAAAGCGGCGGAGGCGGGGGGCGCGGATATGATTTCCGCGACGAATACATGTTACGGGCTCGCCGTCGACTGGCGGCGCCGCCGTCCGCGCTTGGGGAACGGTTGCGGCGGGTTCAGCGGCCCGGCGATTAAGCCGATTTCGTTGCGTTGCGTTTGGCAAATCGCGCAGGCTGTCAAGTTGCCGATCATCGGAATCGGCGGAATTTCGACCGTCGACGACGTCTTCGATTTCCTCGTCGCGGGCGCTTCCGCGGTTGAAATCGGGACGGCGAACTTTTACGAGCCGGACGTTACGACCCGAATTCTCGACGCGCTTCCGGTCGAAATGGAGAAAGCGGGAATCAAAAATATCGCCGACATTATCGGAACGCTCGAAATGTAAACGAGCGAGTTGGGCGATTTTATCGCTTGCGACGGCGTTTTTCGGCGCTTGACCGCGCGGTTAACGGCGTTATAATGAAGAAAATTTGCGTCGCTTGGCGGAAAAGTCGGGCGACGCTTCGTTAATTTCGTTCCGATAATCTTGACGAAAAGGTCTCTTTAATGACGCAAACGCAACTTACCGCCGCCCAAGCGGGCGCGATCACGCCGGAGATGGAAATCGTCGCGGCGAAAGAACGGCTCGACGTCGAGACGGTGCGTTCGGAAATCGCCGCCGGACGGATGATTATCCCGGCGAACAAGGTTCACCTGAAAAAGGGACTCTCGCCGATCGCGATCGGACGCAAGGCGACGACGAAAATCAACGCGAATCTCGGCGTTTCGTCGTTGGCCGGGGACGAGCGCCGCGAGTTGGAGAAGATCGAGTGCGCGATCAAATACGGCGCCGACACGATTATGGACTTGTCGACCGGCGCCGACTTGGACGCGTTGCGCGAGCGGATGATCAACGCCGTTTCGGTTCCGGTCGGGACGGTGCCGCTCTACCAAATCTGCGAAGAGCTCGACGATATTCTCGACATGACGCCGCAAAATATCTTGGACGCGGTCGAAAAACAGGCGAAGCAGGGCGTCGACTACATGACGATTCACTGCGCGCTTCTGAAGCGGCACATTCCGCTCGTCGACTCGCGCTTGACCGGGATCGTCAGTCGCGGCGGTTCGTTGACGGCGAAATGGATGGTCGCGCACAACGCCGAAAACCCGTTTTACGAACGATTCGACGATCTTTGCGACATTATGCGCGAGTACGACGTCAGCTGGAGTCTCGGCGACGGAATGCGCCCGGGCTGCCTGCACGACGCTTCCGACGCGGCGCAGTTCGCGGAGTTGTCGGCGATGCGCGAGCTGACGAAGCGCGCTTGGGCCAAAGGAACGCAGGTGATGATCGAGGGGCCCGGGCACGTTCCGTTCGATCAAATCGCCGACAACATGAAGCGGCAGGCGGAGGAGTGTTTCGGAGCGCCGTTTTACGTTCTCGGGCCGGTCGTTTGCGATATCGCGCCCGGTTACGACCATATTACGAGCGCGATCGGAGCGACCGCCGCGGCGTTTCACGGGGCGGCGATGCTTTGCTATGTTACGCCGAAAGAACACTTAGGTTTGCCGAACCTCGAAGACGTTCGGAACGGTTGCGTCGCGTACAAGATCGCCGCGCACGCCGCCGACGTCGCGCTGAAACGGCCCGGCGCTCGCGACCGCGACGACGAAATGGCTCGCGCTCGTTTTGCGTTCGATTGGGAGCGGCAGTTCGAACTCGCGCTCGATCCGGAACGCGCCCGACAATATTACGACGAAGCGCGGTCGAATCCGGAAGACGCGGCGCGAATCGGCGACGACGCGACGGGCGCTTCGGGGGAAGTCGGCGAAAAGTTGGGCGAAACCGGCGCGACGCGTTGCCCGCGCGGGCTCCATCCGAAGTTGAACGCGGACGGAACGATTGAAAACGAAGATTATTGTACGATGTGCGGCCCGAAATTCTGCGCAATGCGGACGACCGCCGACTTGATTCGCCTCCGCAACGAGCGAAAAGCGGCGGAAAACGACGGCGTTTGACGCGAACAAAAAAAACGGCGGGAATTCCGGCGCCGCGAACGGTCGCGGTTATCGAGGAAAGCGCGTTCGTCGCCTTAGGTTGCGGCGAACGCGCTTTTTCTTTTACATTGCGTCGACGGAAGGCGGCGCGACGTTTTTAAGTCGTTGGTTGAGGAGGGTTAGCGCAGTAAGTCGCCGACTTTCAGCGGATAGCCGCGCAGGAACGCCGCGGCGTCTTGTTGTTTTTTCCCCGCCGGTTGGACGCCGAGAACCGCGAGCGCGCCGTCGCCGGTTTTGACCCAAAACGTCGTTTTCGAAACGGCGACGACCGTTCCCGGCGCGGCGTCGACCGGAACGTCGGGAACGTCGCAAGTCGTTTGCTCTTCGGCGGTTGCGAACGGTCCCAAGACGAGGCGAACCGGCGGAGCGTCCGGCGCGGCGGCTTTCGTCCAATCGGAGTAAACGCGCGGCCAAGGTTGGAAAGCGCGGTATTTGTCGACGAGCGCCGTCGACGGAAGCGTCCAGTCGATTCGCCCTTCTTCTTTGCGCAATTTCGGCGCTTTCGTCGCTTGCAAGTCGTTTTGCGGCAGCGGTTTAATTTCGCCCGATTCGATTTGATCGATCGCGTTCAAAACGAGCGGAGCGCCGAGTTCCGAGAGGCGCGTTTCGATTTCGACCGCCGTTTCCTCGAGCGTCGGGAAGTAGGAGTCGACGGCGACGATCGGGCCGGCGTCGACTTTCGGCTCGATGAAAATGACGCTGACGCCGAGTTCGCGTTCGCCCGCTTCGATCGCGCGGTTGATCGGGGCGGCGCCGCGATATTTCGGCAGGAGCGAACCGTGCAGGTTGACGCCGCCAAATCGCGTCGCGGCAATGACTTCCGGCGATAAAATTTTGCCG
>JAZNJF010000270.1:0-20313 GCA_045577885.1 Thermoguttaceae bacterium | reverse complement strand
CGAACGTCGTCGGTTCGAACGGCGCGATTTTGTCGGTCGTCGTCATTTGCTTTCTCCTTTCTTCGTCGCGTCGCCGTCGGCGACAATCTCCCAATCTCCGACGACGTCGGAACCGGGAATAACGGGCGCCGCGCCGTAAGGCGTTCCGCGAACCCAACGTTCGAGTTTGCCGTCGCGAAGCGCGTAACGGTAAGGTTTTCCGACGCGCTCGACCGTTTCGCCCTCTTCAAGCGCTTTCATTGCGTCGCTAAATTTCATTGTCGTTATCCTTTCTAAAAAATCTTCGTTCGGCGGGACGGTAAACGAAGCGCGGCGCGACGAGCCGTCCGGTCGCGTCGAACGCCGGTTCGATTAAGAGCGCGTCGTAAAGCGTTCGCAAGATTTCCTCTTTCGGAGCATGCGCCGTCAAGCGCAAGCCGAAGCGCCAAGCGAGCGCGACGATTTCGTCTTTCCCGTAAGCGGTCGCCGCCGCGCCGATTTTCGCCGCTTCGAACCCGGTCAACGCCCGCCCTTCGGTTCGGTAGGCGCGAACGAAATCGCCCAAATAGGTAAGGGCGACGCGTTGTTCCAAACTTGGGCCGAGGCTAAGACGGCGGAGTCGGCGCAATCGTCGCGGACGCGGGCCGGGCTTTTTACGCGTCGTTTTCATTGTTTGCCGCCTTCTTTTGTCGATTGTTGCGCCGCCGGTATTCTTCCCAATCGCGCGGCGGCTCCCGTCGCGGTTTCGTCGCTCGGCGGTCGTTCGGCGACGCGTCCGGACGGTCGGACGTTTCGCGCTTTCGCTTGCGCTTCGCGTTCAACTCCTTCAAGTCGAGGCGAACGAGCGGAACCCGCGAAACTCGGAACGCCTTCGTCTTGCAGTCGTAAGCGAGACGCGGCGCGAGAATCTTGCCGTCCGGCGCGAAGACCGGCGCGACTCGCAGGCATTCGCCGAGCGCTTCGCAAAGTCGCGACTTCGGCGCCCATTTCGCGAACGGAATTCCGAACTTCTCGAACGTCGCCCAAAGCTCCGACCAACTAAAAGTCGCGACGTCGGCAAGAATCGGCGCGATCTCGCTTTCCGTCAAGGCCCGACCTTCGAACCGATAGACGCGGGCGTAAAAGTCGTAGTCGATATAAGCCATCGGCCCGGCTCCTTACCAAATCCGAAGCGTCCAGTAAAGCCGACCTTCCGCGTCGTAAGCGACGCCGGGCGCGACCTTCGTATAACGGGCCCCGTGCATAATGTCGGCGTGTTCGTCCGAAAGCTCCCAAGCGCGAACGGCGGCTTCCGGCGACGTCTGCCAAGCGGCGCAAATCTCCGGCGTCGGCGGGTATTGATGGAAACAGGAGCGCCAACGCGCCATCAGCCGCGAGTGCGCGCGGGCCCCGTCGGCGAACCGCTCGTCGAGTTGGAGCGGACGCAAACCTTCGGCGACGCGGGAGCGGTTCGCCGCTTCGACGAGTCGCAAGCCGAGCGCGATTTCGCGTTCGAGCGTCGTTTGCGCGGCGCAAGTCGGAGCGCCGACCGTTTCGCTCGTTTCGGCGGAGCAAGTCGGAACCGCCGTCGTTTCGCCGCCGACCGGGCAAGAGCCGCCGGGACAAGCGGGCGGCGTCGCGGGCGTCGACGTTTCCGCCGCGTCCGTCTTTCGCTCGACGTCGCAAGCGCCGCCGGAGCAAGCGGGAGCCGCCGACGCTTCCGCCTCGTCTTTTTTCTCGACGACGCAAGAGCCGCCGGAGCAAGTCGGCAAGTCGCGCGAAACGCTCCCCGCCGTCGAGCCGACCGACCAACCGCCGTAAGAATAAGCGCCGGTCGAATAAGCCGAGCGCCCGCCGCCCCAACGTCCGCAACCGCGAAGCCAACCGCAAGCGGACGCGACGTCCGTCGTCGAAATCGCGACCAAAAGCGCCGCGAGCGTAATTTGCCAATGTCGTTTCATCTCGTTTCCTCCTTGTTAATCGACGAAGTCGTGAAAGTCTTGCGGGGGCGACGCGTCCGTCGAGTCGTCCGACGGTTCGAACGCGACTCCCGCCGCGACGCGTTCGAGCTTCTCGGAAATTTCGCCGAGTTCGCGCTCGACGTTGAGTCGGCGCCGCTCCTTGTATTCGCGAAGGGTCGACGCGGCGGATTTGCCGCCGTTCGTTTTCCTTTCCTCCGGAGTCTGGGCAACCATTTTGCCGATTTTGCGAATCTCCTTTTTGACGACGCGTTGAAGCCGTTTTTCCGCTTCACGGAGAACGGTTTCAGCCGCCGCGATTTCGTCGCTTGTCGGTTGCTGTTCAGACATTTTAAGTCGTTGAAACAGTTCCTCGAACGGGCTTTCGTAACCGCGTTTATTTTTGGCGACCGAGAGCCGATCGATCGTCGAGCCTTCGACGCCGTGAATCGCCAAATAAACGCGGTTCCCGACGACCTTCAAGACGCTAATTTCGACGCGGTCGTCGACGACGATCCGCTCCTGTTTCGGCTTGGCGGAGAGTATCAACATCGCGCGGCCTCCGCGTTCTCGGCGACGTCGGCGCTCGTTTCGCTTCCGGAGACTCGCGCCTTCTCGGCGGCCTTCCAAGAGGCGATTTCGATTTCGAAGCTGATCAGCTTGTTAATACCGCGTTCGAGTTCGAGTATCCGGTCGGCCGCGTCGGGCCCGAAGACTTCGGCGATTTCCGCGTCGGTCAATCCGTCGACCCAGCCGGCGATAAGAAGCGCCTTATCGCGCGGCGAAAGAATCTCCTTGACGATACTGAAAAGCGGTTCCGGAAGCGGAACGCGGAGTCGGGTTTTAGTAAGGTTCATTGGTTGGGCTCCTGACCAAGGTAGTCGATTTTATCGTATGGAACGCCTGCTCCTATCATCGCGTCCTCGTAGCTTATGTAGACATGTCTCGCCTCTACCTTTTCGTTAATGCCAATATCATAATGTCCGTTAAGGGATTCCGCCATCAGCGTCCCCTTAACGCTTCCAGCGCTATCGCTAAAAAGGCGGATTACCCGAACTTTAAGCCGACATATCAGCATTCGGTCGGGAGCAGACGGTTCGCAAAACAACGCGTACACACAAGGTTGCTTATTGTTTAAAAATTCAAGGAGGATTTGCTTGGCTTCTTGTACGGTAATTTTCATTATTATCTCCTTTCAAAAAACGTTTCGCATCGGATGGCTTTCGAGACGGGCAACAGGTCGTCGCGAAAGCGTTATCACTTGCAGCGTTTGTGAGATGACCGGGCCTAGCTTAATGGCGGGCCAACGCCGTTAAGCGTCGACGCGTTGCAGGAGACACCTGGCTGCTTGCGTCAAGGTTGTCGACCGGTTGTCTTTTTTATTGCGCTTTCGGCGCCGCGTTCTCGTTGAATCGCCGTTGAATCGCTCCGCAACGCGCGACGCGTCGCCGACGCTTGCGCCACAGGCGTTTCATTTGTTGGGCTCCTTGCTGGGTTTGCGCACAACTCTCTTCTCTCCGGGGCGTAGCCACATTTTTACTACGGCTTCCGCGCCTTGCGCAAAGGCGGCCTTGACCGCTTCGTCTTCCGCGGCGTAGAGATCCCAAAATATTGGGTCTGAACATATTGGGTCTGAACACCTCACGAAGGAATGCAAGTACACCATCGGATAGGATACGCCTTCGCGAAACTCGCGAGCCCCGAAAGTACACCAGACGTCGCCCCCCCACGCCGACCAACGCGCCTCGCCGACGTCGTATCGTTTAATCTGCCAAACGTCGCCTTTATTGTTGAGCTCCTCGGCCTGAAACACCGACGGATAACCGCGGGCGTTTCCGATAATCCGTTCTGTTATCTGTTTGGCTTGCTCTAGAGTAATTTGATTGTCTAGCGGGTTCATTGTAACTCTCATTTTCTTGGGCGTTGCGGGCCTAGTTCGGCGGTTGACACCACTCGCGCGCCGAACGGCTTTCGAGGTGGAATCGCGGTTACCTCGGAAAGCGGTTGTCGCCCGCAACGCTTGGGAGAAGTTTGGCGAGCCGCCGATTGCAGTCGAGGGCTCGCACAAAAGGCTGGCGTCCAAAGAATCAAAAACGCCAACCTCTTGTCGACTTGTTCGATTAATCAACGAGCTTTCAACGCGGCGAGCATACCGTCGACGTAGATGCTAACTTTCTCCAAAAGCGCCTGATTCGTATTTTTTAGCTCTTCGATCTTCTTTTGAATTTGGGCGTCGATATTCATCTTGCTTTCTCCTCAAAAACGGCGGCGGACTCGAGCCGGTCGAGGCCCTAATCTCTTCCGGCGTTTCACTGCGACGCGGGACAAACAACGCTTCTTAGTGAAATTTGTCAATCCGCCGCCCCTTGTTCTTGTCAATGAACAGAGTATAATACAGATTAAGTTCATTGTCAATAAGCAAGATAAAAAATTTTTCATTTTCATTGTCAATGAACTTGTTATTTGCCTCCGGTTTGTTATACTGATGTAGAGGGTAAATTATGCAAGAACGACTTAAAACGTTGCGGGAAACGCTTGGTTATTCTCAAGCCGCTTTCGCAAAACAAATTTCAATGAATCCGTCGAATTATTGTCGAGCGGAAAAAGGTAAGCGCGAAATTGCCGACTACTACGTCGAACTGATTTGCTTGAAGTTCAACGTAAACAAAGAATGGCTTTTGCAGGGCGTCGGCGAGATGTTGATTCCGCCGAGCCAAAACGAACAAGAAATCGCCGAAAAATTTTTAATGCACAAAATCAGTCAACTCCCGGAGGACTGTAAGAAAGAACTCTTGGGATTTTGCGCCCGGCTCTTGAAAGCGGAGTCGAAAAAAATTTAACGATGTTATGGACTTGGTTTTGACCGAGTTTGAAACCCAACTTTAATCGCAAGATTACCATTCGCGCCGAGAAGCCCTAAAATCTCGGCGCGAATGTTTTAAGGACAAACAATGACAGAAGAAAAAAATGGTGCCGTTGCGCCAAAGAAGACTATTTTTTGGATTATGCAGTATTCGTCACCTTTTAAAGACGTGTACAAAATTTTCAAAAAGAAGTTAAGTCGAGATTATCAGTTCATTGATCCGTTGCAAAACAAAAATCAAACGGCTATCCTTGCTAAGATAATTCCCCAGATTATTGCCGCCGACTTTGTGATTGCAGACGTTTCAACCATCGGTTACGATATTGACGACGACAAACGTCCTCTTTATAACGGCAATGTTATGTTCGAGCTAGGCGTTGCTATGTCGTATCGCAAGAAACTTATTATGATTTCGTCGGCTTCGCGCAAAGGACTCCCGTTTGACATTTCCGGTTATCACGTCAACGATTATGTTGAAGTGAATATCGATCAATTTATTAAAGAAATTAAGACAATCCTTGATAATTTGGAAACTGTTTACAGCAATCCCGTTTCCGATTATGATAATATTTATGATATTATCACTAAAAGCGAACTTGATGCGTTAAAAACCGCTTCAGCCTCTATTTCTGGCATTGCTTCGCAATCGGTAAACCCTCCCGAGCCGCCGCTTTCGGAGTACGAAGTCGCGATTCTAAAATACGCAATTAAAGATTTCGACGGTGTTTTTGTAACAAGAAAAAGACGCGGAAAATTTTGGATTACTTCGCTTGATAGAAACCGAGTCGAGATTTTAAATGAAAATGGCAACGGCGAAACTAACGCGGGATATATCTTTGCCGTTGATAACTTAGTTGAACAAAGAAAATACGTCAAAGTCGACAGGTTTATTGATGATTATAGTTGTCATTATAGGCTTTTGCCGTCTGGACGCGAAGTCGCCGAGAGACTTCTCAAAGAGGAAACAGCTGAATCGTCGCTCGAATCTTAACTTAACCTAGAAAGGATACGCTTTGCTTGTCGCGCACCACCTTAGCGACAAGCAAAGCGAGGAGTCGCAAAATGTCGGAAACTCAATATGGGTATTGATATAATAAGAAGAAAGGAGGAAAAACCTATGACTATTAGCGGCGACCAGATTGCCCAAATTCGTGCTTCTGCTAAATTAACGCAGGCGCGTTTTGGAGCCAAGCTAGGCGTTAGCGCGAGCGCAGTTGGCAACTGGGAGAACGGTTTTTGCGACTTTCCTACCGCCAAAATCCAGTTGCTGATTGACTCTTTTAGCATTCGCCCAGAATGGCTTGAAACCGGTGAAGGCGACATCTTTTTTGTGCCCCAACACCCATCGCCGCGAGAGTACGCTAAATCACTTGGATGTTCGGATTTGTTTGTCGACATCTTTGCTGGTTTCTGTATGCTCGACGACGCCGACAAAGCAAGATTCAATGAAGCGCTTGATTTTGTTCTCACAATCGCGATGCGTGGACGCAACACGTCGCAACAGTCAAGCAATGGACAAGCAATCGATATTGGCGGCGATAACTATGGAGACATTTGTCAGATAAACCGTAACTAATCAACCTTTGATTCAAGAACCTCGGTTAGGCCAATAACCGAGGTTCTAGGAGACACCAAAAATGTATGAGCAAGATTATGAGAAAGCCGATTTTCTTGGCTTTTTTCACTCGATCACTTTTGAAAACTACCGTAATTTCCAAGGCCAAAATAGCTTTTCCCACCTGTCACCTATCAACGTGATTTACGGAGAAGACGTAACCGATTGCGACGCCATTCTGGATACCATCGAATATGTTGCCGACGGTTCTTGTCGTAAATCAATAAAAGTGTCCGTCGAAATTAAAACGACGCCTGACTGGATCAAGAGTTATTCGAAAATTCTTGTGAAAAAACGCGGTAAGTTTAAGATTACGCCTAGGGATTTCGAAGCTCGAACGATTACTTCGTTCAGGTTGCGGAAAGAAAGAAAAAAATTTAATACGCATCCGAATTACAACAAGGGGCTTAGGACAACGGCCCAATACCAGCCTGTATCCTGTGAATATTTGGATCCGTTTTATACGGCTGAGAAAAAATATGTCGTAGCCGAATTGGCTTCGCGAAGCTTTGATTGGTTTGGCTTTTACAGAAAACGTTTCGATAATTGCCCTATCGAATCGGAGGTGTTTGAAACCTTGACAGATTTATCGAACGACCAATGGCAAACGACCGTTTGTGGTTTCGAACTTAACAATGCAGGCGTTCAGTTCTTGGAAAAATTATATAATTTTGCCATCAACTCCGGGCTTGTGGTCTTTATCGCAACGTCTAATTCAATGATTAGCGAGTTTTTTGAGACTCAAGCACACGCAACTGTTTATGTAGTAACCAAGCAAAACGAGGCGGCAACTTTGCGCCTTAAGCCCAATTTAACCGCCGCTTCGCTTGAATCATAACCTAACCTAAAAACCGCTTCGCCGCCGCGACGCCACTCCGCGACGGCAAAGCAAGGAATCGCAAAATGTCGGAAGAAAAACGCAAAGTCCAAAAAACGCCTAGGAGCGTTTCGCAAGAGGTTCGCCAACCGACGTTTGCCGAAATTGCTCCCCAAGTATTCGAAGTAACGGGGCCGATGCAAGTTTCTTATCGCGGCGTTTTGAACAAGGCCGTCAAAGCGAAAGACCCTCTGCGTCCGATTTTCGAAGCGTTGACCAACGCGATCGAAGCGATCGAGCAGTTAAAGCCGCGCGGAGGCGGTCGAATTACGATTCGAGTTCGCCGCGAGGAAACGCTCGCTCCCGACCTACCGGGCGAAGTCAAAGAAATCGAAATCGAAGACAACGGGCGCGGTTTCACCGACGAGGATTACAACCGTTTTCTAACGTTGCACGACGCGTCCAAGGGAAAGAGCAACAAGGGAACCGGGCGGCTCCAATATCTTCTTTTTTTCGAAGAAACCGAAATCGTTAGTTATTATCGCCAAGACGGCCAAACGTATCTTCGGACGTTCGTCGCTTCGAAAAGGGAAGATTTCTTGAAAGCCAACGCGATCGCGCGCGGCGCCGCGCCGCGACAAGTCGAAGAGCGCGAGCCGGGAACGATCCTCGTCTTCCGCGGCGTCCTCCCGCCGGTAAGCGTCGCTAAATATCTGCGGGCGCTAACGCCGGAACTTCTCAAAAAGAGAATCCTTGAACAATACCTTGTTAAGTTCAGCGAATTAAAAGAAAAAACGCCGCAAATTACGATCGAAGCCGACGGTTCGGACGCGCCGGCGACGATCTCTTATCGCGACGTGCCGAAACCGAGCTGTCGGGGAATGATCGTCGCGCCCCGTCGCGAGGTTTTTTGTACCGAAGGCGGACGGCTGAAATTGAAAGAAACGGGCGAAAACGAACGCTTGCGGGTTACCGCGTTCGCGCTGGACGAAGACGATGCGTCGGAGAATAAGATCGAATTTGTCTGCAAAGGAGAAGCCGTCGCCGCGCGCGATTTAGGGCTCCTGAAAAAGCGCGAACCCTTGCACGGGAAACGGTACGCCGTTTACCTTTCCGGAGAATATGTCGACGAAAACGTCGACGACACGCGCGGCAGCTTGAACTTGCGCACGATAAAGGAAATCAAGGAGGACTATAAAGGCGACGCTTCCTTTCATCAATACGAAACCGAGTCCTTTTTGGTAATGGACGACGTTCTCGCGAAAGCGCGCGAGTACTGTTTGGCCAAATTCCCCGAATTAAACGAAGCGGAAAATCGATTGCGCGAACGCCTAAAAGCGCTTCAAAGAATCTATTTGTTTAGCGACCAAACCTTAGAGGCCTTGTTTAAAAAGATTTCCGTTACCGAGTCGGACGCGGATATTTTGCGCAAGATTTATCGTTTCGACTCTCAAAACGACGCGAATTTCGACCGTAAAATCGAAAAGATGTTCCAAGAAGTCAGCGCCCTCGATCCTTCCGACTCAAAATACCCGCAAAAGCTAAATCAATTGTCGGCGCAAATCACTCAAAAGATTCCGCTGCAAAATCGCGCGTCGTTGGCCAAGTACGTTTTCCGGCGAACGATCGTGCTTAAAGCCTTTGAACTCGCGTTGCACAATAAATTGAGATCGCAAGGCGAGGTTAAAAAAACCAGCGAGGGGCTTCTTCACGACATTATTTTCCGCCGAAAAAGCTCGAATCCGTTTAATAGCGATTTGTGGCTCTTGAACGAAGATTTCATTTACTTTCAAGGAACTTCCGACCTTCCTTTCACGCAAATCAAAATAGACGGACGGCGCGTTTTCAAGGAGAATTTGCCCGCCGAGGAAATCGAGAAGTTGCACGCCTACGGCAAAAAACGAGAAACGCGACGCCCCGACATTTTGCTCTTTCCGGAAGAAGGCAAGTGCGTCATCGTCGAGCTTAAACACCCGGACGTCGACGTTACGGAACATTTAGGCCAAATTAACAAGTACGCGGCGTTTATCAAAAATTACTCCGTCGACGATATTCGGTTTCGGCAATTTTACGGTTTTCTCATCGGAGAGAACTTTTTGTGGGACGATATTCAAGACGAAGACAGCGACTTTGTTATCAGCTATAGCTACGATATGGCGTTTCGGCCCGCTAAGCGAGTCATCGGGCGCAACGGGCGCGACCACGGCGAACTTTATACCGAAATTCTTCGCTATTCGTCGATTTTAAAACGAGCGCAAACGCGACACGCGTTGTTCAACCGGATATTGATGGGAGAGGCAAACGAACAAATAGAGGACTGAAGCAAGCAAGACGTAAACCGGCGCGCGTCGATTTTTCCCGCCTCGGCTTCGACCTCTTGCGCTTGCGGTCGCAACCTCTTTTAGAAGCGGCGGTTAGGAGGGGTTTCAGTTGTTAAGTATTTCTTTACAACTGAAATTTTGCGTCGACCGCTTCGGCTTTTGGCGTTGGAAACCGAACGCGAGCGGGAAGGGCGGCGCCGCTTAGATTTCGAACGGGTTCGGGAGGTTCAGCGCGTTCAAGTCCATCGGGTTCGTTACGCGGAAATTTTTGAAAATCGGCGCGGAGCCGGGAACAAGGCGAGCGCCCGAAAGGTCGAGCAAAACCGGGGCGTTCGTCGGACTTCCGTCGGCGTTCAGCGCGCGAACCGTCGCGCCGCTCGCCGCGTCGACGCAGTAAAAACCGGCGTTCGCCTTCTCGACGAACCAACCGCGCGGGCGGTATTGGAGCTTGTAACTCACGTCGTAAGTAACGTCGAAGTTGGTCGTCGTCGACGAAAAACTCACGTCCGCAACCTTGACCGTCCCGGGCGCGAAAACGTCCCAAAGCGGCGCCGCGTTGTGCGCTTGGAAAAACGCGATCGATTTCGACAGCGGGTTCCGACGCTCTTGACGCGAAAAGTTCAGGTTCAAAATTCCGCTCTTGAAGATCAACGGGTCGGCGAAGAACTCGCCCAAACTGTTCGCGTTCAATTCGCCGTCGAGGTCGACCGCCGACGCGAAGTCCTCCGTCTCGATCGACGCCGAGAAACTCAAAAGCGTCGTTTCCGTTTCTTCGTCTTCCTCCGGCTCGTCGGAAGTCGACGCGTTCGAGAACTCGCCGCCGACCGAATACGTCGCTTCCCAACGCCAACGCGTTCCGGACGGCCCCATAAAGCGCGGCGTCGCGTCCGTAAAGAAGACGTTCCGGAAGACGACGCCGTTCTCGACGTAACGGTCGCCGAGCGTCGGGAGGCGCGGGTCGTTCAATATCGTCAAGGGAAGCTCGTCTTCGCAATCCGACCAAACGTTGTAAATAATCGAGCCCGAAACCTTTTTGACCGGCTTGCCCTTGAACCAAACGCCGGTAAACGTTTCCTTCACTTGGCGACCGTCCGCCTTCAATTTTGCGTCGACGACGCTCATCGCGTTTTCTCCTTTCCGTTTCGACCGTTCGCTTAATTGCCCGAAAAAACAAAACGACGCGCTCCGCCTCCGCCGCCTTCGGCCATCGTTTGGAGATAACCGTTCGTTTGCGACGCTTGCCAAAGCGACTCTCGCGCGACGTCGCGGATTTCCGCCGTCGTCGACTGAATCCGGTTTTGATAATTCGCCGTAATTCCGCGAACCTGCGTCAAGTAAAGCGCTTCGCTTCCGGAACTCATCGATTTCGCCAACTCGACCTTGCCGCCGCCCGCCTTCGCGAGCGATTTCGTCGCTTCGCCGAATTTCCGGTTGTTCGACTCCATCGCTTCCCAGTAGTCGGACGCGGCCTTGTCTTCGAGCGCTTGACGTTCTTCGGCGGTAATTTCGCGAGCTTTGGCGGCGGCCGCGATTTCGTCCATCGTCTCGTTATATTTCTCGGCGGGCGTTTTCAGCGACTCCATCAGCGCGTCGACGCCGAGTTTCGACCGGGTTGCGTCGCGCTTTTTCGCCTTGTCTTCCGCCGCTTTTTTTTCCTCCGCCTTAATTTCCGCGTTGCGAATCTTGCGGAGCGCGTCTTGCGCCTTGTCGAACTCTTCTTGGGTGATTCGACCGTTTTCGAGCGCGTCGCGGTACTTGTTCAGCTCTTCGCGGTACCGTTCCCGGGCCGTCTTCTCTTCGTCGTCGGCCGACTTTTCCAGCGCCGCCGCGCGCTCGAGCAGGGCGCCGTATCCGAGGTCGGCGAGTTCGCCCTTGCGCGCTTCGTCGCGTTTTTTCGCCGCGTCCGCTTCGAGCCGGGCGCGTTCGTCTTCCGAGATTAGCTCCGCCTTGCGCGCTTCGTTCAACTTGCGGAGCGTCTCCGCGTATTCCTTGTTCGCGCTCTTCGACGTTTCGAGCCCGGCGATTTGCGCCCGAGCCGCGTCGCGGAGTTTTTCAACCGCCGCCGAAAATTCCGCTTGGTCGACGGTTCCCGATTCGAGCGCGGCGCTCCACTTCGCGACGTTCGCGTTATACGCTTCGAGCGGCGAGAGCGTCTTTTCGCCGTCGACGCCGGTTTCGGCGAAGAGTTGGTCGCGGGCCGCCTTTTCCAGCTCCGCGATCGCTTCGTTGCAACGCTCTTGCGCGACCTTGCCGTCGGCGAGCGCGGCGTTCCATTCGGCGATTTGGGTGGCGACGTTCTTTTCCGCGTCGTCGGTCGCTTGACGCGTCGCGAGCGCGTCGGCGTATTGGGCGCGAAGTTGGTCTTGCGCCGTCGCGAACTGTTCGCTTGAAACGGCGCCCTTGGCGAGCGCGTCGTCGAGCCGCTTTTGCGACGTTTCGAACGCTTCGTCGGCGGTTGGCGTCGGTTTCGCGTCGAAGTCGACGCCGAGTTCCTTGGCGAGCGCGTCGCGGAGCTTCTCTTTGAGGTTCTCTTGCGCGGTCGCGAATTCGGCGCTCGACGCGTTTCCTTCGTCGACGAGCTTGCGCCAAGCGGCGACGGTCGCGTCGAAATTGTCGAGCGTCGCTTCGAACGCCGGTTTCCGTTCTTGCGCAAACTCGACCATTCCGGCCGCCTCTTGCGCTTCGAGCTTTTTTGCGTCGGCAATTTCCGTTTCGATTCGCTCGATTTCCTTTTGAAGCGTTCGGCGCGTCGCGGCGTCCTCCGGCTCCGTTTGGTCGAGAATCGCTTTCAGGTCGGCGATTTGCGAAGCCGCTTGTTCAGTTTCCGTCTTTTGCGATTCGGCGAGCGCGGCGACGAACTCGGTAATTTTCGCGATATGTTCCGATTTCTCCACTTCGTCGGCGTCGGTAATTTGGTTCAGAAGCCAATACGCGCCTTTGTTGATATGGTCGGCGCCGAGCGCGCGGAGCAGGGGAATTTCGTTTTCGACGACGTCGTTTTGCTCTTGCGTTAGACCGGTTCGATCGAGCGCCGCGATTTTGTCGAACGCTTTTGAAACGTCGGACTTGCGCGAACCGCTTGCGAGTTCCAACGCTTCGCCGACCGTTTGAATCGACTTTCCGGCCGCCCGCGCCGCGCGTTCGAGTTCTTGAAAACCTTCCGCGTACTCGGAAACCGCCGGTTTTAGCGTCGCTTTGAAAACAACGAAAGCGGCGGTCGCTCCGGCGGCGAGTATTACGTTCGTTCGACCGAGCGCGCCGATTAGAGCGCCGAACGCTTTTCCGGCGACGTTGGCGCCGCGAGCGAGCTTGTCTTCTAAGGTTTGCGCGAGTTCGGCAACGGAGAGCTTGGCCTTTTCGCAAGCGTCGACCGCTTCGTCGAAATCTTTTGCGAAATCGAAGAGACCGACGAGCGGGCCGAGCAGGCGGTCGAGGATTTCGCTAAGCGCCGAAAGCTCTTCGCCGACGTCGCGACTCTTGCGCTCCGCGTCGTCGAGCCGTTCCGTCAAGTCGTCGACCGCTTCCGCCGCGTCGTTTAAGCCGTCGACAAGTTCGCCCGCGGCGTTGCGAACGTTCCCCAGCTCGTCGCGATAAAACCCCATCGCGAGCTGCGTTTTTGAAAGGCCGTCGACGAAACCGCCTTGAAGCGTCCGGACGCGCCCCAGTTCGTCGACGTATTGCCCGAGCTTGATTTGCGACGCCGAGAGCCCTTCGACGCACTTTCCAAGCGCGTTCGTCAAAAGTCCTTGTTCGTTGTAGACGAGTTTTAACGCCTTTTGACTCTTCGTCAACGAAGCGTTCAGTTGTTCGACGCTCTTCAAAAATTTAACGTCGAGGTCGGTCGTGTCGACCGTGATTTTCACGCCGCTGGAGATAACGTTCGACATTTAAATTTTCCTCTATCGAACGCCAAACGCGCGGCGCTTTACCGCCTAGGCGCTCGTCGTTCGTATTTCCAAGGATAAAGCAAGTAATCGACGAGAAGTTTTTTCTCCTCGCTCGTGAACTCGCGTTCTTCTTTGCAAATTTGGTATGCTTTTTCTAACCCAAGCAATTTAAAACGCCCTATCCGCGCAAGTCGCGAAAGGTTGACGGACGTTTTCATAAGCGCCGTAACCAACCAAAGGGAGACTCCGATCAAAAAAACGAAAAGCGGTTCCGGCAATTCGTCGAAGCGTCGCAGGGCGGCGGGCGTCGCGACGAAAAAACCGACGGCGACGACGCGGAGAAGTCGGTAGGCGAGTTGGCGGCGGTCGTCTCGTTTGCGTTCTTCGCGTTCTCCGTCGCGAAGTTCTTCGTGCGCAAGCGTTCGCGCGGCGAAGCCGGCGTGAATCTTCGATTTGACTTCTATCGCCGCTTGGCGCGACGCGTCGACGTTTCCGGCGTCGTAATCGCGTCGAAATTCTTCGGTATTCCCGATTTTGCGCGTTCCGTCGTTCAGGTAATAAGCGATTCGCATCGTTTCGGTTCCTCTCGTTTTCGGCGAGACGGCGCGAGCGTTCCGACCGCTCGAAGCGCGTCGCCTCTTCTCTAAGGATACCGAAATTTGCGCCGATTTCAACCCAGGCGCGCTTTTTTTTGCGCTTTGCGCGCTTTTCGTTGCATTTCGCGAAGTTCGCGCGCGGCGGCGGTTCGGCGTCGTTTCTCGGCGAAGATTTCCCCGACCATTTTTTCGTTAATTTCCGCGATTTTTTGCAGGAGCGTCCAATACGTTTCCGCTTTCGCGCGTCGCAAAAAACGACGCGGAGCCGAAACGCGATACCTTCCGGGCCGCCAACCGCCTTCGTGATACTGGCCGTACTCGCCGGGGTCGCGCGGGTCTCTCGACCGAAACAAATTATGCTGGAACTGGAACCCCGCCATCGCCCAAAGTTTCCGGTCTTTCCGATAATCCTTCACCTTGTCGCCGATCGATCGCGAAAGGAGCCAACGCGGCCGACTCAAATTTTCGACGGCGAGGCGCGCCGTTTCGGTCGCCCATTCGTCGAGCGCTTCCCGATAACGCGGCGCGAGTTCGTCGTTCGTCTCTTCGAGCGACTCGATCAGCCCCTCGAACGCTTCGATAAACCCTTCGATAAAATATCCGGCCAACGGAAGTTCCTTTCGTTAAACTTGGTTGGGCGAGCAAATTAGCGACCGACGGGAGCGGCGAAACCGAACTCGCGCGGTCGCGACCGGTCGCCGCTCGTCGACGTAAAGAAAACGATTCGGCTTCCCGGCGTCGCGTACCGCCAACGCCAAAGCCGACCGGACGCGGAGTCGCGGGCGACGGGAAACGACCGCTCGACGCCGTCGTCGCCGACGACGGTTAACGTCGCGAACCGCTCGAACTCGCGCAAGTCGACGTCGGAAAACGCGTCGATCGACGCCGACCAAGAGCGAACGGGAAGCGGAACGGCGCGAGCGCCGCGAGCCGGGTCGAGCGATTCGGCGCCCGCCGCCGTTTCGGGTCGAACGCGGAGCGAAAGCGTCGAGCCGTCGCGTCGGGTCAGCGTCGCCGGAAGCGCGACCGCGTCGGCGAGTCGGGAAAGAAGTTTGCGCGGGTTCATCGGGCGGGGCTCCTTTGTCGAAACGAACGGTCGAGGAAAATATTTCAGGCGCTTGACAGTAACTCAAACGAGCGCTTTAATCGTCGTTTTGGAAACGCTTAGCGTTCCGTCGTCGTTTAATCGAACGTCGGTAACGACTTCGACGTCGACGGTCGGGAGCGCTTTAATAAAAAGCGTCGAAGCGCCGGTCGTCGGGTCGGCGCCGACCGAGGCAAGCGTCGAGCCTTTCGCGACTTGAATTTGGGTAATCTTGACCGTTTCGGTTTGCGACGAATTGGAGCCGGGGAAATACTTCGCGTAAAAGCTGTAGTCCTTGGCGAGCGAAATTTCGAGCCAACTAGCGCCGCCGGTCGAAACGGAGTCGCCGCTTGCGCCCGGGCGAAACGAAACGCCGACAAAATCGTCCGACGAAAAGCAAACGTTGGCGCGACGTTCGCCGTAAGCGTCGGACGAAACGTTTTCGCGGTTCGCGACGATCGCTTTTAAAACGCCGAGGTTGGTCGCGCTTAATTCGTTCGTCGTCGCGTCGTAACGAAGCGAAACGCCGACGCAGTCGCCGATTCCAATTTCGCGAGCGACGTCGGTCGTCAAGACGTCCCAACGTCCGCGCCAAACGACCCAAATTCGCCCGGAAATAAACGGTTTTCCGTCCTCTTTTTTGCGCCAAGGAAGGTAAGCCTTTTGCGACGGTTGCGCCGCCCAAGGAACGTCGTCGAAGCGGACGTAACAGCGCCAACGTTCCGCGTCGGCGTCCCAACTCCACCCGGCGCCGTGTATCGTCGCAAGGCGAACGTCGTAAAAAAGCGACCGATTTCCCGTCGCCGCGCCGTTCGCCGAAGCGCCGCGAAAGACCGCCGCGTCGACTCTTCGCAACCAGTCGAGCGAAACGAGAACGCCGTCGTCGTTTCCGTTGTTCATTCTTTGCGAATCTCCAAAGTCGTTTCGTCGAAGCTAAGTCCCAAACCGCGCCAAAGCTCCGCCGCCGTCGGCTCGCGTTCGAGCGTTGGGTCGGGAAAAAGGATAAAATCTTTCAGCGGCAGGGAACCGGTCGACTGGAATTGGCAAGCTCGGGCGGCGAGGTAGTCGTCGCGCTTCCAGTCGAGCGGGCCGAATAGGTCGAAAACCGACCGCCAAATTTCGCGTTCCCAAGCCGGGAGCGTCAAAATCTCTTGAACGCTCTTTTTCAGCGCGAACGCCAAGCGAAAGAGGAACGCGAAGTCGGCGTCGTCGATTAATTTTTTTTTGCCGTTTCGAACTCTTCGCCGTCCGGGGCCGTTTCGGTCAAGCCGACCGAAAACATCCGGAAGAACGGCAAGAACGACGCGGCGCGAACGGCCGACTTGTCCGCTTCGGCGAGAAGCGGCTTGCCGTCGGCGTCGACGAGCGCGAGGAGAGCCGCCTTAAAGCCCGCGTCAAAACGCTCTTCCGGCGCGTCGTCCTTGCGGTAAAACTTGACGAAATAATCGTTGAAAACGAGCGCTTCGAACCCGTTCATCGGGCGAAGAAACGCCTCCGTTTCGTCGTTCCATTCGGAAATATCGACGCGGCGCGGCGTCTGCGGGAGCGGTTTAATCTGCATCGCGGTTCTCCTTTCTTAATCAAGCGGCGGCGGGCGCGGTCGTTTTCTCGACGACGACCGTTCCGTCTTTCGGGTCGACCGTCATCGTCGCGGCGCAAACGTCCGATCCTTCCAGCGGACGCCCCGACGCTTGAAACGCGAGGTTTGAGGTGATTTGCGCCTTCGCTTCGCCGCTAATCGAACCGTCTTCGGTAACGAGCGCGGCGGTCGCGAACCCGACGACGTAAACGCGTTTTCCGTCTTGAAGCGTCTCCTTGTATTGTCCGACGAGCAACAGCCCGAGGCGGTTGTCGGCGACGTTTTGAATCGCGTCGAGCGTCTTGTAAATCGACGCCTTATCGAACGGGCGGCGCGACGCGAAGGTAATCGTTCCCGGCGTCGTCTTCCCCGATTCGTACCGCGCGTACTTGTCCATATCGCTAATCGAGTTCAGTTCGAGCGTTTCGGACGTCGTGCCGGAGCGGCTGATATTCGTGAAGACGTAGCCTTCCGGAATCGCGTTTTTCGTCCCGAACTTCAAGCCGACGACCGCCGGATCGGTTACCGGGTTGTGATTCGTCCCGTTCGGGTCTTGCGCGAGGAAGGCGACAAACATTTGATAAGCGAACATAGCGAAAAAGTTCCTTTCGTTGCGTTAAACGTAATCGCTAATCGGGGTTAAAACGGTAAAGTCGACGAAGCCGTAAAACGTTTCGCCGACGACGAAACCGCGCTCGTCGGGGAGCGTTCCGAGGTCGTCGAGCGTCCAAGACGCGATTCTTGCGTCTCGCTCCAACTCGACGCAAAAATCGGCGATTTTCGAACGGAGCGTCGCCGCCAACGCGACCGCGTCCGCTTGCGTTTGGGCGCGGCAAGCGCAAGTCAGCTTCCGCGTCTGCTGGAACCGGCCGTCGAGGAAGGTTTCCGTCGTCGCGTCGGTCTCGACGAACTCGACCGTCGGCGTTCCCGTCCATTCGCGGTTCGCGTCGGCGTTCGAGAAAACCAAAAATTGGGGGAACCGCGCCGCCGCGACGTCCGCGAAGAGTTCGCAAAGGGGAAGAAGCGTCGTCATTTTACCTCCGCGCCGATTCGGAACGCGAGCGCCGCGCCCGTTTTCGGGTAAATCAAAAAGTCGACGAAGTAAACGCCCGGTTTTTCGAACGGAAACGACGCGCGGCTTGGCGGCGAGTAACGAAAGTTGTATCCGAGCCCGTTCGCCTCGACCGCGTCCGGCTCGACGAACGCCGACGGATCGATTTCGAGATTTTCGAATCCCGGAACCGGCGACGCGTTCGTCGTCGACGCCGAATAAGGCGCGAGAGAACCGGTCGCGTAATAAATCGAGCAAGAAATCGGCGCGCGGTCGATCCCTTCGGCGGCGAGTTCTTCGGGCGTCGCGAGATCGACGGCCGCGTCGAAAAGCGCGCCGTTTTCCGCCCGAATCAACGCCCGAAAGCTCGGCGTTTGGCGTTGCGTAAGTTGAACTGTTTTCATCGGTTGGCTTTTCTCCTTTTCAACGTTTAAACGGCGCGGTCGACCGGGACGGCCCAAACCGCCGCGACCGAAAAACGCGACTCCGAGTCGCCGCCGTCCAGAGCGCCGGAACTTTCCGCGTCGACGACGGCCCAAGACGCGACCTGCCAAAACGGCGCGAGAACGCCGCCGTCGGCCGCGTCGACGACGAACGTCGCGCCGTCGAAGATTCGGAAGGTTTCGCGTCCCGTTAAGGCGACTTCGAGCGGCGACGCGCCTTCCGTCGGCGTTGTTGCGACGACTTCCCAACCGTTCGGCGCGGCCGCGTTTTCGCGTCCAACGCAAACCCGCGCCGTCGCGTCGGTTGCGCTCCAAGCGAGCGTCGCGCTCGTCGGGCCGGTCGCGGTCGCGGCGAACGTTTCGACTCCGGCGGAGTAGTCGACGCGGCGGACGTAACTTTCGAACGTCGCGGCGGTTAAGTCCGTTTCGGGCGGCGTCGCGAAATAGCCGACTCCGGCGAACGTCGCGGCGCCGACGGTCGCGGCGGCGATCGCGCTCAAAACGGCGTCGACGTAAGTTTCGGCGTTCGCGATGTTTCCGTCGTTCGAGTTTCCTCCGTCGGTCGCGTCGGTCGTTTTGACGAGCGAAAATGCGACGTTCGCTCCGTCGGCGACGGTTAGTTTCGCGACGTTAACTTCCGCGCCTTCGACGTTTAACGTCGAACCGGCGTTCAAGGTTAGCGAGGCGGATTTAATCGACGCGACGTCGACAATTAGCGTCGCTCCGTCGGCGTTTCTTAGTTTCGCGACGTTAATCTTTGCGCCGTCGACGGTTAGCGTTGCGTCGGCGTTCAACGTTAGCGACGCGACGTCGAGGCCGCGTTCGGCGACTTTCGCGCTTCCCGTTAACGAAACGGCGGCGGTTGGCGCGGCGCCGTAAATCGTTTGACCGTTTAGCGTTAACGTCGCGCTTGCCGCTTGGGAAAGGTCGACTTCGAAGGCGGCGGCCCAACTTTGCGGCGCGGCGGCGGAAACGGTCGTTTTAGCGTCTCCTTGTAGCGCTATTGTAACTCGTTTGTCGAAAGGCGTTTCGAACGGAGCGGTCGCGCTCGCGCGAATCGTCGCCGACTTCGCGCGAATTGTCGCCGCGTCGCCGATTTTGATCGTTCGCGTCGGCGACGTTCCTTCGTTGGTCGTTTGAAAGACGTCGCAAATATAAACGCCGTCGAGTCTTACGGCCGAAGTCGTCGACGGCGCGACGACCAACGATCCGTAAGTTGGGACGGGCGAAACGTAAACGTTGTAAAAATAGCCGTTTGCGACGTAAGCGTTTGCGTCGAACTCGCAAGAAATCGACGCTACAATCTGTCCCGCAACTCGCGACCAAGCGCCGACATGAACCGACGAATACGTCTTTTCGGAACGAATTCTCGCGTCGAAAAACGCCCCCAAACCGACTCGCAACGCGGCCAAAGAAACCGGCGTCGTCGCGCCAAAAGAGACGGACGCAAGTCCTCCGACGACAACGCTTGCGAGCGAAGAAGCGAACGTCGGCAAGACGTCGACAAAAGCGACGGCGCCGTCGACGAAAACGGTTTGCCCGGCTTGCGGCGCCGCGTCGTCCGAAACGGTCGCGAAGCGCGACGCGGCCCAACCGTCCGACGTAAGAAACGACGGCGCAACGACTTCCGCTTCGGACGCGTCGCGTCCGATCCAGAAAAGATCGGCTTGAATCGTTTCGTACGCGCCCGGACTACACGTTGAAGCGCCGTTGGTTTCGCGGCCCCGAAAATTGCCGTCGAGGTCGTATTTTGACGCCGCGTCGACGTCGCCGGAATCGCGGTAAGGCGACGGAGCGCCGCTCGCGTCGTCGAGAAGACGCAAGTCCCAGTTTTGCCAAGCGTTAGCGCTCCAATTTTCGACCGTTAAATCGTCCGGCGGCGACGCGACGAAACCGACGCTCGACGACGCGACGTCGACGACGCTGTTTTCAACCGTCGTCGTCGCGGCGCTCGACTTGAATAGTTTGCCGACAATCGAGTTTCGTACCGTAGCGGAAGCGCCGTAAGCGATGTAAACGTCGTTGGGGTTCGACGACGCGCAACCGACCGCCGTAACGCCGTTTAGGGTCGCGGTTCCGTCCACGTGCAGACCCGCGCCGTTGACGCCGCTCGAGCGGCAACCGACGAAAAGACAGTCGTT
>JAZNJF010000269.1:0-3692 GCA_045577885.1 Thermoguttaceae bacterium | reverse complement strand
AGCGGTTGGTGATCGCAAGCGCGGTGCCGTCCCCCTCGACGGTCGGGTTCGTCGCCATCACTAACTCCTTAAAGTCGCCCGTTTTTACCCGTTTTACCAACGCGTCGATCGTCAGCTGGTCGGAGCCGACCCCGTCGAGCGGCGAAACGCGCCCCAACAGGACGTGATAAAGTCCGCGATAACAACCGGTTTGCTCCAACGCGATTAAGTCGCGGGGCTGTTCGACGACGCAAAGAATCGAACGGTCGCGGCGTTCGTCGCGGCAAATGTCGCAAACCTCCTCCTCCGACAGGTTGAAGCAATGTTTGCAGTACCGGACGTTCTCCTTCATCGAACGAATCGCGTCGGCGAGCGCGAACGCTTCTTCCGGCGTCGCTTTCAGAAGGTGATAAACGATGCGTTCGGCCGATTTCTTCCCGACGCCGGGAAGTTTTTCAAACTCTTTCATCGTTTTCGCGACGGAATCGGTTAATTCGATCATTTTTCGTTCCTTTTTCGGTCGTTCGAGGCGGCGCGCCCGCTTTTCGAGCGCTCCGTCCGTCGGCGCCGTTTCTTCTTATTTTACTCCGTCGCGGCGACGTTTCAAGGGTCGGGTAGGACGCCGGACGTCCCGAATGGAAAATTTTTCGCCGCCGGTTCGCCAATTTTTCCCGTTTTGCGTTTACGCTTTAACGGTCGCGCCGATTTTAACGCTCGCAATCGCCGTCCAACGCCGCCGCTTAACGTCGAAATACGACGATGAAAACGGCTAAAACGATTTTAACGCCCGTTCGAACGCGCAATTTCCCGCAAACCGAACGAGAGCAACCGCGGTTCGACGACGATTTCCGGTCGCGGAAACGCAAAATCGGCCCCGAAACTCGCTTCCCAATCGTCGAAAAGGGTTCGCAACCGCCGCTCGGTCGCCCGCGCGTCGCCCCCGGCGATCAGGAGCGCGAGGCGCGTCGGGTCGGAGCCGCTTTCCAAGAGCCGCCGCCGCGTTTGCCAATAAAACGCCGAAATCGCGCCGACCAACGAATAAACGACGCCGAGCCGAATCGCCTTCGACGTTTCGGTCGCCGGGTAATCGAACGTTCGCGTTCCCTCGCGCTCCGGATCGTCGAGCGCCGGGAGGTTCGCCGTTTTCGCTTGCAACGACTCCGCGATCAGCCGCGGACCGGGCAAAATCGCGCCGCCTCGAAAAACGCCGCGCTCGTCGACCCAATCGATCGTCGCGGCGGTTCCGACGTCGACCGCCAAAAACGGACGCCCCGCCCCAAGGAGACGAACGCCCGCGAACGCCGCGACGGCGCGATCGATCCCGAGTTTTTCCGGATAGTCGTACTCGACCGGAATCGGAACGTCGGCGAGTCGGAGCGTCGAAAACGCGTCGAGCGGACGAAAACGCCGAACCGCCGCTTCGAGCGCCGACGCCTTGCGATCGTTGACGCTCGAAACGAGCCAACGCGCCCCGTCGCCGCCGTCGAGCGGAAGCGAACGAAGCCAAACGTCGGTCGCGTCGAACGTTTCCGACGCGTCGGCAAACTCGGCGTCCGGGAACGGGCCGCTCTCGACGTCGCGCCAAAAACCGATTTTCGTTCGCGTGTTCCCGACGTCGACGGCGAAAAACGGCCGCATTCGCCCTCGTTCGCCTAAAGCGCCCCAAGACCCTAAAGCGCCCCGCTCGCCCAAAGCGTTCCGTCCAGCCAAACCGTTCAAATCTCCCCGTCCGCTCAAATTTCGAGCAGCTCGTAATCGAGCGAGCCGAGCCCAAGTTTCGCGCCGTATTCGACGACCGAGCGCCAGTTCGTCGTCGGGTGCATCGTGCAGAAGTGGTCGCCGTTCGGCTTCTTCTTCGCGAGCGCGCTGTTCGGGACGATCGGCTGTTTATTGACCGCTTCGGCGCAAGCCAAGTCGAGCGCGACCGGGTCGAACGACGCGAACATCCCGACGTTCGGAACGACCGGAATATCGTTTTCAGCATGACAGTCGCAGAACGGCGAAACGTCGTTGACCAACGCGATATGGAACGACGGGCGCCCTTGCAGAACGGCCAACGAATATTCGCAAATTTTCTTGTTCAAAATTTCAAACGACTCGTCCATCGCCGCCCCGACCGCGTCTTTCGGGCAGCGACCGATGCAACGACCGCAACCGGCGCATTTGTCGACGTTAATCGTCGCTTTATTCCCGTTCGCGGGGTCGAAGGAAATCGCGTCGTGCGCGCAGGTTTGAGCGCAAACGCGGCAACCGACGCAAAGCGAATGGTCGACGATCGGCTTCCCGCTCGAGTGCATCTCCATTTTCCCGGCGCGCGAACCGCACCCCATCCCGATGTTCTTCAACGCCCCGCCGGCGCCCGCGCACTCGTGCATTTTGAAGTGCGTCAGCGAAACGACGACGTCGGCGTCCATCACCGCGCGCCCGATTTTCGCCTCTTGAACGTACTCGCCCTTAATCGGAACGAGAACTTCGTCCGTTCCTTTCAAACCGTCGGCGATTACGACATGACAGCCGGTAACAAACGGGTCGAAGCCGTTGCGGTACGCGGTTTCGATATGGTCGATCGCGTTTTTACGGCTCCCGACGTAGAGCGTGTTCGCGTCGGTCAGGAACGGCTTGCCGCCGAGTTCCTTCGTGAAGTCGGCGACGACGCGAGCGTAATTCGGGCGCATATACGCCAAATTGCCCATTTCGCCGAAGTGAATTTTCAGCGCGACGAACTTGTCCTTCAAGTCGAGCGAAGCGTACCCGGCGCGGTCGATCAGGCGACGCAACTTTTGAAGAAGCGTTTCGTTCGGGGTCGCGTGAAAGTCCGCAAAATAAACTTTTGATTTTTCCATCGTTTTTCACTTTCTGTTGCGACGCGTCGATTGTCGTTGCAATCTTGCGTCGTCGGTTCGCTCGATTTTAGTAAAACGCCGCCCGACTTTCGTCGCGCGACGCAATAACGTCGTTATTAATTAAACAGGTAAAAGTCGACGGCGCCAAGTTCCGCCCTTTCGCGCTCGTTCCGCTCGCGCCGATTATTCCGGCGTTTCGGTTTGCACCGAAATTTCAGTTTGTTCCGGCGCTTCGGTTTGTTCCGGCGTTTCGCTTTGCTCCGGCGTTTCGGAGCGAACGTTTTTCACCTTGCTCCGCTCTTTTTGCGCTCGTTCGGCGCGCGCTTGACTTCGCAACAGGTTGCGTTCGGCCCGCGGCGTCCAAGTTTCGGCTTGACGCTTAATCCCCCCCGTCGCGTTGGCGCCAATCTCTCGCAACAGTTTAACGCATTCTTCGTCCTTTTGCAAGAGCCTCGTTTGCTCGCAAAGCAAAATCGCCAATTGCAACTCGACGTCGAGCGCGCCGGGACGCAACTCAAGCGCCTTGCGGAAGTCGGCTTCGGCGGCTTCATAATTTTCGCTAAATTTGTTAAAAAAGGCGCGTTCGTTATAATAAACGGCGTCTCGCGCCTCTTGCGGCGTCGTTTCGAAAACGATTTCCGCGTTTTTCAACAAGGCGGCGAAAAACGTCGATTCGTTCCGGCTTCCCCAATAGCGCGTCAACGCGCCGCGCGCTTTCGTCGGATCGTTCGGCATAATTTCGGCGACGATCGCCTCCTGCTTGGAAGCCGGAACCCCCAGCTCGACCGCTTTTAAAATCTCCGACCAATAGGCGAACGAAAGCTCCGCGTTTCGCCGCCAAAATTTCGGCCAAAGGCGGTCGACGTCGAC
>JAZNJF010000268.1:0-8159 GCA_045577885.1 Thermoguttaceae bacterium | reverse complement strand
TGGCTACGATCCGACTTGATTGAAAACGAGTATTTTTACCGCGCCAACGCTTGGCTTTGGCGGCAAAACGGCTTTCCTAAGTCGCCTTGGGACAACGGCGTGCAGTTCCGCGACGAGCTGATCAAGCGCGAATTTCCGGAAGGAACCGGCTTCGAGGCGATTTATCGTTTCGAAAAGTCGGACGCGCAAATCGCCGACCTGCGTCTTGTTATCGAAACTCCCGAAATTTACGACGTTTACGTCAACGGCCAAAAAGTCGAGCGAATCGAAGGCGCTTGGAAATTCGACCGCGCGTTCGGCGTTTACGACGTCGCGTCGTCGGCGAAAACCGGAACGAACGAAATCCGCCTCGTCTCCGCCAAAATGACGCCGTTTAGCGAAATTTCGACCGCTTGGCTCGTCGGCGCGTTCTCGCTCGAACCGCGCGACGTCGGTTTCGCAATCGTTGCCGACAAAGGACTTAGTTTTAAAAACGTCGAAGCGAAAAAAACGATTCCGCGCGCTTCGAACGCTCTTGAAGGCGTTTCTTGGCTCTCGGCCGGCGTCGATTTTCACGGCGCCGGAGACGACCGCGCCCCGTCGATTTCGTTCGCGTTCCCGAAAAACGTCGAGATCGACGGCGTTCGAATTTGGAACTACTGCGAACGCAACCTCGAAACCCGCGGCGTCAAAGCGTTTACGATCGACGGAGTCGGCGGTTTCGAACTGAAACGCGGCGACGGAACGGCGCAAACGCTCGAATTTAGCAAAACGCTGCAAGTCGCGGCTGGACAACCGGTTAAGTTCAATATTCGCTCCAACTGGAACGGTCTTTCCTACCCGCTTCCCGCCGACTTCAAAGGCACGACGGAGCGAAACGTCGACAACGGTTTCGTCGGTCTCGCCGAAGTTCAGTTCCTGACGCGCGCCGCCGACGGAACGCTCCAACCCGTTGACGCGCAACCTGTTGCGACCGCGTCGAGCGAACTCGTTTTCCGTTCGCACGACCGCAAAGCGCAATACGCCGTCGACGGAAGCGGCCTCGGCGACGACGCTTGCGGCTGGGCGTCGCAAGGCCGTCCGTTCTACTCCGGCGCGGTCGATTACACCTTCCGCGTCAAGAAGTCGGAACTCCCGACCGACCGTCCTATCCTCTTTGCGCTCCCGGGTTTGCGCCGCGCTTGGAACGGCGCCGTCGCGGCGGTTCTCGTCGACGGCAAGCAAGTCGGCGCGCTCGCGCTTCCCGAAGAAACGGTCGACCTGACCTCCGGAATCGCCGCTCTTCCCGACGACGCCGAAATCGCTTTGACCGCAAGGGTTTACGGAACGCCGAAAAATCTCTTCGGCCCTTGGCACGCGGGCGCTCTCCGCGGCAGCGCTTGGCCGGGCAGTTTCCACAGCGCGCCGCAAACCCCGCCTCCGGGAAGCGCTTACGACTTCATCGAGTACGGGCTCTTCAAGCTCGACTAGACGTCGCATTCAGCAACGACGCGGCGAAAACGACGTCGCGTCGTTAAGTAATTTTCATTCCGACGCGGAATTATTACATTAAATAGCGTTTCCGCGTCGTCCAACCAACGCAACACGTTGCAGAGAAAGGTTTTCACAATGTTACGACGCGCCTTTTTAACCGGTCTTTTCGCGGCGTTTTTAACGGCGTCGACCGTCTTCGCGGGCGAAATCACGTTCTTCGGAACGACCGACAAAAACCCGCTCGAGTACGAACCGGGCGAAAAAATGACGTTCAGCGTCCAATGTCTCGAAGACGGCGCCGCCGTTTCCGGCAAGAAATTGACTTGGACGCGCACCGGCGACGACGGCAAAACGGAGTCCGGCGAAGCGGTTTCCGACGCCGCTAACCCGCTTAAAATCGAAACTTCCATCGACGTTCCCGGCTTCGTTCGCATTCAAGTTTACGCGCTCGACGAAAACGGCAAACCGCTCGGCGGCGAACAACGTCAATTCAACGGCGGCGCCGGCGTCCTCTTCGACCAAATCGAAGGAACGCCCGAACCGGCCGACTTCGACGCGTTTTGGAACCGCCAAAAAGAAATCCTCGCGCAAGTCCCGATGAAATATACGCTTACGCGAGTCGACGCCGACAACGCGAACTTCGACGTTTACGACGTTAAAGTCGACTGCGCCGGTCCGACGCCGGTTTCCGGGTACCTTTGCGTCCCGAAAAACGCCGAGCCTAAATCGCTTCCGGCGGTCGTTTGCTACCAAGGTTACTCCGTCGTCAGCGCCGGCAAGCCCTTCGTTCCGAACGCCATTTCGTTTCAAATCAACGTTCACGGTATTTTGAACGGTCAGTCGCGCGAATATTACCAAGAGCTTAACTCGACGTTTTTAAAGAGTTACGGCTTCTCAAAAGAGGAAAACTCGAACCCGAACGTTTCCTTCTGGCGCGGCGCGATGTTGCGCGTGATGCGGTCGCTCGAATTCGTCAAATCGTTGCCGGAATGGAACGGCGTCGACCTGAAAGTTCGCGGCGGAAGCCAAGGCGGGCTCCAATCCCTCGCCGCGGCCGGACTCGACGCCGACGTTACCGAAGTCGAAGCGCACGTTCCTTGGTTCTGCGACTTAGCGGGCAAAGCGAACAACAAACGCCTCGGCGGTTGGTTCCCGGAATGGGTCGACGGCCTCGGTTATTTCGACTCGACGAATTTCGCGAAACGCATTAAGGCGAAACAAGTTACGATTTACTCCGGTCTCGGCGACTACGTTTGCCCGCCGTCGGGCCAAGTCGTTCTGTTCAAAGCGATTCCGACCGCGACGCGCTGGGTCGTTCACCAAGGCAAAACGCACGGTTTCACGCAAAAAGACGCGCCGCAATACGTCGTCGAAAAACCGGCGAAATAAGAAGTTAACGTCGAAAGTCGCGCCAACTTTTACACGGTGTCGCAAATGCTTTCGACGCCGATTTAACACGATTTCCAACGGCGACGCTTCATCGCGTCGCCGCAACTTACCCTTTTTATTCACAAGGATTACGCAATGAAAAAATTCGCGTTTGCTCTCGTCGCCCTCCTCGCCGGAGCGGTCTCCGCGTTCGCTCAAGACGACGCTCGTCTCAAGGTCGGCTCGAACGACGTTTTCAAGGGCCCGGTCGGTCTGCAACTCTACAGCCTCCGCGACACGTTCTCGAAGGACGTCGAAAAAGGCTTCCAAACCGCGAACGATCTCGGCTTCGGATACGTCGAATTGGCCGGGACTTACGGCATGAAACCGGAAGAAATGGTCGCGAAACTCAAGCAATATAAGCTGACGCCGATCGCCGGCCACTGGGATTACAACCTCTTCAAAAACGACCCGGACGCCGTCGGACGCGAAGCGAAAGCGCTCGGACTGAAATACGCGGGCGTCGCTTGGCTGCCGCACGACGGCGAACTCGACGAAGCGGAAGTCCTTGCCGCGGCGGAAGTTTTCAACAACGCCGGTAAGGTTCTCGCGAAGTACGGAATCGGTTTCTACTACCACAACCACGGCTACGAATTCCTTCCTTGGAAAGACGGCAAGACCCATTTCGACCTGCTCGTCGAAAAGACCGACCCGCGCTACGTTTCGTTCCAAATGGACGTTCTTTGGACGATTTTCCCGGGCCAAGACGCGGCGCAACTCCTCCGCAAGTATCCTAACCGCTGGTCGCTCTTCCACTTAAAAGACCTTAAGAAGGGCGTCGAAGGGAACCACTCCGGCGGCACCAGCGTTGAAAACGACGTCGCGCTCGGCTCCGGTCAAGCGAACTACGCCGAAATTTTGAAAGCGGCGCAAGAAGTCGGCGTCAAGTACTACTTCATCGAAGACGAATCGCCGCGCGTCGTCGACCAAATCCCGCAAAGCCTGAAATTCCTCGAATCGGTTAAGTGGTAATTCGACAAGCGTTTAACGCCGCCGCGTCGTCCCGTTTTTCGCAATAAAACGACGCGACGTCGTTAACGTTAAAACGCAAACGCGCCGCCGTTTGACAAAGGTCGACGACGGCGCGTTTTTTTTGCGTTTTTATTTATTCGCGGTTATTTTTTCCTTGATTTTCTTATCGCCGTCGTTTACAATAAAGTTAGAGCGCTAGGCGTTTGCGCTTTTAATTCGACGCCGTTTAACGCTCTTAATTTTACATCTTGACGCAAGGAGTTTTTTCGATGACCGACGACGCAAAGAAACTCGTCTCGAAATTGAAATCCGCTTTCACGAAACGCGTTAAAACGCTTTTTACGGAAACCTTGGAACCGCTTGGCTTTACGCCCGTTCCGCAAAAGCGGTATCGTTGGGAGCGCGCCTCCGAAACGGCTCCGCAATATTGCAAATTTCGTTACGACAACTCGATCGACGTTCTCTTTATTTCCTACGGCTATCGGCTTCCGTTTTGCCGCGATTGTTGGTCGAACGCGCCTTACGACGCCGAGACGCAAAAAACGCTCGCCGATTTCTTCCAAGGGTTGGATCTCGTTGAAATTAACGGCTTAGAATATTTTGAGCGCACGATCGAACGTTGCGAATTTTGGAAATTTGAGGCGAACGTTCCGAACGACGTCGACGACAAGTTCGCCAAAGTCGAAAAGAAATTTCGCGAAAAAGTCGTTCCGTTTCTTGAGCGGAACCGCGCGCTGAAAGACGTCGTAAACAACTACGACGCGGGAAGTTGCGAATCCGCTCCTCCCGGAATGCGATTCGACGATTTTCGATTCGGCGTCGCGCGTTTTTTACTCGGCCAGTACGCGGAAGCGGCGGCGCATTTTGAAGCCGAGGCGGAAAAAACGCTCGCAGACGACCTAATTTATCTCCCCTATTGGCAAAGATACGCTAAGGCCTTGCAAATCGGCGCGTTAAGCGTTCGCCAAACGATTGAGACCAAAGGCCCCGGCCCGAGACCGCCGAAGCCGAAACAACGTCGTCTCGACCTTGCGATTCCCGCCGAACTCGTCGATTACCCAAATCGCGCGCTAATTTACGAACTCCTCGAAGCGACCGCGTCTCCTTACCAACCCGTTGCGACAAAAGCGCTTAAAGAATTAGCGCATATCAAAGAAGCGGAAAAAATCGCTCCGAGTTCGAAACCGACGCGTAAAGAAACCGCCGAAACGTCCGAAGCGCGACAAGACGAAGCCGAGCGCAACCGGATTCTCTTTCACGGGACGCCGGAAGAAAAAGAAACGTTGGCGCGCTACAAGACGCGACTCCAAAAACATTTTTGCGAAAAATTTAAAGAAACGTTTGCTCCGCAAGGTTTTGCCTCGACAAACTCTTCCGCGACTTTTTGGGAAAACGCGACCGAAACGCTTGTTCAAGATTGCCGTTTTTCCTTCGGCAAAGGTTATCGCTGTTTGCTCGATTACGGTTACACGATGAAACCTGATTTTTCGCTTTGGGAAGCCGCGCCGCAAGACGCCGAAACGCAGAAGGTTATCGCAAATTGGCGAACGTCGGAAACAAAATCCTTCGAGTCCGGCGCCGCCAACGCTTGCCGTCAACGCGGTTGGGCGCTTCCGACGAACGACGGCGAGTTCGAGGCGACGCTAAACGCTGTCGACAAAGCTCTTATCGACGACGTTTTTCCGTTTTTCAATCGTTTTCGCGAAACGTCCGACGTCTTGCGCGCCGTCGACGCCGAAGCCGTCGACGAATCCGACGCGATCGCGGAAGACGAAGATTGGCGGCTCTATTATCTTGCGATTTTGCGTTTTCAAGCCGGACGACTCGCCGAAGCGGCGGACTGTTTGCGGCAACTTGTCGCACGAACGCCGCCCGAAGCGCCCGATTGGGAAGTCGAAAGGGCCGAAGTCGCGCGAATCGGAATTTTAGCCCTTGAAAAAACGCTCGCCGAACGAAACGCGACGCCGATTCGCAAAGAATCTAAACCCAAACGAGAAATCCCGAAATCGCACGCGTTATGTTCGAATCCGGGCGAAGTTCGCTCTCTGCTCAAAGAAGCGGAGTCTCCGCGACGCAACGTCGCTCTTGACGCTCGAAAACTACTTTACGAAAGCGCCGAGTATACGCGAAGACTTCCCGAAATCCTTACCAAACACTTGGAACCGCAAGGTTTTACGCGTTCCGAAAACAAGCCGACCGTTTGGGTTCGCGAAACGCGAACGCTCGTTCAGCGTTGTTGTTTTACGGTCGAACCGACTATCGAAAAATATTTCGAACTTGAATTCTCCTACCGTTTAAAGCCCGATTTTACGCCTTGGGCGAACGTTCCGAACGACGCCGCGTCGCAAGAGGCGCTCGATCGCTTCAAAACGCTCGTCGAAAAACGCTTGTCGTCGTTCGACTTAAAGCGTGATTTTTGGTGTTCGCCGATTCCCGGCTTTCGGTTGCGCGCGCCCGGTTTCCCGACGCCGCCCGAAGCGTTCCTAAACGCTCTCGACGCGACGTTTGCGAGCAACGTTCTTCCCTTTTTCGAACGTTGGCGCGAGTCGAGCGATATACTCGCCGCTTACGACGCCGACAAAGTCGACGATAAAGCCTTCGGAAACGACGCCGCGACGCAAAACTTTGCTCGCGCTCTATTCCTTTTTCAGTCGGGACGTTACGTCGAATCGGCGAATCGTTTCGACTCCCTCGCGCATTCGCTTCGCCAACCGAACGTTTACTCCGACGCCGCTTGGGCGACGCTTTTAGACGGCGCGCGACTCGCCGTCGCAAGCGTTCGCCGTTTTGGTTGAAAAGCGACTTAATAACGCCGCCAAGCGACCCGCCGCCGCGTTTTTCGACGTTTTACGCGTTTTATCCGCAACGTCGAAAGGCGCGACGGTTTTCTTGCGAATTTTTTCGTTTTTTTAAACCTTTTTTCTTGATTTTCGCGTCGCCGGCGGTTATTATAAAGGAATAAAACAAAACGTTTTCGCTTCTTAATCGACGCCGTTTAACGTTCGCGATATTATAATTTGAAGCAAGGGAATTTTCCCTATGTCCGACGACGCGAAAAAGCAATTCTCGAAACTGAAATCCGCCTTTGCGAAGCGTCTCAAAACGCTCTTCGCGGAAACGTCGGCGCCGCTTGGATTTACGCCGTCTCCGGGAAAACGCCAACGTTGTGAGCGTTCGAACGTCGCAACGCCGCAAATCGTCGCTTTTAAATACGACGTCGCGGAGCGCGCCTTTTATCTCGAATACGACCATTATATTACTTTTAGTCGCGAATGTTTGGAGAACGCGCCGAACGACGCCGAGTCGCAGGAAACGCTCGCGGAGTCGTGCGACGCCGCCAAACGCGACGTCTCGCCGCAATTGCTCGACGGATAAAATAGCCATTAATAAACGTTAAATGCGAATAAAAGGCGTTCGGCTTGGCGCTTGCGAAAAAATCGGAAAAGTCGGCGCGAAAGTTCGGCGCGTTGGGCGGCCCCCGTTGACAGACGCCGAGAATCGAGTATAATTTACAAGAAAAAGCGTTTTCGGGCGCTCTTTCCCCCACCGTCGTCGAACCTAACGCTCGCAAACGCAACGCTTACGCAAAATCCATCGCTCGTCTCGACGGCTCTTCGGAGTTCGCGAAAGGCGGCGGCATTAATCCTTCGTTTGGAGTCGAAAACCAAATGGCGTATGAAATCCTCCGAAAAGAAACCCTTAATCCTCAGATATTTCTGATGGAAATCCTCGCGCCGGCCGTCGCTAAAAAAGCGGAACCGGGGCAATTTATCATCTTGCGCATCGACGAGTTCGGCGAACGCGTCCCCTTCACGATCGCCGATTACGACCGCGAAAAAGGCGGCGTTACGATCATCGTCCAAGCGGTCGGCAAAACGACGCAAGACCTCGCGAAGCTCGAAGCCGGCGACTCCGTTCTCGACTTCGTCGGTCCGCTCGGCGTCCCGACCCCGCTCGAAGGGCTCAAAAAAGTCGCGGTCATCGGCGGCGGTCTCGGCACGGCCATCGCTTACCCGCAAGCGAAAAAGCTCAAGTCCCTCGGCGCGGAAGTTACCGCTATCGTTGGGTTTAGAAGCGTCGACTTCATCATTCTCAACGACGAAATGACGGCGGCGTCCGACAAATTGATCGTCGCGACCGACGACGGCTCGAACGGAAACAAGGGCTTCGTTACCGACAAACTTAAGGAAGAACTCGACGCCGGCGAAAAATTCGACGAAGTCATCGCTATCGGCCCGCTTCCGATGATGCGCGCGGTCTGCAAACTGACCGAACAATACGGCGTCCCGACGACCGTCTCGATGAAC
>JAZNJF010000267.1:0-4223 GCA_045577885.1 Thermoguttaceae bacterium | reverse complement strand
TGAAGTCGCGTCGAGTTTGCCGGTTTCTTCGAGTCCGGTCGCGGAGGTTGCGCAAGTTTTAACGCCTGTCGCCGCCGAAACGCTCGACGTCGAAGCGCCGCAAGCGCTTGCCGCCGTCGACGTCGAAAACGCGACCGAACGAGAAAACGGCGTCGCGGGGCCGAATTTTGCGCTCGCCGCGCCCGGGCTCGATTCCGGCGAGACGATTCAAAACGCGGTCGACGAACGGAAGGACGCCGCCGTCGCGAAGCCGCTTTCCGGGGACGAAATCGCTTGGGTCGAGCAAATTAAGGGCGCGATTCGGACGCTCGTCGCCGAGCGCGACGCGAAAAAAGCCGCCGGGGAAGACGTCCGCCGACTCGACGCGCGGTTGCGCCTCCTTTATCTCGCCGTCGACGAGTACGACCGCTCGATTCAGGAGATTCAAGACGAGGCCGACCCGTTGAAGGTCTTTTGGGAGACCGAACGCGGCGAGCTCGAAACGCTCTTGCAAAGTCGCTTGGAGGAAATCGATCCGACTTTCGTCGCCGAACGATTGCGCGCCGGACTCGACTCCCTTTCCGGTCTTTGCGACCTGCAAATTCGCAAGTCGGCTCTCGTCGTCGCGCCCGCTTGTTTCGGACTTTACGAAGAGCGCGCGGAGGGGTATAAACCGGGCGAAACCGTCTTCGCTTACGCCGAGTTGGAATACGTTTCTTGCCGCGAAACGGAGGACGGACGACTCATCGACGTCGAATGTCGTTGGCGGCTCCTGAACGCCGACGGCTCCGAATTAACGCCGGTCGAGACGCAGCGTTGCTCGAATTTGTCCGAAACGAAGCTCCGCGACGTCGTTTTGAACGTCTCCGCGCCGTTGCCGAACGACTTGGCGCCGGGAACGTACCTGCTCGAAACGGAAGGCGTCGATATGAACCGCCCGGGAGCGAAACCGGCGAAAGAGCGGCTCGAGCTGACCGTCGTCGCCGGAGAAAACGTCGAAAAAGCGGCGGAGTAACGGTCGATTTGGCGCGTCGAAAGGGCGCGTTTGGACGACGTATTAATTAATATTGACAAAATCGGCGAAAAAACGTCGAATGAAGCGCGACGGCAAAGAAAACCGTCGCGCTTCTTGTTTAACGACGAGTAAAATAGATTTCGGCGGATTTTTTTGTCGCGTTGCGACGATAGTTTAAGGAGGCGATAAGTTGGCTTCGTTTGATTTTGACGGCGGCGGTTTCGAGGGCGCGTTGGGGGCGTCGGCGGCGAACGGCGGCGCAACGACCGGCGGCGCGGCGAGCGAAGAAGCGGGCGGGCCGCCGACGTTGTCGGTCGGCGAACTGACGCGGCTGTTAAAATCGGTCGTCGAGGAAATCTTTTTCGACGTTTGCGTCGTCGGCGAAATCTCGAATCTCTCGCAACCGAAGAGCGGACACGCGTATTTCACCTTGAAGGACGAAACGGCGCAACTCTCGGCGGCGATTTGGAAGTCGACGACGGCGAAACTGAAATTCGATTTGCGCAACGGAATGCAGGTCGTTTGTCGCGGTCGAATCGAGGTTTACCCGCCGCATGGGAAATATCAGCTGGTCGCGACGAGCGTCGAACCGATGGGCGTCGGCGCGCTGGAGTTGGCGTTTCAACAACTGCAGGAGAAATTGGCTCGCGAGGGGCTCTTCGCGCCGGAACGGAAGAAACGACCGCCGAAAATCATCCGCCGAATCGGCTTGGCGACGAGCGCGACCGGAGCGGCGATTCGCGACTTTTTGAACGTTTTGGGGCGGCGGACGAAACGGGTCGACGTCGTCGTCGCGCTGACGAAAGTGCAGGGAGACGGCGCCGCGCGAGACGTCGTTCGGGCCTTGACCCTGTTGAACGATTTGCGGGACGAACTGCGGCTCGACGCGATCGCGTTGGTGCGGGGCGGGGGCTCGGTCGAAGACCTTTGGACGTTCAACGAAGAGCCGGTCGTTCGGGCGATCGCGGCGTCGCGGCTCCCGGTCGCGACCGGAATCGGACACGAGATCGACGTTTCGTTGAGCGATTTGGCGGCCGACCTGCACGCGCTGACCCCGAGCGACGCGGCGGCGCGGTTGGTTCCGGAGGACGAAGCGTTCGTTCGAGCGTTGGACGACTGGAGCGTTCGGCTCCGTCGCGGCGTCGAGCGGCGAATCGAGACGGCGAACGAACGGCTCAAGCGGATTGCGGCGGCGCGAGCGTTCGTCGCTCCGGCGGAGGTTTTGACCGAGAAGCGGCGGCAACGCGCGCTCGACTTCGAGCGGCGGTTGACGGCGGGCGTCGAGACGGCGTTGAAAAAAGCGGAACTGCGGACGGCGGAGGTCGCGGCGAAGTTGGACGCGCTCAGTCCGTTGGCGGTCTTGGGGCGCGGGTACTCGCTGACGAAACGAGCGCGGGACGGGCGGCTTTTGCGGAGCGTCGACGACGCGCAGGTCGGCGAAACGTTGGAGACGCGGGTCGCCGACGGAACCGTTCGGAGCGTCGTCGTCGAACGTTCGCCGCTGGAAGATTGAACGCGGCGTCGTTTTTTCGCCCTTTATTAATATCCCTCATATTAATAAAGGGCAAAATCGGCGCAAAAGACGAAAAAACGGGACGCGCTCGATCGCCGAACGTTCGACGACGCGTTGAAAGTTTAGCGGTCGCGTCGGTTTTAGCGTTAAGACGATTCGCGGCGGTCGCGCTGAATTTGCCGACGTTTGCTCTTGATTTGCGGGTCGCCGACTTCTTCGCGCATCTCTTCTTGCAACTCTTGCCGCGTCATCCGGAGTTCGCGTTCCCAACGGAAACGGCGCCAAGCGTAATCGCCGACGGCGAAAAGGACGAGCGCGGCGCAAAGTTGGAGCGCGAGTCGAACGAGAAACTCGAAAAAAAACGTCGCGATCGCCGCGACCGAACCGCCGCCGACGTTCGCCAACGTTTCTCGGTCGCGCCAAAACGCCCAACCGACAAGCGCGACGACGCAAACGATTTTAACGATTCCGAAGATTATTTGGACGGTCGACTCCCCGGAAAAAAGGCGTTGGAAACCTTTAATCGGGTTCAAGCGGCCAAAATCGGGGGCGAGTTTGTTCGGCAGGAAGAGAAAACCGCTCTGCAAAAGGTTCGCCGCGAGACCGCAAAAAACGACGACGGCGCCGAAAAACGCGAATTGACGCAAAAATAAGAAAACAGTTTCGCTAAAATGCGTCGTTAGCGTCGCCGCGTCGGTCGAAAGGACAAAGGGGCGCGAAAAGGTCGCCGTCCAAAAGTCGAGTAAAAAAGTCGACTTGGAGCGAGCCGTCGCGGCGAGAAAGACGACGGCGCCGGTCAGCGCGGCCGCGGCGACCGCGTCTTGACTTTTGGCGACGTTCCCTTTTTTGCGAGCGTCGAGTTTCTTTTTCGGCGTCGCCTGTTCGACGCGTTCGTTTTCGGGGGACATTGGCGAAAATAGGGGAAAAGGGGGATATGGGGGCGAAGATTGCGGAATCGCGGGAAACGGGAACGGGCGGCAACGACGCGCGGCGTCGCCAAAATGCGTTTTTCGCCGACATCGTACCGAAAAGACGGCGACGAGGGAAGAGGAATTGCCGTTAAAATCGGAAAAACGCTTTTATTTTAAAATCGTCGAATCGTCGACAAACGTTAAAATAGGGGGAATGAGCGTTTAGCGAGGGGCGGAGAGCGGGCGTCGGCGGAAGTTTGAAGAAAATTGAAATTTTTTGCAAAACGCCCCTTGCGCAAATGCAAAGTTCGGGTAGAATGTTCGTTGTAACGTCGGTTGAGACGTTGCGGTAGGCGTCGTAGCTCAATTGGTTAGAGTCCCGGACTGTCGATCCGGTGGTTGCGGGTTCGAGTCCCGTCGACGTCGCTGAAAAGCCGCGAGACTGTTAAGGTTTCGCGGCTTTTTTTGTTTCTTGACGAAGCGAGTCGGAGCGGGGGCGGGCGCGATCGTCGAAAAACGGAGGGCGTCGGAGGCGGCGATTTCGGCGCGTTTGTTCCGGCGGAGCGCGCGAAAGCGGCTCGGCGGGGCGACGTAAGGCGCTTTTCGAGAAGTCGAAATTTTTTTTCGAAAAAATTGCAAAACGCCCCTTGCGGAAATTGAAATTTCGGTTAAAATATTTGTTGTAACGTCGGTTGAGACGTTGCGGTAGGCGTCGTAGCTCAATTGGTTAGAGTCCCGGACTGTCGATCCGGTGGTTGCGGGTTCGAGTCCCGTCGACGTCGCTGAAAAGCCGCGAGACTGTTAA
>JAZNJF010000266.1:0-3278 GCA_045577885.1 Thermoguttaceae bacterium | reverse complement strand
GACCGCGACGTCCGAACGGCGAGCGCCCGAACGCTTCCTCTTGTTCGAGCGCGTCGAGGAGTCCGTCGTCTTCGTTGTCGCAGTCGGCGAGACGTTTCGCGAGTTCGGCGTCAAATTTCGCCAAGTCGAGCGCGCCTTTGTCGTCGATCGTTTCGTTCAACGCTTTTTGAACGGCGTTCGACGCGGCGCGACGCATTCCGCCGAAGCCGAATCCGCCCATTCCCGGCATACCGCCGCCAAAACCGCCCGGCATACCGCCGAAACCGGGCCCGCCTTGTCCCGGAGCGCCCGGGAAACCGCCGCGACCGCCCATTCCCGGGCCGCGTTCGGCGTTTGCTTCGCCGTCCGCGCCGCGACGGTTGCGAGCGTTCGGCCGTCCGTTTTCGCCGTCTTGCCCATTTTGTCCAAATTGACCGCGCCGACCGCCCGTTCCGGCGCCCGGCCCGCGACCTTCGCCGTCTTCCCCGGCGCGTTGTTGGAAGCGTTCGCGCATTTGCGCTTGCATCGCTTCGCGCATCGCGGCGCTTTCGTCGGCGTCGAGTTTGCCGTCGTTATTTTTGTCGGCTTCTTTCATCGTCGCGCGCATCTCTTCCGGCATTTGCTCCGGCAGGTCGGCCAAAACGATTTCGCCGTTTTCGTTTCCGCCGAACATCCCGCGACCAAAACCGCCGCGACCGCCCGCGCCGGGCCCGCCTTGACCGTTCGGACCGCCCGGGAAACCGCCGCGACCGCTCATTCCGGGACCGCCGGGGCCGCCGCCTTCGCCGTTCGCGCGCATTTCTTCGAAGCGTTTGCGCATTTCTTCCGCTTCTTTTTCTTGCATTTTTTGCGCTTCGTCGTTCGAGAGTTTCCCGTCGCCGTCCGCGTCGCCCGCTTTCAAAAGCGACTTAAACTCGGAACGGAACTTCGCGATTTCGACGGCGCCGTCGGCGTTCGTCGCCGTTTCGACCGCCTTGCGACGCGGCGATTCGACCGCCATACGGGTCGCCATACCGACCGGCGGAGCGAAATTCCCGCCGCCAAAACCGCCAAAACCGTTAAATTCGCGCGATTCGGCGTCGTCGAGGAAACCGTCCGAGTCGGCGTCGGCGGCCTTAACGGCTTTCGAAACTTCGGCGGTCAGCTTCGCCAACTCGACGGAGCCGTCTTCGGCGGTCGCGGCGGCGAGCGCTTTATCCCAACCGGATTCGCGCGGCGCTTGCGGAGCGCCCGGCCCGGCTTGCCCGTTCGGCGCTCCCGGAAAACCGCCCGGCCCGCGTCGGTCTTGCGCCCCTTGCGCTCCGTTTTGCGGACGTTCGCGACGAGCGTTCGGCGCGGCGCCCTCTTCCGCGTCTTGCGGACGTTGTCGACGGCGAGCGTTCGCGGCGCCCTCTTCCCCTTCGCCCGTTCGACCCGGTCGACGACGTTCGGCGTTCGGACCGCCTTGTCCCGACGCTCCGGGACCGCCCGGGCGACCTTGCGGACCGTTGAATTGCGGCGCGAGCTCCTCGGCCGACAAAACGCCGTCCGAGTCGCCGTCGAGCGCTTTCGCGCCCTTGGAGAATTCCGTTTCAAATTTTTTAACGTCGACCTTATTATCTTCGCCGCGCGCCGCTTGGATCGCCTCCATTCGGACGCGGGTCAGCGTAAAGGCGCCCGGTCTTCCCATCGGCCCGCCGAATCCCGGCCCGCCCGGCCTTCCCGGAGCGGCGTTCGCCCCGCCTTCCGGTCGAGCGGTCGGACGTTCGGGGGCGGAAGGAGCGGAAGGAGCTTCCGACGCGGCGGCTTCGGAAGCCGGAGCGGTCGCCGGAGTCGCGGCGGTCGCGGTCGCCGCCGCTTGAGGACGTCGACGATTTTGCGCCGCGCGTTGTTGAGCGTCGACCGGAGCCGTCGTCGCGACGCCGAGCGCCAAGATTAAAAAGGTCAAAATTTCTTTTTTCATCGCATTTTCCCCAAATGTTTCTAAAAGCCGTTCGCGCGACGCCGATATTTTATCCGCGTTATCTTCAATCGCTTCCAATTAAAAAAAAATTAAAAAATAAACGTTTGTCAACGCGCGAACGCCGCCTCAAAATAAACGCGAAACGCCGTTTTCGGCGCGTCGCCAACTAGTATTAAACCCTAAAACGTCGGCGATGTTTTATTTATTTTCTCATTTTTTTCAAAAATTTCCCCGTCGCGCAGGCCCAACGTCCGCAAAACCGTTAAATTCAGAAAACTCGCTTCAATACAACCCGCCTTCTCCGTCGTTAAACTCTTCCTCGTCCTCCCGCTCGACGTCGACGCGAAACTTTTCAGAGGAAAAATCAGTAAAAACGTCAAAAGAGAGTCGAAAAATTCGCCGAAAAATAAAAACTAAGGAAAGATTTAAAAAAATTCCGCCCTCCCGCCTTGTTAAAAGTCGCGTTTCGTTTACGATAAAGGGAAGCGTTGTTCCGCGACGTCGGAACCCCGAAAATATCGCTCGGCTCGCCGAATCGCGTTTCCTTCGAACGCTCTTCAAGCGGCTCCCCGTTCCCCATTTTACCCAAACGCCTTAGTTATGAGCAAAAAAGAAGTCGTTGTTACCGGTTTTGACGTTTTAAGCCCTCTTGGAATCGATCTCGACTCTTTTTGGAGCGCGCTCGTCGAAGGCAAAAGCGGCGTTTCGCACCTCGAATCCCTTAAAACCGCTTCCGACAAACGCCCGATCGGCGCGGCGGTTCCCGACTTCCGACCGAAAGATTACGTCAAGCCGAAAAAGAATATTAAGGTGATGAGCCGCGACATCCAAATGGGCGTCGTCGCGGTCGCGCGCGCTTGCCAAAACGCGAATCTCGTCGTCGAAGGGGACGCTCGCTCGGTCGATCCCGAACGTTTCGGCTGCGTGCTCGGTTGCGACCTCATCGGGCTCGAACTCGATTTCCTTGTCGACGCGTTCCGCGCCGGCGCCGTCGACGGCAAACACGACTTCTCCACTTGGGGCCCCGCCTCGATGGAAAAGATTATGCCGCTTTGGATGCTGAAATATCTCCCGAATATGGTCGCCAGCCACGTCGCCATCGCCTGCGACGCGCGCGGCCCGAACAACACGACGACGCTCGACCGCGGCTCCAGCTTGGCCGCGTTGATGGAAGCCTGCCGCATTATCGAACGGGGCGACGCCGACGTAATGATTTGCGGCGGCGTCGGAAACAAAATCAACCCGACGATTTACGCGCGCGGCGGCGCTTACGACTTGGCGCCTTGGACGGAAACGCCGGAAGATTTGCCGCGTCCGTTCGATAAAAATCGCGCCGGCACGGTCATCGGCGAAGGGG
>JAZNJF010000265.1:0-15791 GCA_045577885.1 Thermoguttaceae bacterium | reverse complement strand
CCCAAAACGCTCCGGAGCGACGGTCGCGGCGGCCAAAGAAAACGGCGCCGAAATTCCAATTTTCACCTTGCCGTCGAAATCAAACGACGTAAAATAATATTCGCCGCTTCCCTCCTCTTGATCTTGCGCGGAATAAATATCGAGCGGTTTTCCGTCGACCTTAACGACATACGCGCCTTCGACCGCTTCGCCTTGCGGCGCCGGATAAATCGTCGTCTCGGCGCGAACGTCGACGTTCGCCCAAAGCAACGCCGCAGCGACGGCGACGCTCAACCGCCAAAATCCGTTTTTCTTCCCCATTTTTCGCTCCTTAAATCGCAAAAATGTTAACCGCGCGTTTTTGCGCCGTCATTATCATCCATTGCTAATCATCAACGACAGCATATTAGCAAAGCTAATAGCCGGCAATCGCGACAACGAGCGACGCTCAACACTTGCAATTCATTTTATCAAACGGAACCCGGCGAGTCAAGAAATTTCTTCGGCGACGCGCGAAAATTTAGGCGACGCCTCCCACAACCGCCTCCGCTTCGATTTCCGGCGTTATTGAGTCGAAATTTTTAGCGGCGTTTTTCCTATTTTTGTCCTAAACGGCTTTTCAACAACACGAAATTCGCAATCAAGCGCTAAATTCTGAAAATCAAACGCCTTTTCCAACTCCTCGGAAGTCGTTTCACGACGGGGAGTTACCCAAAAAATCGCGGCGCCGGGCGAACGCTGCTCGACCTGAACGCAACGGACGAGCTCCCAAGTTTCGCGACGGCACGAGAGGTTCAAGTGGGTAATCGAGAATTTTTCGCCCTTTTTATCGACAAGAAAATCGCCGATTCGCCCCTGCTGAATTTCAAACGATTTTAAAATACCGCCCTCTTTTTCAACAACCTTAACTCCGTCGTCGACGCGATAACGAATCAGCGGCGACGCAAAATTCCAATACGCCGTTCCAACGAGCGACTCAAAACCGTCGGCGTCGCGAACCGTTTCGCAAAACCCATACGACTGAAGCGGCTCGTAAAGCCCGGAGCGGCGGAGTTCCGGCGCCAAAATCGCGCGTTCGGAATGCCCGTACCAAGAAATCGTCGGTTTTCCGGTCGTTCGCTCGATCGTTTCCCGAAAAATCGGGCTCGGAAACTCGGAAGCAAGAAAAGTTCCGCGCAAGTGTTCCCGCAACGCGTCGATAACCGCCGGTTTTTCCGTTTCGCAAAACGACAAAAACTCCGAAAAAGCGCTCGGATAACCGCGCAGATATCTGATTTTCCGCTCTTTTTTCGGAAAATTCAAAAAAGCCTCGCAAAGAATTTCGCGCGAAAAATAAATATTCAAAACGGTCTCGTGTCGTAGTCCGTTGTAAAAGACCGGCGGCGCCTCCGGCTCTAACGCGACGCTCAACTTTAAGTCGGATTGCTTAAACCCGAGGCGCCCCCATATCCAGTGTATATGCGCCCATTCGTTCCCTATTTGCCGTTTATCGGAGTAAAAAAGGAACGGCTCGCCGCTCGAACCGCCGGTAAAAGTCGCCGAACGCCCCGGGATCTTTCGCGACCGTTTTTCCAACTCGTATTCTTGCAAAAGCGCCTTCGTTACGATCGGAATTTTGGCGATATCGTCAAAAGAACGCAAATCCGCGACGTTAAACCCGTTTTTCGCGTAAAAATCCCGATAAAACGGAACTTCGCGCGCCGCAATTTCCGCGACTCGCCGCACATTTCGAAAAATGAAATCCCGCTTTTCCTCGGTCGTCGCCTCTTCCTCGAACCAACGACGTCTTTTTTGCGCGCGGCGATAATCGCTTCCGAATCCCGGTCGAACGGAGTAAGGAATTTTCGCCAATTTCGTCCCAATAGAAAAAGGCGTTTTTGTCAACGAATTCTTCAACAAAGAAACAAGTGACATTATTTACTATCCGTTACTTCAACATTAAAATCAATCGAGCGTCGCGCGATAAATTTCCATTAACATTTCAAAATTTTTTTCCGGCGAATAGAGCCGCTCGTAACGCCGTCTCGCGTTTTCCCCAAAACGCCGACAAAGCCCCGATTCGCCGATCAAACGTCGCGCCGCGCTGCGAAAATCTTCGACGTTCAGCGATTCAAAAAGGAGCCCCGTTTCGCCGTCGAGCGTCGTTTCCGGTCTCCCGCCCAGCCTCGACGCAAGCGCGGGCGTCCCCAACGCGGCGGCCTCTAAAATCGACATCGGAAAACCTTCGTAACAAATCGACGGAAAAACGAGAAATTGGGCGCTTTGCACTAACTTTAAGACCTCGTCGCGCGATTTTTCACCGACAAATCGAACGTTCGACGGAGCGGTTCGCCGCAACGCTTCGCCCTCCGGTCCGTCGCCGACGATCGTCAAAGGAAAATCGAGCCCGCGCCAAGCCTCCGTCAAAAAGCGCGCGCCCTTTTCCGACGAGAGCCGACCGACAAAAATAGCGCCCATTCTTTTCGGCTCCGCGCCTTCCTTTCCCTCTTTTTCTTCTTTTCGTTTCGCGTCGAGCGTCGCCAAGGGGTCAAAAATAAAATTAGGTTTCACCCAAACGCGGTCGCCGGGCAATCCGCCTTCGACAAACTTCCTTTTTGAAAATTCGGTTAACGCGACAAAAGCGTCCACATTCTCTAAAACGTTTTTTCTCGTTTCAAAATAAAGTAAAGACTGCAAAATTCTCGTCGAAACTTTTGAAGCGCAACCGCGACGCCAAAAAATTCGCGTCGGATTTTTCCGCAAACACTCCTCGCAAATTTCATTCCCGCGCCGCAATTGCCCGCCCGGACAAATCAAGCGATAATTATGCAACGTTAAAACCGTCTTGACGCCGCAATCTTTTGCCGCCTTAAAAATTGAAGGCGTCAACACATATTTATAATTATGCACATGAAGAATTTCCGGTTGCTTTTCTTTAATTAAGTCGACGACTTCGCGATAAATTTCGGTCGAAGAGCCCAAACGAAACGGCAACGTTGCTTTTTTCCAAGCGTTCCAGCGCGATATTTCCGAATTAGATCGCTCAAAAGTCGTTACTTCGCAACCATTTCGACGCAAAAGCTCCGTTTCTTGCGCGAAGACGGTCGCTTCACCTCCCGCGGCTCGGTCGCCGTAAAAATTATGCGCGACAAGAACTTTCAATCTCACGTCGATTCTCCGGCGGCTTCCTTCGCCTTATCTCGCTTATCAACCGAGGCGACGAACGCGCCCGCCTTAACGCTAAAACAAGCGCGCTCGCCATGTTGCGGCCGACCAACATTATTCATAATTAACGCTCAACGCGCGGCGCGCCGTCCATTCCTCTCTATCGACAAGGCCGCCGTCTTCCTCCGTTTCCTTCTCGTCCCAATCTTCTTCGTCGTCGACGTCGGCTTCACCCCAAACCGTTTCGTTCCAAGCTGTTGCGTTCGCTAAGCGTCCTCTTTCCCAAAGTTCTTGTTTTACGCGCGCTTGCGAAACAAAATAATATTGGGACGAAATCAACATAAAGTACACGTACGTCGCCTGAAACATCCCGGTACAAAGCCCGGTTAAAACAACAAAAATCGACGTCGCCGTCAAAAAATATTTTTCAACGGCGTATTTCGGCGCGCGTTTACGGAAATTCAAAACCGAAACGATCGCCCCCAAACACAACGCGCCGCCGACAATTCCATACGCGATCATAAAATCAAGCGCGTCGTTATGCATCCCGATGTGCGTTCCAATCTCTTCGTACATCATCTCTTGCATCTGAAAAACGCCCCGACCAAACCAGAAAACGCCGGCCGACGGCGGATCGGCGAGGCATTTGCCCGCAATCTCAATCATCGCGACGCGCCCGCTTCCTCTGTCGTCGACAACCGTTTCCCAACGCGCCGCAAACCGATTCCCGTACCCGGAGCAAATAAACACGCCGAAAACCAAAACAATTCCCAGCAATAAAGAGGCCGCTTTAAAACGTTTTTTATGTATGCACGCCAGTAAAACGCAACAATAAGCGACGGCAATACCTAACTGCGACGCTCGATTATAACTGTACAAAACGACCGCAAGCCCCGCCAAACCGGTCGCCGCGTACAACAACTTCAGGCGGCGCTTCGTTAAAAACCAATACGTCGACAGCGCAACTCCCAAAACGACGAAAGCGACGACGGTTTTCCCCGAAACCTCGGCCGACCCCGTCGTCGCCGCGACATTAGAATAAGTGGAGGCTAAGCCGTTTTGAAATCCCCAAAACGTCCCCCAAAGGGCGATCGCGCATTGCCCCGTCGCGCCGATCCAAAAAGATTTCGCCAAACGTTCCCAAAACGCCGGCTCCAAATCAAGACGTCGCAACGTCGCCGCAAGAGCGAACCAAGACAGAAAACGCGCGCTGTAAACAATTTCAGAAAATCGATTTTGCTCCGCGTAAAATAGCGCGAAATAAATCGACGCGCCGGTAAAATAAACGAGCGACGCCGTCCAAATATCGACATAACTTCTTAAACTTCGCGTCTTACGACGAAACCTCCACAAATACGCGAGCGCCAATATCGGCAAAACTTGAAAAAGCTGAACGACTAGCGTTCCCGTCGCCGCGCCGTCCATAAAAAAATGAACGACAAGGGGATACGTCGTCGCGTAAAAACATAAGACGTTCAATGAAAACTTTTTCAACGAAACGCTATTTTTTAAAAACTGAACGTCCATTTATCGTTTCACTTTCATTCCAAGCAACGCGTCTTAAACAAGCCGAACTTTTTTCTCTCTCCGTTGCAAACGTTCGCCTTGCGCTCTTTCGCTTTCCTTGCGCCTCTAATTTTAGTCGATAAAAATTTCAGTCCGGCAAATCAACGTTATTCAAACAATCAAACCCCGTTTATCTCCCTTGCCTTTTGATTACCTTAATTATCGTCCGCTTATATTCCATTTCGCTTTTTAACGTCGCTCTTCCGCCAAAGGCTCCCAACGCGCCGCCCAATCTTCGCGCAAACGTTCTTTTGAGAAACGCTCCGAAACCTTCAGCGAAAATTCATTAACGTTATTCGCCGTCGGGATTTCTAATGCGGCGCAAATCGCCCGCGCGTACGCAACCGGCTCGCGAGTCTTCACAATGTAACCGTTTTTACCGTCGACGATCGTTTCCGAAACGCCGCTGACGTCCGTCGCAACCATTCTTTTTCCGCAAGCCAACGCTTCCGTCGAAGCGACCGACCATCCTTCGCGCAACGACGAAATCAAATACAAATCCGCCGCGGCCAGTCGGCGACGCACTTCGTTCGGGGGCAAAAAACCTTCGATTTTTACCTCGTTTTGAATCCCTAATTCTAAAGCGCGTTTTTCAATCTTCGCGCGATCTTCGCCGTCTCCTGCAAAAATCAATTTTGGCGACGAAAAAAACTTTTTCAAAATCGCCAACGCGTCCAACGCCAAATCCCACCCTTTAATCCAAGATAGACGACCGGTTAGAAGCAAACGCGGATAATTCGCCTCCCACCCCAATTCGCGCCGCTCGGTCAAACCGTCGGTCGGGTAAAAAACGCTCGGGTCAAAACGGGTCGGGAAAGACGCGATCGTCAAATCCTTTAAAAACGTTTTATTATCGCGCATAAATCGCTCGGTCGTTTCCGCGTCGGCCGCCGCCAGCAACGCGTCGGGTCGCAACTCGACTAAATTCGCCAACATACGTCGATGAAACCAATCGCCCAAAAACCGCAAACGCGCGTATCGCGAAAATTCGACCGGATTATTTAACCCGGCAAATCGATAACAAACCGAATCCCATTGATATTTTTTCAAAACGCCCAAAATTTCCGGCGAATCACAAAAAACATTTTTTACTCCGATATCATATATCGACGACAAATATTTTTTAATCAAAGTCCGAAAAACAACCCGTCTTGGAATCAGCGGCGCCTTACTTTTATTCCTCGGCGCGTACGAGCCGATATTAAAACGCCAAATCGGCGCTCCGTTCCAATCGCCAAGCGTCCAACGCCCAAGCGGAATATCGTCGACTTCGGCCGGCGACGCCACCGCAAAAAAGTTCCCAAACGCTTCCAACGCTTGTTTTGCAAACGCGGTTTGCCCGCCTCGCGGACTCCCCCAGGGATCGCCGGGCGAAATATAGATCGCTCGCGGTCGCGGCGCGTCGACGAACTCGCGCTCGTTATTCATTTTCGCACCTTGCCCAATCATTATTTTTCCCCAAATCGCCGCTTCTTCCGTTCAACGCGACCGCAACATATCTTACTGTTTGTATCGGAAAAGCCGACGTCGCAAATCCAGAAAATATTTCTTAGAATCGACATATTCGCTAAAATTAACGTCGCCGTTAGCGGTCCGTCAACCTCGCGAACCTTCGAAAACGCCTCTCCAACGCGACGCTCTATTTCCCGCGTCAACGCGTCGCGCTCTATCCGAGCTTTTCCCCTTATCGCTCGCGTTTTTCTCTTAAACGCTTTCTTATAAACCCAATGCAACAAAGAAGATAAACAGAATAAGCGCCCAAAGAAGCCGACGCGACGCCAAACGCGCCCGCGCCGGAATTCGTCGCTCGCCAAGTTAAAAACAAAAAGACCGTTCCCCAAATCGAGTTCAAAAAGAAACCGCTCCAAGCCGCGCCTAAGCTCGTTAGCGCGCTTGCGCAAACATTGCAAACGCTTAGGATAACGCCGACGCCCAACAACAAAATCAACGTCGGAACGCCGCCCTCGAACCCTTTGCCAAAAGCGGCCATCGCCCAAGGCGCCAAGCCGCACGCCGCGACAGCCGTTACAACCGCCGTCGCCACATTCACTAAAACGTTGTATTTCAGCGTCTTAACATACCGCCTTTTATCTTTCAACGCGTTAAACTCCGTTAACGTCGGCAAGAGCGCTTGAGTCGCTATATTCGGCAAATACAGAATCGACGTTTGAATTTGCCTCGCCGACTCAAATATCGCCACTTCCGCAAGTCCGTTTTCCTGCGACGCCAACATAATCGACGCAACCGTTCCGGCCAACCCGGACGTTACGGAAGCCAAGGTCTGCGGAAGGCAAAAATTCCACAAAATCCTCCTCTCTTGCCAAAATTCGTCGAAGCGATAGACAATCCCCCGTTTTTTTAACTGACGCCAGATAAAAACGCCGTTAATCAAATAATTCAAAAAAGCTCCCGAGGCAAATCCCACAATCGCGCCCGACAGCCCGCCCCAATAAGCGCCCAAAACAAAAAACGGAATCGATCCCAAACCGCTCGCCGCCGTCGCGACGGCAAGTCCGCGAAACGCCTTAAACCCCGACATTACGCCCGCTTGCGCGCTTACGACGGCGCTCGAAACCAACAAGATCGAACTAAGCCGCGTCTGCGAAATCAAACGCGACGCGTCCGGAATTTCGCGATAAAAAAGAGGCGCCGCCCAACAAAAAAGCGCGGCGACAAACGCGCTCGAAACAAAGGAAAAGACGTAATTTAGCGCAATAATTCGGCCAACTCGCGCTTTATCGGTCGCCGCCAACTCCGCGACGTATTTCGTCGCCGTTCGCCCCATCCCGAAACTCGCCAACACGACGAACCCGTTCACCGTCGAACGAATCAAACAAAATTCGCCGTAAACGATGTTGCCAAGAATCCTCGCGACAAGAATCATTGAAATCAAAGCGCCAACGCGAGCCGCGACCGACGCGACGGTCAACCAAAAGAAATCGCCTGCGAACCGCGAAGAAACGCAACGTTTCACCAAAGGCCGCAACCGGCGACGGACGGACGCTCGAACGCCGTCTTTTTCCTCGACGTCCTTTTCTCGCCCAAAATCGCCGTCTCTTTGCGCGTCGTTTTGATTCAATTTTAAACCGGACAAAATATCAATTTTTGTTTGTTTTACCGTTAAAAGGTTTTAAAAACAAAAATCGCGCGCCCGCTTCGAGGGCGTAAAAAAGCAAACGTCGACATCGCCAAAAACGACTCGGCTGTTTCAGCAATCGATAAAACCACTCAAGCCCCATTCTTTGCCACGCTAGCGGCGCCCGTTTCACCGTTCCCGCAAACGTATCCAGCGTCCCGCCCACGCCAAGGCAAAGCCCGACTTTTGTTCGCTCGGCGTATTCGCGAATCCAACGTTCCTGCCTAGGACTGCCCAGCGCGACGATTAGCACGTCGGCGTTAGAGTCGGCGATCTCTTGCGTCAACGCCTCCATTTCCTCCGCTTTCACATAGCCGTTGCGCCGTCCAGCGACGCGAATATCCGGATACCGTCGGCGCAATTCCGCGACGGCCGCCGCGCTCGCCTCTTCTTTAGCGCCGTAAAAAAAGAGGTTAAGATTCTCGGCGCCGCTGCGAGCGCAAAGAGCTTCGGCAAGGTCGGCGCCGGGCACGCGCTCGATTTTACGTCCGTTCAACAATCGCGACGCCCAGACGACGCCGACGCCGTCCGGTAAGGCAAGATCGGCGTTTTCCGCAAATTGGGCAAGCTCGGGATCTTGGCGAAGCGCGAACGTTTTTTCCGGATTTATCGCGACGACGCAACTCAATTTCGTTCGATCTTTGGCCAATTCAACCGCTCGCGCGAGCGCCGTCGCCATCGTCAACGCGTCGACCGGGGCCCCCAAAACGCGCGTTCGCTCAATCTTATTCGCCGTCGTTTGCCCGCCGTTTAACACCGTTCAATCCTAATATTGTTTCGTTAATTCTTAAATTCAAAAATTACGATTCCATCGACTCTACGAATTAATCCAGTTTAACCGATTTTACCGGAGACGCTAGGGGGAGTCGGTCAAGAATCTCGCAAAAATTTACTTTCGCCCCTCCGCCGCCCAAAAGCCGCTCAAAAATTGAACGCTCCTAAGAGTTTTTCGGAAAAATTAGGAAAAAATTCGCTAAAATTTCTTGCGTTCGCGCTAAAAATCTGTTAAAATTAACGCAAAAGCGCGAAGAGGGCTTTCGCGCAATTTTGTCGTTCGCCGTTCAAGCGTTCGTCTGAAAATCGTTTTTGCCCTTATATATTAATGCGCCGTCGTTCGCGTTCATTTTCGTCGTTTGCAATTTTGCCGGCGACGCGAACTCGCGCGACGTCGCGCCCGATTTTAGAGGATTCGTTATGAAAAAATCGTTCGTTTCCGCGCTCGCCGCTCTCGTTCTCGCTCCGGCTTTCTCGTTCGCGCAAGACGTCGCTTTCCCGCCCCTCCCGACGACGCCGACGGTCGCCCACCGCGGTTTTTCCGCCGCCGCGCCGGAAAACACCCTCTCGGCGGTGATGGCCGCGATCGAAGTCGGCGCGCAAGGCTGCGAATTCGATATTTATCAATCGAAAGACGGCGTCGTTTACCTCAACCACGACGGCAACCTCAAACGCACGACCGGTCTCGCCAAATCTTGCGGCGAAGCGACTTTCGACGAACTCCGCAAACTCGACTTCGGCGCTTGGAAGGGCGAACAATTTAAAGGCGAACAACTCACGACTTACGACGAAGCCCTCGCCGTCCTCAAATACACCGGCACGCGCCCGGTCGTCGAGGTGAAAGCGAACGGTTTTGAAGACAAAGTCGTCGAAGGGCTCCGTCGTTTCGACCTGATCGAAACCGCGATCGTCATCGACTTCAGCGCCGACCGCGTCAAAAAATATCGAGAACTCGAACCGAAACTTTGCTCCGCTTGGCTCACCGGCTTGAACAAGAACGAAACGCGCCAACAATGCGCGCAACGCATTATTAAAACGTTGAAAGAAATCGGCACGAACGTCGTCGACGTCCACTACAACGCGATCGACGCCGAATTCCTCAAAACGCTGAACGACGCCGGTATCCGCGTCATGTGCTGGACGGTCAACAACCCGGCCGATATTCAACGCTTGGTCGATCTCGGCGTCGAAAGCATCACGACCGACCGCCCCGACCTCGTCCTCGAAGCGCAAAAGAAAGCCGCCGCGAAATAAGCGCGAGCTCTCGTCGGTTAAACGCCGCGCCGCTAAAATCGCGCCCTTTCGTTTTCGCTCCTTTTCTCGGAGCTTTCGAAACCTCGTCGTTTTTTAGCGACGCGTTTAACCTTTTCGCAACGCGCCCGTTCGACCGTTAATTTCAACCTATTTTAACGCGTCGAACGTCGGCGTTTTTGTTGTTTGACGCAATTTTGCCGATTGCGTCGAAAATAACGTTTTCCGCAGGAGTCCCGACGTGCCGCCGCGAGAACCGCTCGACTTATCGTTTGCCGCCTTCGAACGTCGCGTTCTTTTCGAAGACGGGCGTCTTTTAGTCGTCGACAAACCGGCCGGGCTGGCGACGATGGGCGCGTCGGCGGGCGAAACGTCGCTTTTTACCCTTGCGCAACGTTATATTAAGGTAAAATACGAGAAGCCGGGCGCGGTTTATCTCGGCGTCGTCAGCCGACTCGACCTTCCCGTTTCCGGCGTCGTCGTTTTTGCACGCAATTCTAAAGCGGCGAAGCGACTCAACGAACAAATCCAAGCGCGAACCGTTCGCAAAACCTACCTCGCTTTGGTCGAAGGCGCGCTCGAACCGCCGGAAGCGGAGTGCGTCGACCTTATTTGCGAAGACTCGAAAAATCGCAAACTTTGGATTCCGCGTTCGGCGTCGCCCGATTACTCGCGCCGTTTCGGAGCGAAGGAAGCGCGCCTTAAATATCGACGTCTCGAACGTTACGCGGCGACGTCGCTCGTCGAGGTCGAATTGGAAACCGGGCGCAAACACCAAATTCGCCTGCAACTTTCGAAACGCGGCGCTCCGATCGTCGGCGACGGCAAGTACGGCGCCCGTCCGATCTCGGAACGCGGAATCGGCCTGCACGCGGCGCGTTTCGAGTTGACGCATCCGACGTCCGGCGAACGCATGACGTTCGAATCGCCGCGCCCCGCTTGGTGGAGCCGTTACGCCCGTTGACGTCCTTTCCCCTTTCCCCCTTTTTTCCCGTTTTATCGTTAATTAAGCCGACGCCTTGCGCGCTTCAACCGACGCGTTCGCAAACGTTTGCGCTTATCCGCTTGGAGACGCCCGTATGACGCCGACTTCCTTATACGAGCGCTTAAAACAAAGCGAGTTAACGCCCGCCGACGAGTTGGCGCGAATTTTTGAACAATCTCGCGCCAAATTTCAAAAAATTGCGCAAACCTCGCCAAACGCGACGCAAAATTCGCTCGACGCCGACGAGTCCGCCGACTCTTCCGCTTTCGAATCGACCGATTTCGAACTGAACCTTCCCGGCGAAACGCTCGTCGTCGCCTCGCCGCGCCTCGACGAATTTGAAACGTTTTTCCTTGCCGAACTGGAACGAGAAGGAGCGATCAACGCTTGGCAAGCGGAACAACTTCGGCAAGGTCGCGCCCGCTTTTATCTCGGCGACTATCGAGTCGTCGACTTCCTCGGTCGAGGCGGTTTCGGCAACGTTTTCCTCGGCCGCCGTCGTTCCCATCCGTCGAATCGCGACCGAAACGGCGCGCGCTTTTCCAGCGACGCCGCCTTGAAAGTTCTTCCCCTCTCGTCGGCTTCGGCGAGCGCGCAAAGGAAATTTTTGCGCGAAATCGACGTCGCGCAACGTTTAAAACACTCGAACGTCGTCCGGCTTCTCGACGCGTCGAAGGACGCCGCCGTTCATTACGCCGTTTACGAGTACGTCGACGGCGGGGACGCTCGCGGTCTTCTCGCTCGATTCGACCGTCTTCCGTTTCGGGTCGCGGCGTATATCGTTTCGGAAACCGCGAAAGCGCTCGATTATCTTCATTCCCTCGGCGTCGTTCACCGCGACGTCAAGCCCGGCAACATTTTGCTGATGAAAACCGGCGAAGTCAAGCTCGCCGACTTCGGCTTTATTTCGCCGACGATTCCCTTTTCCCCGACGACGCGTCTTTCTCCGCTCGGCGCGATTCTCGAAAGTTGGGACGCGGATAATTCCGAATTTGCCGACGAAAGCGATTCGGCGGTCGGCGAAAAACCGACAAAACGCAAAATCCAAGGAACGCCCGATTATCTTGCGCCGGATCAAATACTGAATCCCGACGCGCCGTCGCCGCTTTGGGACGTTTATTCGTTAGGGAGCGCTTTTTACTTTATGTTAACCGGCGTCGTTCCATTCCCGGCGAACGATTCGCGCGACAAATTGCAAGCGCATTTGCGGAGCAGTCTTCCGCCCGAACCGGCGACGTTCGATCCGAACATCCCGCTCGAAATTTCCCAGTTGACGATGCGCATGTTGGAACGCGAACCCGAGCGTCGCGTCTCTTCCGCCCGCGAAGTCGTCGACGCGCTCCGACGTTGGGCGCCGTCCTTTGCGGAACTCGCGCAACCCGATCTGGTCGCGTCGGTCTTAAAACGCGACGAAAATCCCGATTTTTGGTCGGAAGAGAATTTGCGCGCCGTTTTTTCCCGCTTCGTCGTTTCGCCGTCGTCCGCCGGTCGCTCGTCGCGCTCCCCCTCTTCCGACGCGTCGAACGCAAGCGCCGCGTCGGAGACGGCGCCAAGCCGTTTCGCCCTCTTTGGAAAGTCGAAAAAATCGGCGCGACCGTCAAAATCCGCCGCCGCTCAACTCGAAGAAGCGCGCCGAGCCTTTGAAGCGAATCGTCCGACGGGCGAATCGACCGCTCGAGTAACGTTTGAAGATTTCGAAAAATCGTCCGCCGCCTCCGCCGCGAACTTCGAAGCGGCCTTTGAGTTCGTCGAGCAAGCGTTCGAATCGGCGCAAGACGACGCGCCCGCGTCGCCGCCTCCCGCCGCGATCGTTCCTCCGCCCCTTCCGGCGTCCCCGCCTTCCGCCGTCCGCAACGCGGAAACGTCTCGACGTCTCGACGAGCAAACCGAGCGATTAGAACGTTTAAACGCGTCGTTAGCGCGTCGCGTTCTTATTCCGCTCCTCGTCGCGACCGCGTTAGCGTTGTTCGCCGCCCTTGCCGACGCGTTTTTTTAAGCGAGTTTGTCCTTTTTACTTCGTTCCCTTCCCGTTCCCCTTTCCCCTTCCGTTTTCGCCAACCAAAGCGACGTCGCGTCGCCTAACCGATAATGAAACGTTCTCCCGCCTCGCCCGACCTCGCCGAGTGCGAACGCCGCCTCCGTTACCGCTTCGCCGACCGTTCGCTCCTCAAAAAAGCGCTGACGCACTCCTCCTATTCACCCGTTCATATCGATTCTAACGAGCGGCTCGAGTTCCTCGGCGACGCGGCGCTTGGTCTCGCCGTTACCAACATGCTCTATCAAACGTTTCCCAAGTTAAACGAAGGTCAACTTTCGAGCGTCAAAGGCTCGGTCGTCAGCCGCAAGACTTGCGCTAGAGTCGCGAAACGACTTGACTTAGGACGCTTCCTTTTCGTCGGCAAAGGAATCGAGTCGATCACCGACGTCATTCTCGCGAACGCGACGGAAGCGGCGATCGGCGCGATTTTTCTCGACGGCGGATACGAGGAAGCGCGCCTTTTCATCGAAGAAAATTTTCGCGAAGAAATCGACGCCTTCTTCCGCGCTCGCCCGGCGCCCGACGCTCCGCTCGACGCCGCGTCGTCCTCTTTCGCCGATTTCGACGGCAATTTTAAAGCGCGCCTTCAAACTCGACTGCACCGCGAAAACCCTGGCGTTATCGCGACTTACGTCCTTCTCGACGAAAAGGGCCCGCCGCATCGCCGTTGTTTTAAAATCGCGACGCAAATCGGCGACCGCGTCTTCCAAGCCGCTTGGGGGAACAGCAAAAAAGCGACCGAGCAACGCGCCGCCGAAAACGCCCTCGCCGAACTCGACGGCGTCGCCCCGCCCAACTCCGACGGCGAGTAAGCGTCGCGCTCCGCCCCCGCCGCCGCTTTTGCGACGCGACGCCGACTTCCGACAACTCGCGAAAAGCAACGACTTAACGCGACGCTCTTTCAACCCCCGCCCGCCGCGCCGCCGCCTAATTTCCCCGTTTTCGGCGCGGCGTTTTTTTTTGCGACGTCTCGCCGCTTTGAATGTTTCCCTCTTTTTTCTTTTCTCGTTTCCCCGTTTTCTCGTCGTTTTTTCTTGCTTTTCTTAGCGGCGGCGGTTATACTTAAACAAACGTTCCTACCGCCGCGAAGCGATCTCCCGCCAAAATGCGACGCGGCGCGACAAAACCGCTTCACCCTTAAAATCCGCCCCCGACGCAAGCAAGGCCCCGCCAATGTCGCCCTTTGGAACCTCCCGTCCCGTCGCCGATCTTCCCGACGATTCGGCCCCGCGCGTTTGTTTGTTCTTAGCGCAAACGCTGGAACCGCTGGGCTTTACGCCGACGGCGAATTACCGGCTTTTTTATTATTGGACGCGTCGAACCGAGACGCTCCGCCAACGCTGCGGCCTTCAATTCGGCGTCGCTTGCGTCGAACTTTGGTACGACGTCCTCCTCCCGTCGACGCCGAGTTTCGCGTCTTGGTCGCCCTTCTTCGCCGCTTGGTCGCCCGCCGAAGTCGCCGCGGCGCGACGCGTCCTCGACCGCTTTCAACAAGCGAGCGCCGACTTCGCCCCTTGCCGCGCCCTTCCCAATCGCGAATCTCTTTACGGCGGGATCGCTCGCAACGCGCTGAATCGCAAATATTGCTTCGAACTTGCCTTCCCGACGCTCCGCCGAATCCTCGAAGAGCATATCGTTCCCCTTTTCGAGCGACGCCGAGAAGCGCTCGACTTGCTGAACGCATACGACGACGGAACGCTCGCCGCGCTGGAAAATTATCCGGAAACGCCGAACGCCCGCCGCCTCGGCCCCAAGATAAGCGACTCGGAGCTTTATTTCGGCCCCGACCCGATTCTTAACGCGTTGAATTTAAGCGCTTTGCGACTGCAAAACGGCCAAAACGCCGAAGCGCTCGCCCTTTTCGAAGGAACGGCGGCGGACCGACGGGTCAAAGCCGACGTCGAAAGCTCCCCCCCTTTCGGTCTCCTGGAAGGCCTGGGCGACGTCTTGTCGCGTTCCGATAAATTGTTGCGTTCCGGAACGTTCGAAACGCCCCGCGACTCGCCGTACCGACGCGCCGCTCGGGAAGTCGCGTTACTCGGCGTCGACGTCGCGAAACGACAAATCGCCGCCGACGGCCCGGGCGTTCCCGCGACGCGACGTCCTTTCGTCGACGATTCAACGCAACCCAACGCCGCCGTTTCGCTCGCGGAACGCCGTCCTGCGCCCCCGATACCCGAACCGCTCGCGACCGCGCTTCCGCATTATGACAACAAATTTCAAGCGAGGCGAGTTTATTGGGCGCGGGAGTTGGCCGCTTCCGCGTCGGCCCCGGAAGCGGAAACGGCGACGCGCGCTCTTCAAATAGGCGCCGAAACGTTGCGAACGCTCCAAGAAAAAGCGGCGCAAGTCTTTGAGCCGCTTAGCTTTACGCAAGATTCGCCAATTACTTGGACGCGGGAAACGGCGACATTGCGTCAACGATTTTGCCTCGAAGTTCACGTCGCCGACCGCGAATTTTATTTTTACGCTCGTTATTATCAAAAACCGGACTTTTCCCCTTGGGACGCCGCGCCGCAAGACGCCGAAACGCAAGCGACGTTCGCTCGTTTGCAAACGCTTGTCGAAAAACATTTTGCAAACGCTTATTTCGCCGAAAATAAATGTTGTTTCGACTATTCGGCCCCTTTCGGCCAAACGCCGGAACGCGTCTCGTCGGAAGCGCTCTTAAGCGCGGCGGAACAACGTTTTAAGGAGACAATCCTTCCGTTTTTCGCCCGTTGGAACGAGACGCTCGACGTTCTGAACGATTCCTCGCTCGGCGACGTCGTATCGCGTTTCGAGTCCGACTTTATCCGAGACGCGGCCCAAACGAAATTCGGATACGCGCTCGCGCTCTTCCAAGCCGAACGAAAAACGGAGTCGGCAAAGCGGTTCGACGCCTTGTCGAAACTAAAGAAAAAGCCGGACTTAACCGT
>JAZNJF010000264.1:0-5709 GCA_045577885.1 Thermoguttaceae bacterium | reverse complement strand
GTGGCGCATCGCGTAAACTTCGATCGTCGGGTCGGCGATTTTCGCCAACTCTTCGATCTGCTCGATCATTTGTTTGATGCGTTCGAATTCCGCGTCGGTCGCGTTGTCGACGATAACGACGTCGAGTTCCGGGAGAACGAGCGGGACGAAGTCTTGAACGACGCCGACGCCGGGACGAGCGTTTTCGTCCGTCGAAGCGAAGTCGCCGAAGTCGCCGAGCGGAGCGTCCGTCGCGCCGAGCGCGCTCAAACCGCCGTCTTCTTGATAGGCGACTTGGCGAATCGCGTTCGGAACGTTCGAGGCGAGCGCGGTTTCAAGCGACGGAACGGCCGGCGCGACGTTCGCGAAGTACGGCGCGAAGCGTTCGAACGGCGTCGCGGCGTTCGCGGTCAAGCGGCGGACGGCGTCCGTTTGCGCGAGGTCGCGACCGAAGTCGCCGACGCCGCGATGGAAGCCGAGGGGCGCGACCGGGGCCGGCGTCGCTCCGCTTTCGAAGATTTGACGAATTTTGTTCGAGTCGCCGTGTTGAATCGGGATGAAGCGGCGCACGTTCCCGTTCGTCAACGGCGGTTGATCCATCGCGCGGAGCAAAACGAGCATTTGCGAGCAGAGCGCGGCGTCGCCGTCGAGCGAAATCGCGTTCCGTTCGGCGTCGAAATCGACGTCGCAGGCGCGGACGTCCGACTCGTCGGGCGTTTGGCGCTTAACGAAGCGATAGGTCGCGACTTGCGGCGCGGATCCGTCGAGCTTTTGGAAGCGGGCGCCGAAGAGGCGGATCAACGCGTCTTGGAGCTCGGTCGCTTTGCGGTATTGCGGGAGATAGGCGTCGGTCGCGGAACCGGAGACGACGGGCGCGGCGAAGCGCGGCGCCGGGGTCGAGCCGCCGAACGCTTGGCGAGCGACGCGAACGCCGGCCGGCTCGGTCGAGTCGACGCCGTCGATCGGGCGCAAAACGCCGGTCGCGACGCGCGGGTCCGGTCGACCGGGCGCGAGGGGCGTCGGGTAAATGTCGAGCGACGCGAAGTATTTTTGGACGGCGCGTTGGAGTTTGCGGTTCGTGTGAACGACGATCGTGCCGAGTTGGCGGTCGACGCTGAACGCGATTTCCGAAATCGACGAAAATTCGCGGCGAGCGAGCGCTTCGATTTCGTCGACGCGCGTCGGAAGACAGCGATACGAAACGATTTCGAGCGCCGTGTCTTCGCGGGGCGCGACCGGTTGAGCGGCGGCGCCCGGAAGGGGCGGCGCGAGCGTCGGCGCGTTTTCGTCGGCGACTTCGGAACCGAAAACGACCGCTTCGTTTTGCGGCGGCAAGATCGCGGCGTCGGCGTCGTAAGCGACGCGAACGAAGTCGTTGCGTTCCGGGTCGTAGTACGTCTCGTTCGAAGCGCGGCGGTCGCGGCCTTCGTAAGCGGCGGTCGGCGCGACGCGTTGCGACGCGTTTTCGCGTTCGACGAAACCGGCGGTCGCGACGAATTGATAGCGTCCGGCGACGTGCGCGTCGTAATCGTCGCGATCAAATTGCTTCAAGAGCTCGTCGACGACGTTAATCGACGCTTCGGGGCCGTAAACGGTGATTTCGTTCGCTTTTTCGTCGTAACGCCAAAACGTTTGGCTCCGCAGCGAATCCGGGAGAAGGCGGCTGAAGTAACCGCCGAGGAGCGCCGCGTCGGCTTTGTCCGGAGCCGCGAACGTCTTTTGAACGCAACGCCCGTTTTTCGTCGGGAGATTCGAGCGGTCGGGCGCGGACGCCGTCGGCGTTTTCGACGTTTTCGCGGCGCTAGCGTAAGCGGAGCGCGCTTGGGTCGAAGCGGGTTTCGAATCGGACGAAGAAGGGCGATTTTGCGCTCGAAGATCGGCGTTCGAGAGCGCGAGGAGACCGCCGAGCGCGACCGCGATCGCCGCCGCGCGCCAAACGGCGAACGTTCGCCGAGGCGAGCGTTCGTTTGCGTCGCGACGAGATCGAGAATCTCGCCGGAAAAACTTTCGCATTTGTTGCTGTTTTAACATAACCGTAACTCTTGTTTCTGGCGACGCGGGCGCTTCGACCGTCGAGCGGCGGCGAAACGCTAGCGGCGCTTTGCAAACAAACTATCGACGCGAAAAATCGACGCCGCGAACGGATTCCGACGAGCGGAAAAGCGTCGCGGACGAGTCGGGGCCCGACGGGGGCAGGCGCTCTCGTCGCGAAAAACGGAGCGACGGTCGAGCGGACTCGCGGCGCGTCGACGGAAAAGTCGACGGCGGTCGGTTTTTAGGGGCGCCGATAGAACGTCCTAAAATTCTATGCGAGCCAATAGTAAAAGAAAAAAGGAAAGCGTTCAAGAGCATTTTTTAACGTCGGCGGTAAATTTTGACGTTTTTTTCGATTTTTAGCGCGGCGCGGGGACGAGCGGCGAGAGCGAATAGAGTTCGCGAAAGAAACGAGAAAACGCGTCGGTTAAGGACGCGTTAAAATAGGGAAGACGGGGGAAATGGGGGAACGGGGTTCGTCGGCGCGAGCGGGAAAACGTCGCGTCGCGCCGAGTTGGGGGGAAACGTCAACGTCCGCGACCGACCGCGACGAGCGAAAGTTCCGGGTCGACGAGGGGCAAGTCGACTTCGCCGACGCCGGAGAGGAACGAGATCGTCGCGACGCGGTCGAAGGACGGGCCGGAGAGCGCCTTCACGACGCCGACGCCGAAACGCCGGTGCCGAACGAAGGAGTTGACGGCGACCCGTTTGAGGGCCGCCGCGTCGCGTTCGGCGTCGGGGGAAGCGTCGTCGGCGGCGCGGAGCGCGGCGCCGGTCGAGACGGCGGACGGCGCGACCGGGCGCGGCGTTTTTTTCGGTTTCGGCGCGGGCGCTTCGAACGGAACGTCGTCGAAATCGGCGGCGTCGGACGGCGTCGGGACGAACGGACGGCGCTTCGAACCGCGCGGCGCCGCGACCGCTCGCGGGACGCCGTCGTCGTCGACGCGAATCTCCGTTTCGCCGTCATAATCGCCGATTTTGCCGCTCGGCGGCTCGTCGGCGTCGAACGGGGCGTCGGAAAAGTCGGCGGAATCGTCAAAGTCGAGCGCGGACGAGTCGAATTCGAGATCGTTTTCCGGCGCTTCCTGCGAAAAATCGTCGACCGGCTCCGCGTCGACGCAATCGTCGAAGTCGGCGTCGGCGAAATCGGCGCGACCTCGGCCCCGGCGTCGGCGGTTCGCGTCGTCGAAATCGTCGACGAAACCGTCGTCGGCGAAACCGTCGTCGGCGAAACGACGCGGATAACCGGCGCCGCGTCGTCGACCGGCGTTTCGGGGGGCGCGCCCGTCGACGCGGAAAACCTCCTCTTCCGGCTCGCGGTCGACGCCCTCTTCCCAAAGCGCTTGACGCTGCGAGCGACCGTCTTGACGCGGGAACATCTTCGGAACGGCGATTTTCGCGTCCGGATTCTCGGCGGCGGCGTTTTCGAGCGATTGACGCCAATCTTCGACCGATTCGAACGAGTCGACGCCGTCTTTCGGGAACTCGAAAAGGAAACGGCTGACCATCGCCGGGGAAAAACTCCCGCGGAACTCGCGAAAACGCGTTCGCGAGAGGCGCAACTCTTCCTCGGCGCGCGTCAAGCCGACGAACAAAAGGCGGCGCTCCTCTTCGAGCTGGCGTTTGTCGTGAAGCGAGCGTTCGTGCGGAAGGACGCCGTCCTCGACCGCGACGAGGTAAACGACCGGAAATTCGAGCCCCTTGGCCGCGTGAAGCGTCATTAACGAAACGCGGTCGTCGTTTTCGTCCCAAGAATCGACGTCGTTGACGAGCGCGATCTGTTCGAGGAAGCGGCCGAGCTTGTCGTTCGAGCGCGGCTTCTCCGGGAAGAGCGGAACCGGGAGGTCTTCCTCTTTTTCGTTGCGGCAGTCGGCGTCGAACTCGCGAACTTCCGAGAGGAGTTCCTGAACGTTGGCGAGACGTTGGGCGTCCTCTTCCGTTTTCGCCGCGTCGCGGAGATATTCGACGTACTTTGTTTCGTTTAAGATGTGCGATAAAACGACTTCGAGGTCTTGGCCGTCGGCGAGCGACGCGCTCGCTTTGTCGACGAGCGAAACGAACGAGGCGATCGCCTTTTGCGCTTTCGTCGAGACGCCGGCGACGCGACCGATCGCGCGGGCCGCTTCGAAGAGCGTCGCGTTGTTTTCGGCGGCGAAATTTTCGAGTCGCGTCAAGGTAACGCGACCGACGCCGCGCGCCGGGAGATTAATGACGCGGCGGAACGAAACGACGTCGTTCGGGTTGTGAATCAACTGCAGGTAAGCGCAAAGGTCTTTCACTTCCTTGCGGTTGAAGAATTCGAGTCCGCGAACGAGCTGGAACGGGACGCCGTACCGCTTCAGGGCGTATTCGAGGTTCCGCGAGAGCGCGTTCATTCGGTAAAAAACGGCGTAGTCGCGAGGGCGGCGCTTGCCGGACGCGACTTCGGCGGCGATTTCCGCGGCGATCGCCTCCGCCTCTTCCTGTTGGTCGAGACATTGCAAAACGCGAGGGGCGACGCCTTCGCCGCGCTCGGTGTAAAGGTCTTTGTCCTTGCGGAAAAGGTTGTGCTTGATAAGCGCGTCGGCGACTCGGAGAACGCTCTTGTCGCTCCGATAGTTTTGCTCGAGCCGAACGACTTTCGCGTCTTCGAAATCTTGCTCGAAATTCAAAATGTTTTGAATGTTCGCGCCGCGCCAACCGTAAATCGACTGGTCGGGGTCGCCGGTAACGGCAAGGTTCGGGTAGTCGATGGAGAGCGCGCGAGCGATCGCGTACTGAACGACGTTCGTGTCTTGGTACTCGTCGACGAGAATGTAACGGAAGCGGCGGTCGAGATGGGCGCGAATTTCCTCGTTCTCTTTAAGGAGAACCGCGACGTGAAAGAGGAGGTCGTCGAAGTCGACGGCGTTCGCTCGGCGGAGCGCGTCTTGGTAAGCCGGGTAAACTTCCTCGACGATTTTGCCGAGGAGGCTTCCTTCTTTCGCGCAGTACTCCGACGCGGCGACGAGCGAGTTTTTCGCCCAACCGATCGCGGAGGCGATTTTCGGCAGGTCGACGCCGTTCGGCAGGTCGCGTTTGCCGACGATCTCTTCGAGGAGCTTCTTGCTTTGGTCGACGTCGTAAATGACGTAATTCTCTTGGAGCCCGACTTGCGGCGCGTAATAGCGGAGCAAATAGGCGCAGAAGCGGTGAAAGGTGCCGATCCAAACCCGCGAGCCCGGCGAGAGCGTTTGGAGACGCGTCTTCATCTCGTCGGCGGCTTTGTTGGTGAAGGTGAGGGCGGCGATTTGCGAATCGCGGACGCCGTTTTCCATCAGCCAAGCGACGCGGTGCGTAACGACGCGCGTTTTGCCGCTTCCGGGCCCGGCCAAGACGAGGAGCGGACCGTCTTTATGCGTCGTCGCTTCGCGTTGAGCGTCGTTGAGACCGATTAGAAGACGGTCGGCGTTCGAGGCGGCGGAGGGCGAAGGTTCGGCGAAAGGCGTCGAGTCGGACATATCGGGCGGCGGGCGAGGAAAACGGGGGAAGCGGTGAAAACGGGAAAAAACGGCGAACGGAGGGAAACGGTCAAAATGGGAAAGACGGCGAAACGAGCGCGTCGAGCGGTTTCGTCGGCGATTCTTTCATTAATATATAATAGTCGTTCGCGGAAATTTTTCAAGGACGTCGCCGACGCGATTTTTCGAGTCGGCGCGATTTGGCAAATTCGGCGGG
>JAZNJF010000263.1:0-14244 GCA_045577885.1 Thermoguttaceae bacterium | reverse complement strand
GCTTCGGGGTTCGTCGGGGACGTTTAACGGGGGCGCTTCGGGGTTCGTCGGGGCGCGGTCAAACGTCGGCGGGCGCGTCCGGCGCGGCGGTTCGTTTCGCGACGAACGCTTGGATTTCGGCGATTAAACGGCGCGCGACGTCGGTTTTGTCGCCGGAAATTTGCGCGAGCGTTTCGCCGGTCGCGTCCAAAATCTCGACGTTCGACGTCGTTCCGTTGATCGAAGTCGGGTCGTTGACGACGATAAGGTCGCAGTGTTTCCGCTGCAATTTTTGGAGCGCGCGGACGTGATGGTCGGACGTTTCGAGCGCGAACGCGACGAGCCATTGGCCGGGCGCCGCCGTCGGGTCGGTCGAAAATTCCCGCTTCGTCGCGCCGAGCGACGCCATTATGTCCGGCGTTTCGCGGAGCCGCAACAGGAGTTCGCCGTTCGCTTCGGGGGAGCGAATGAAGTCGTTTTTCGACATTTTATCGGTCAAAACGGCGTCCGGGCGATAGTCGCAAGGGGCGGCCGCGCCGATCGCGCCGACGCACTCCGGGTAAAGCTGCATCGCGGCGGTTCGCATTTCTTCGGTCGAAACGACGTCGACGACTTGCGCGCCGTCCGGATATTTTACGTCGACCGGGCCGCTGACGACGACGACCTCGAACCCGGCGTCGAGCGCGGCTTGGGCGAGCGCGGCGCCCATTCGACCGCTCGACGCGTTCGTCAGATAGCGGATCGGGTCGAGGTATTGCCGCGTCGGGCCGGAGGTGATCAAAATTTTCGGCATGTCGGAGGGCGGGGGGCGCGAGGTTGACGTTATTAATAAGGGGAAAAACGGCGCAAAACGGCGGCGGAACGCGTCGAACGGACGAGCGGCGAAGCGAAAGCGCCGTCGCGGCGGTTCGTTTACTTCAATATACTTCAATTAGCGAGAACGTCAAGAAGCGCCGCCGACCGAAGCGCGTTTTTCGACCGTTCGGCGGCTTTTCGCGACTTTTCGCCGCTCGTTCGCAAGAAAACGGCGCGAGCGTAAAAAAACGCCGCTCGTTGCGGAGCGGCGTTTCGGGCGGTTAGCCGAAAAATCGTCGGGAAACGACTAGAATTTCTTGCCGATACCGAACGTCAGCTCGTGCGCGCTCGCCGTGTTTTCGACGTAGGAACCCGGAAGTTGCGGGGAAAGTTCGCCGCGCACCGAGTTTTCGAACGCGTAAGCGTAAGCGAGCGAGAACTGCCATTGCTCCGGCGTCGTGAGCGTCGCCCCGGCGCTGACGGTGTGTTGAATGATGAGCGGGCAGGGGACGTTCGTCAACGCGACTTCGTCGCTAATCGGGTTCGTGTTGAAGCAGTAGCCGCCGCGAATCGTCAAATACGGGTTGATTTCTTGTTGGATCGCCGCCGAGACGGAGAAAACGCTGTCCCAACCGAGGCCCTTGATGCTGCCGTCGGCGTTGTAACCGTGATCTTTGAAACCGTCGGCGTTGGCGTAGTCGAAGTAGCGGAGGTCGACGCCGATGACGCGGCCCGGGATCGCGTCGTAGGAAACGCCGAAGGAGTAAATCGCCGGATAGTCGAGCGCGAACTTCGCGACCTTCGGCATGCCGTCGATCACGAGGTTGTATTCGAAGTCTTCCATGTACTGCTTGCTTTTGTACGACAAGCCGTAGTTGAAGCCGTTGTTGCCTTTAATGTAAATACCGCCTTGGAAGCCGCCGCCCCACATGTAGCGCGTTCCGGCGCCCATTCCCCAATTTCCGTTCGCGTCTTGCGGACCGAAGAACATCGGTTCGGCGATGAGGCGGGCGATATCGATCGTCGGCGCGAACCCGACCGAAATTTGCTCGGTCAGTTGATAGGAGATCGTCGGCGCCATTTGGAAGAGTTCGACTTTCGACGAAACGCGACCGAGCGCGAGTTGTTCGTTAAAAATCGGGTTCGACGGGTCGCAAGGGTAGTTCGTTTGCGCGCCGCCGACGGCGACGAGGCTGAAGCCGAGCGTGAACGGGTTGTCCGGGTCGCCCTTCATGACCATCCCCATATGCGGCGCGGGAATCGTTCCGGCGTCGCTTTCGGTGCGACCGCTCATCGTGTAAGGGCCGGCGGGCGTCGGCATGGTAACGCCGGATTCGACGCTCGACTCGGCCATAATGAGGCCGGTTCCGAACGTCATGCTCGACGAGTCGAGGGCGCTGATCGTCGCCGGGTTCCAGTGGAGCGCCCCGAGCGCGTCGACCGGCGTAGCGGTCGCGACCCCGGACATACCGGCGTTGACGGCGCCGATTCCGCGAAGCGCGACTCCTTGCGCTTGAACGGAAGACGCGGCGAGACAAGCGACGCCGAGCGCGGCGCCGAAAACGAGACGGCGGAGCGGGAGGCGGCGCGACTCGTTGCGTTGATTGCGTTGCATTGGTTTTCTTCTTAATCGCTGGCGTTCGACGAAAGCGCGGCGACCGAGACGGCGAACCGTCGGCGGAAGCGGCGTCGAACGTTGGTGAATGTAAAAAAACGCGGCGCGATTCGAACTCGAAACGTCCGTGCGAGTCGAGCGCGGCGAAGGGGGAGCGGAGCGCTTGCGACGACGAAGTAAACGTCGGCGAGCGTTCGGCGGGCGGCAAAATCGGCGTCGGCGCGGCGAAATTTCGCGAAAAGCGCGCCGTCGAGCCGTCGAACGTCTTGATTTTCGCGTCTCGTTCGGAAATAATAACCGTCGACGCGGCGTTCGAACCGGCCGAAACCGCCGTTCCTCGTTGAAACGTATCGGGCGGCGCATGAAGACAAAAATAGAAAAAATGTCAAGAAACGGCGCTTTTTATCGATTTCGCCGAAAAAAATCAAGGGAAAAGTAAAAAATGCGCAAAATAAGCAAAATAGGCAAGACAAAAAGCTCGACGCGAACGCGCCGACGTTTCTTAGCGACGGGCGCCGCGTTGGCGACGTTAGCGGCGTCGGCGGCGTTGACCGGGGGCCCCGCGACGGAGAGCCGGGCGGTCGCGCAGTTGCCGCCGACTTCGAATCGAATCGCGACGGTCGACAGCGCCGTCGACGCCAACGCGCTTTTCGAGAGCGATTTCGTCGTCGACTCGTTCCGCCCGAACCTCGGAACCGCGATCGCGCCGAAGCGGAACTCGTTCGTTTTCCCGAGCGACGAAGCGTTGAACGCCCGGCCCTTTACGCTGGAATTTTGGGCGCGGCTCGACTCGAAAGACGGCTTTCATATCTTCTTGGCGAACGAGGAGAAGTCGTCGCCGCGGCACTGGGAGCTGTACGCGTTCGCGGGCGTCGGCGATTTGGCGCTTTACGTCCCGGGGAATCCGGCCGGCGACACGATCCGCTCCGGCGTTTCGCTCGCCGACGGAAAGCCGCATTTCATCGGCTTGACGATGGACGTCGACGCGGCGGAACTCTTCGTCGACGGCGTTTCGGTCGCCCGAGCCAAGCTCGACCGTCCGTATTCGCCGACGCCGGAGGGGGCGAAGTTCGCCGTCGGGTCGCTTGTCGACCGCTCGATTTACTGCGACGGCGTAATCGACGACCTGCGGATTTCGCGCGGAATCCGGAAGTTTTCGCCGGAAACTGTCCCGACGGAGCCGCTCCCGCTCGACGACGAAACGCTCCTCTTGACGCGCTTCGACTTGGCCGGAATCGGTTCGTTGGCGGAGCGGAACGACGCGCTGCGCCGCCGCTTGGAGGCAAGCGTCCCGACCGAGCCCGCGTCGCCGGTCGAACGGTTCGCCGACGTTCCGAAATATTTGGTCGCGTCGAAAGACCCGAGCGCGCCGAACCAAATCGCGACGTTCGACGAACTCGGCGCCGACGGTTGGCTCGCGACCGCGACCGCTCGCGTCGAAGGGGCGCTTGCCCGGAAGCTCGGCGGAAAGATTGAAACGTCGACGCAAGCCGCGCTCGACTTCCTTTTCCCGACCGGCGGAATCGAGCCGACCGTCAAACCGGGCGAGAAACCGGCGAAAAATATTCCGATTCAAGCGGTCGACAAGGCGCGCTTCGACGCTCGCGTCGCGGAACTCGGCGTTAAGTCGTTCGATTCAAACGCGTTCCGAACCGGCGTTTTCGCCGCTTGGGGGGAACGTTTCCTCGAACTCGAACGCGAGTTGAGCGGAGAGCGCAAGCCGCCGCGCGGGGCCGCCGAGCAGGTTCTCGACGAAAACTCGCTTGTTTTCCCGGAGACGGAGAAGATTCCGGTTCAAGTCGTTTTGCGGCGAACGCGGGCGCTTCTCGACGCGGGCCCGTTCGCGGTAAACGGCGAAACGGCGACGTTTAAGACGCTCGTCGCCGACTTCGAACGCTTTGAGCGCGCCGTCGCCGAATCGCTCGAAACCGGCGACGCTTACCTGAACGACAAGGCGTCGACGGTCGCCGATTACTTCGTCGCTTGCGCTTTACGCCGTCAACTGATGTTCGCGCAAGACGACGTCGCCGACCTCGACCGGATTATGTTCCTGGCGCGCGGGTGTTACGCCGGGTCGCGCTTGACGAACGCTCGCAACACCGACCGAATCGGCGGGCATATGTCGACGCAAATTTACGGCTTCAACACGATCCAAGGGGGCGGAATCTTCGCGCTCTCCGATTGGAAGTCTAAAGACCCGCAAGTCAAGGACTTAATCGCCGGGAAAAAAGTCGCCGCGACGCCGGTTTGCGATCGCTTGGCCGGGCGCGAGCTGAACTCCGGCTCGTTTTATAAACCGGAGCTAAGTTACGACGGTAAAACGATTTACTTCTCTTGGTGCAACGCTAAGGAACATCGCTGGATTTGGACGCCGGAAACGACCTGGAAAATCTTCAAGACTCCGGTCGACGGCGGCGCGATCGAACAGCTAACCGACGGCGCTTACAACGATTTCGACGTTTGCGAGCTTCCGTCCGGGCGGCTCGTTTTCTGCTCGGAGCGGCGCGGCGGCTTCATTCGTTGCTTCGGCGAAAGCGCGGCGCTCCGCGTTACGACGGCGGTAATGCACTCGATGAAACCGGACGGTTCCGATATTTACCCGATCAGCTACTTCGAAACGAGCGAGTGGCGCCCGACCGTCGACAATAACGGCGCCCTCGTTTATTCGCGTTGGGATTACGTCGACCGCGAAAACTGCCTCGGCTCGACCTTTTGGACGTGCGCGCCGGACGGTCGCAACCCGCGTTCTCCGCAGGGAAATTACCCGTTCCCTTGGGACACGTTCGAGGATTGCGAACACGGCGACCATCGCTTCGGCGCCTGCGAGTGCGCGCCGTCGGGCCTTCCGATGACGCAGATGCAATTCCGCCCGATTCCGGACTCGCACCGTTATATTTTCACCGCCGCGCCGCATCACGGCGAGACGTTCGGGTCGTTGTGCCTGCTCGACTTGCGCGTTCCGAACGATAATCATATGAGCCAAATCCGCCGGATTACGCCCTTTGAAGCGTTTCCGGAGTCGGAGGGCCCGGACCGCGCCCAATATCGATACGGCGCGCCTTGGGCGTTGAGCGAAGACACGTACCTTTGCAACTCTTGGGAAGACTTGGTTTTACTCGATCGATACGGCAACGAAGAGCTTCTTGTCGAGCGCGAAATTTTGCCGATCGGATACGACCCGCGCTTGCGGTTGACGGAGCCGATTCCGTTGCGCGCCCGTCCGAAACCGCCGATTGTCGCGCAACAAACGGCGCAAGGAGAAGACTTCGCGACCGCCGACAAGACGTCGACGATCGGCGTCGTCAATGTGAACTTGACCGACCGCCCGTTCCCGCAAGACCGACCGATTAAGAGTTTGCGCGTCCTTCAAGTAATTCCGAAGGCGAACCCCTGGATGGATACGCCGTTCGTCGGATACGCGACCGAGAACACGCCGCGAATACCGCTCGGGACGGTTCCGGTCGAGGCCGACGGGAGCGCGTTTTTCGAAGCGCCGAGCGGCAAACAGTTGATTTTCCAAGCGTTGGACGAAAACGGAATGGCGGTGCAGACGATGCGTTCCGCCGCGTTCGTTCATCCGGGCGAGAATTTGATTTGCGTCGGCTGTCACGAGCCGGAGACGGAGAGCGTCGCGAACGACGCTAAGTCCGCGCAACCGCTGGCGTTCCGTCGGGCGCCGTCGAAGCTCGAACCGGAATGCGGCCCGGTCGAGCCGATCAACTATTACCGCCTGATCAAACCGATCGTCGAAGAGCGGTGCGTCGGGTGTCATATCGAGAAAAACGCCGGGCCTAAGTCGATGGAACACGAGGATTTGCGGCCGTACGTTTACTACTATAGCGGCTCGATGCGCGGCGGGTTGACGACGACCGGCCCGCACGGCGGCTCGCGTTCTCGCCCGGGTCGCGTCGGCGCGTCGGAGTCGAAACTCGGCAAGATTTTGTTCGACGAAACGCACCGCGACGCCGTGTCGGACGCCGACCGTCGCGCCTTTATTATGTGGTTGGACGCAAACGCTTTACGACTCGGAGCGTTCCAAGACGAGGAGGCGCAAAAGCGCGGCGAGCTGGTGTGGCCGCTTCTCGACGTCGAGCCGTGCGAACAATACGCGCCGTAAGTCGTTAACGGACGACGTTTGGATTGGTTTCAAGGACCGATTAACAAAAGAAAACGCCGCCGCGTCTTCGAAACGCGACGGCGTTTTTTACTTCTTGTCGTCAACGACGTCGACGGACGTAATTTCCGATTTTATTCGACTTGAATCGGAAATTCGACGACGATACGCCGTTTGTTCGTCGTTTCGAGCGTCGCCCGAACGAGGTAGTCGCCGGGACGCGGGAAGAACGGTCGCCCGTCGTCCGGCGAAAAGACGAAATTCGCGCCGATCTCGTCTAGCGACCAAAAGTTAGGGTCGACGAGGAGGGAATCGCGAACGGTCGCCGCCGGGATTTCGACGTCGCGTCGCCAATAACTCCCGTCCGTCCCGACGGCGAGGCGTTCGGCGCGCGTCGATCCGAAATCGCGAGTTTCGAAGAGCGAGTAAGAGATTTTCGCGACGTCTTGCCGTTTAAGAAGTTCGCCGTTCGATTTTTTCTCGATTCGCGCCGCGAAGGTCGGCGTTTCGTAAGCGCGACTCGGCGTCGTAATGAAATTTGTTTGCGTTTTCGCGTCGAACCCGTCGGCGACAAACCAAGGCGCGGCGGTCGTTTCGAGCCAAACGTTTTCCGGCGACGGCGTCCAACGAACGCGGTAAACGTATTCGTCGAACGTCTCCGGAACGTCCGCAAGCTCCCCGCCCGCAAAGTTTTGCGCGATAATCGTCGACGTCCCGTCGCTCTTGCGCGTTCGTTCGACCGTCGCGTCGCGAACGCCGTCGAAATCGTCGGAATAAACGAGTTCAAAAGCGTTTCCGGCGGTCGCGTCGTCGTAATTCGCTTTTTCGACGAGCGCGCTAAACGGTTGAACGGCTGTTGTTTGCGACGACCATTTTTGAACGCCGCCGTAAATCGGCGCCGCGACGCGAACTCGCCAAGTCTTGGTTTCAAGCTCGTTTGCGTCGAGCCAACGATTCGACTCCGTTAAACCGGTCGCGGAGCCGTCGACCGCTTCGACGCGATAAAGCGTCGCGCCGTCGCATTGCGTCCAAAAGCCGCTCGTTCCGCCGTTTCCGACGTAAAATTCGGGCGCGCTCGGCGTCGGAACGCCGACCGAAACGAGACGCGCTTCGGCGTCGGAAAGTCGGCGACCGTTAGCGTCGTAAACTTCGACGACGGAAGGGAATACGACGGACGTTTGAAGCGAGTCGTCGGGAAAATCGCGGAGCCGAGCCGAGCGTCCGACGACGAAAACGGCTCCGGCGCTCGTCGGCGCGCCTTCAAACTTCGCGACGCCGTCGACGGTGAGGGCCCAATCGGAAGTCGTTGTAAAAGAACCGGTTGCGCCGCCGCAAAAATAGTAAGTCGGTTCCGGTTCGTAATCGGCGTTCCAAACGGCGAAATAGCGCGTCGTTTGTCCGCCGTGATAAATCTTGGCGCCGCCGAGGTTTGCAAACGCCGGAACTTCGACGCGGTAATAGTTCCAACCCGCTTCCGGCGTCGCGTGAACGACCGTTTTCAGCGTTTCGCCGTTCCAATCGGACGCTGTTTCATAAACCGGCGCCGTCGCGTCGAGAAGCGGCCGCGTCGAATCGTAAATCGTTTGATAATCGCCTTTGCCTTGGGAGTCGAGCGAGTATTTGCCGAAGACGAACGGGAGCGTTCCGGCGTCGAGCGCGGCGGACGTCCAGCGGCAAACCCCGTCTTTAAAGGCGTTGCGAATTTCCGAACCGTCGAACTTGTAAACGATTTTTATGTTGTTCGTCGCGGCGTCGTAATCTTCGGCGCGAACGCCGTTGATCGTCGCGCCTTCGTTAATCCAAGGCCCGTTCGAGGGGAATACGAGAATTCCCTTTCCGTCGACGCGAGAACCGGGCGCCGTTTTGAGTTCGGAAAGTTCAAGCGACGCGTTGTCAAGGGTTATGTTCGCGTTTTCGGAAAAATTCAACGCCGGTTTGTTTTGGCAATTAACGACTTGAACTTGTCCGCCGAAGTTTGCGTTGAATTGAGGAAGTTTGCAAGTTATTTGAAGGGCGGAGTTTAAGGTAAAGCTTGTCGCGTCGGTCGCGTCGATTTCGAACGCGTCGGACCAACTTGCGGGCGCTCCGTCGCCGACGGTCGCCGACGCGTCCCCTTGCAGCTCTATCGCAACTCGTTTATCGAAAAGCGTTTCGAACGGAGCTTCGGCGCTTGCGGCAAACGAGACCGATCGCGCGCGAATCGTCGCCGCGTCGCCGATTTTGATCGTTCGCGTCGGCGACGATCCTTCGGCGGTCGTCTTGAATACGTCGCACGCGTAAACGCCTTCGAGACGAACGCGATCGAACGTCGTCGGCGCGACAGTTAAAGCGCCGTAAGTCGGCGAGGGCGAAACGAAAGAGTTGTAGAAGTAACCCGATACGACGTAAGCGTTTGCGTCGAACTCGCACGGGGTCGACGCCACAATCTGACCCGTTAGTCGCGCCCAAGCGGCGACGCGCGCCGACGAACGTGTCGTATCGAAACGCGTTTTCGTCGTTGTAAGCGAACCGTAACCGACGCTAAATAAAATCAGCCCGACGTAGTTCGCGGCGTTAAAATCGACCTTGGCAAACCCTCCGACGACAACGCTTGCGCGGGATCCCGAAAACGTCGGCAAGTCGTCGCTAAAAACGACGACTCCGTCGATAAAGAGCGTTTGCCCGGCTTGCGGCGCGACGTCGCCCGAAACGGTCGCAAAGCGCGACGCGGCCCAACCGTCCGACGTAAGAAACGACGGCGCAACGACTTCCGCTCCGGTCGCGTCGCGTCCGATCCAGAAAAGATCGGCTTGAATCGTTTCGTACGCGCCCGGACTACACGTTGAAGCGCCGTTCGTTTCGCGGCCTCGAAAGTTGCCGTCGAGGTCGTATTTTGACGCCGCGTGGACGTCGCCGGAATCGCGGTAAGGCGACGGAGCGCCGCTTGCGTCGTCGAGAAGGCGCAAGTCCCAGGTTTGCCAAGCGTTAGCGTTCCAATTTTCGACCGTTAAATCGTCCGGCGGCGACGCGACGAAACCGACGCTCGACGACGCGACGTCGACGACGCTGTTTTCGACCGTCGTCGTCGCGGCGCTCGACTTAAACAGTTTGCCGATAATCGAGTTACGTATCGTAGCGAAAGCGCCGTAAGCGACGTAAACGTCGTTGGGGTTCGACGCCGCGCAACCGACCGCCGTAACGCCGTTTAGGGTCGCGGTTCCGTCGACGTGCAGACCCGCGCCGTTGACGCCGGTCGAGCGGCAACCGACGAAAAGACAGTCGTTAAACGTTGCCGTCGCTGTTCTTACAACCGTCGCGCCGCCGCCGTAAATCGTCGAGCCGCCCGCGAATAGGCGTCGGTCGAACGTCGCGACGGAGTCGGTCCCGACGAAAGCGCAAGCGCCGGACGCGGTCGCGGCGCCGCGAACGAAGTCGAACGCCGTAAACGACGCGTTTGCACCGGTTATGCGAACGCACGACGTCTTGCCGCCGCCGTCGAGTCGAACGCGAAAGGGCGACGCGTCGAGCGTCAAATTTTTATCGACGCTAAGTAGCGACGCGAGAACGATTTCAATCGTCGAACCGCGTTCGAAAACGGTTTCGTCGGGGCGGATAACGTCGCCGGGCGCCGCGTTTTGAATCGCTTCGGCGAGCGAGCCCGCGCCGGTCGACGCGTTCGACGTAAAGTAAACGACGGCCATCGGTTACGCCTCCGACGTTTCCGCTTCGGCGGCGCTTTCGGCGGGCGCGACCGCATCGGACGACGTCGCGTCGTTTTCGGTTCCGGACTCGACCGGCGTTTCGGCGAGCGGTTCCGGTTCGACGGCGTCTGGAAGCGGGTCGGGCGAAATTTTCGAATACGTCGAATCGACGGTCAGCAAGAGCGATTCGTCGGCGGCAAGTTCAACCTTCTTATGTCGCAACAGATAAGAACTTGTATTCGTCGCGCCGACAATTTCGAGCGTCGCGGTCAACGCGTTGCGTCCGGTTTCGATTTGCGCTTCGGTCGGGTTGCCTTCGACGACGGCGCCGTAAAGGACGACGGTCGCGCCGCTCGGAACTTTCGCGACGGCGGCGGTTTTCGTTTCAAGAATCGTTTCCATCGGGCGTTTCCTCCTCTAAATTTCTTCCGGTTCGCGGCGAACGTAAAAGTCGGTCGAGAAAAATTCTTCGCGTCGCCCCGGCGACGTTCGGAGCCAACACGCAAGACACTTCGCCGAAGCAAGCGCCGCTCCGCACGTCGGGCAGCGTCGCAACTTCGGTTTCAACGCCGCGCGAACTTGCGACACGTACGGACGCGAAACTCCGAACCGGCGAGCGATCGAACGCGGCGATTCTCCGGCGCTCAACGCGGCGACGACGGCGGCTTTCGTTTTCGAGTCGATTTTCTTCGGCATTCGCTCCCCTTTTTTCGAGTCGGCGGCGATTATACCATTTTTATTTTTCCATCCGGGGTTCCGACGGCGATTTTTCCCCATTTTTGCGAAAATTTCGCGCTTTTCGACAAGAAATTTGCCGTCAAAAGATTTTCGGACGTTTACACCTTTCCGTACTCGCGCGAAGACGCCGTTTAGACGCGTCGAAAACGATTTTTCGACCGAGAACCCGACGCCGTCGTCGAACGCGTTAGAAGGCCGCGAACAAGTTTTTTGCGGTTTATTTGAAATAAGGCTTGACGTTTAACAAAATAGAGGCTATAATAAAAGCGCGAGACGCGGGATTGTCTCGCGTCCGTTTTACTTGGAGTCCTTTTTTGGAAAGGAACAATAAAATGGAAAAGGTTACGTATTTCGTTAGTTACCCGTCCGAATCGTTCTCGACGGAGTTCGTCGACGAAGCCAAGCACGCTTTCGACGAAGGCGCTCAAGTGGTCGAGGTTCGCGAAGTCTTTTGGGTCGTCGGGCGGAGTAAAATCGAAATCACCGTTACGACGCAGTGGTAACGGCTAACCCTCGCGCGGCTCGTCGAGCCGGGCCGTCCCGTCCTTCGCGGTGGGGCGGTCTCTCGACGGGCCTTTTGATTCCGGTTTTGAGCGCGACAAAGAAAGCGAAAAAGGCGGAGAAGATCGAATGAGCATTAAAGAACTGAAGGAAAAATACGGCGTTCGCGGAAGCGTCGGCGCGGTAAACGCGGCGATCCGCGCCGAGATTCCCGGCGGCGCGAACGTCTTGGACGCGTTGACGGCGCTTCATCCGGCGCTCCGGCGTTCGAGCGGGCGAACCCGTCGCGATTTGGAAGCGACGTTCGAGCGTTTGCAGTCGGCCCGCGCCGCGATGGTCGACGACGTCGCGCGGCGGTACGGGTTCAAGTCGCGTTTGCAAGCGGAAGGAGGCGTCGACGATGCAAGTCAAGCCGAACGCGGCGCTTGAAGCGGCGCGAAATTACGTCGAAGCAAAGCGCGACGCGTTCCGTTCCGCTCTTGCCGAAGGCGCAACCTTAACCGACGCGACGGCGAAGGCCGAAGCGGCGGGCGAAAACGCGCTTCCGAAACGTCGCGGCGGAGCGCGAGCGGGCGCCGGTCGCAAGCCGACGGGTCGCGTCGCCGACGCCGCGCTCTCGTTTCGGGTAACGTCGGAATTTAAAGCGGAGTTCGACCGCAAGGCGCGCGCCGCCGGTTTGAGCGGAGTCGAGTTTTTAAAGCGTCTCGTCGACGCGGCGCCGAGCGACGGCGTTCGTTAATCGGCGGTTCGTCGCGCCGTCTCGTTTTCTTCGTCGTCGACGAATTCCCAGTCGTCGCGCCGAAACTCGCTTCGCCGCAACGGGAACGGTCGAACGTAAAGAGACGGCCGCCCTCCGGGATTGTCGTATTCGGAGACGATCTCCAACTCGTCCAAGCGGCAAGAGCCGAGCCGCAAATACTCGCGGTCGGCGCCGCCGTCGTCGAGCGGTCTATTTCGCAACCGAGCGCGGCGCCCGGCGAGCAAACCGGGCAAGACGTCCGCGAACTTCATCGGGCCGCCTCCGTTTCCGCTTGCGACTCCGGCGCTTCCGCGTCGCCCGCCTCTTCGTCGCCGTCGTCCGCGCCAAGCGACGTCAAGACGACCGTTTCCGGAAAGTCGACGCTCGCGATCGCGTCCATTACGGCGCCGCGATACATCTTCACCGCGAACTCGGCGGCGCCGCGCTCGTCGTCCGAATCGCCGTCGAAGCGCATTTTTACCTTCGCGAGAATTTCAAGCGCCCGCAACTTCATCGCCTCGAAGCCGCGACGCGACGAGTTGGCCGCGAGGGTCGCGAACGCCTTGCCGAGGTTCTTTTCGACGCTCTCGTTTTCGTTAAATTCCAGTTTCATCGTTTCCATCGTCGTTTTCCTTTCGTTGTTAAGTCGAGTTGTTTCAACCGATGCGAACGCCGAGCCGCGCCGCGATTCGCTCGACCGCGTCGACCGTTCGCCGCCGTTCGTCGTCCGTCAAGACGGGGTTCGTCCGCGCGATCGCGAGCAAGTCCCGGAGCGCGACGAGCGTTTCCGCCGCTTCGCTTCGACTCGTTCGCGCCGTCCGTTCGAGCGCCGCCGTCATCGCCGCGTCTCCAAGTTCGCCGGGTCTTCGGCGAACCAAAGTTGACCGTCGGCGTCGACGTAAAACGCGCGGACGTTCCGCGTTTCGCCGTTCTCGTCGACAAAGTAAACGTCGCCGAAATCGACGCTGTTTTTCAGTTCCTCGTAAGTCGCCCGATTCATCGTCGCCCCCCTTTCCTTTTCGTTCAAAACACGACGACCGCGACCGCGATCGCCGCGATCGCCGCCGCTCCGCACCATTCCGCCGCGCGGCGGTAAACGTCGACGTCGTTCAACGCCGCGTCGAGCGCGACGCGCCAACGGTCGGCGACGCGTTCGGCGTCGGCCAGTTTTAACCGAAGCTCGATTTCGGCCTTTCGCGCGTCGGCGGCAAACTCTTCGCGACGCCCCCTCGTTTCGTCGAGCGACCGCGACAACTCCGCTTTCTCGGCCATAAGTCGGACGACGCGTTCCTTGACGGATACGAAACGATTTATCGCGTCGTCGATTTCGGCGTCCAGACAACTAACGCTAGCGCGTACTTCGCCAAGTTCGAGTTCAAGACGTTTGAGTTCTTGAAGAACTTCGGGCTTCGTTTCTTCCGTCGTTTTCTCTTGTTCCATCGCTTTTACTTCTTTCGTTTAAGCGTTTACGCCGTCGCGAGTTCGCGTTTGGCGAGTTCCCGCAAGGCGTTCCTGATTTCCAGCGCGACGCCGCGCGACTCGCAAGCGTCGGCGATTCCGCGTCGTCGAGCGACCAAACGCGAAAAGTCGGCGAACGACAAGTCGAGTTCCGACGGCTCGAACCCGGCGGCGACGGCGACGAGTTCGGCGACGCTTCGTTCCGGCGTCGCGGTCGGCCCGGCGTTCGCCGTCAAGCGCGAGCGTTCGAAATTGATCGCGGCCGGTTCGCGCGTTGGGCGCGGCTCGTCGGCGAACCGCGTCGGCGTCCAAACCCAACCGGCGTTCTCGAAAAGGCGTTTCAGACGAAGCGTCGCGGTTTGCCAAATCGTTCGTTTACCGGCTTTTCCGTTCGAACGTTCGTAAAGCGTCTTTTCGTCGCGGGCCTCCCGAATCAGCGCGAAGACGGTCGAGCGCGTCGCGCCGCCGACCCGCAAAACAACCGCCGCCGTCAGTCGGTCGATTAAGTCCGGATGAACGGTCGGCTCCCAAACGGCTTCGGCGATTTCGCGACGAAGCGCCGCGACCTTCGGCGACGCAAAGTCGACCAACGAGCGAACGTCGGCGACGTCCGGGCGACGCTCCG
>JAZNJF010000262.1:0-3062 GCA_045577885.1 Thermoguttaceae bacterium | reverse complement strand
TTGCGTCCCCGACGCGGATTGCGCCGTTGGCCGAGATTGCGTCCCCGACGCGGATTGCGCCGTTGGCCGAGATTGCGTCCCCGACGCGGATTGCGCCGTTGGCCGAGATTGCGTCCCCGACGCGGATTGCGCCGACGCCGCCCGTTGAGTCGCCGCTTCGCTAAAAAACGCTCCGACGACGACCAACGCCAACGCCGCGATTCTTCGCCGTCCAACGCTTTTCGCCGCCGCTCGTTTCGTTAAACTCGACGCGTTTTCCGCATTTTCGCGCATTTTTCCTCCCGACGCGGCCGCTCCGCCCGCGCTTGCCCGTTTTAGTCCAAAAAAATAAGAAACGCCGTCCGTTTGAACGCGCGTTTCTTAATATTGTCGTCTTCGTTCGCTCTTCAACAAGCGCTCGCCGTTCCAAAACGCCGAAAAACGCCCGTTCCGAGTCGCGCTCGTCCGTCGTTTCGTTAAAAACGCGACGCGCTCGGCCTAAATTTCGCTCAAACTTTTTCAATCTTAACGTTTTTAACGATTTAACGCAACGCCGTTCGAGCGCAAGTTTTTACGAATCGCCGTTTACCGCCGTTTCGCGTTCTCCCTATTTTCCCTATTTTGCGTTATTCCCCGATTTGAGCGTTTCTAAAGCGGCGTTCGTCGCGCCGCGTTCGCTCGACGCCGCCGTTTCTTCCGCCGCGTCGGAACGTCGATAAGATTCGGCCTCGCTCGAAAGACAAAGCGTTTCGACCGCGTTTTCGCCGTTTTCGTCGGCCGTCGCGCCCGTCTTTTTTTTCGCTCCGCGACCGCTCCCCGCTTTTCCGCGTCGTTGCGTTTCGCCGACGTTCGTCGTTTTTCGGAACGTTTTCGGCGCGGCGATTTCGCCGTCTTTCGCCGCCTCGTTCCCCGCGTTCGCCGCCGCGCTTTTCGCCAAAACTTCGCTCCGATAAACGGCGACGTCGGCGGGCGCTTCGATCCCAATACGCGCCTTATCGCCGCGAACGTCGACGACGACGATCGTTATATTGCCGTTGACGACGACGCTCTCGCCCTTTTTTCTCGAAAGCACCAACATTTGAATTTCCTTCCTCGAAATCGTTTCAAAAACGACAAAACAAAGCGCCGATCGCCAAGCGTTTTTTGTCCTTTTAACCGATTTCGGCGAAACTTTCCTTCTTTTCGCTTCGGCGTTTCTTTTTTTGCCGCGGTTAATCGCCGACGTTCAAGAAATCGCCGCGCGCGTTAGCCGACGTCGCGTCCAAATTTCAAAAAAAACGAAAATTTGGACGAAATCCGCATAACGTCGGCCGCGCCGTTTATAATTTTAGCGCTTTGTCAAGCGCCTACCAGCCAACTATAATCGCAAAAACGCGAAAAAAAGAGAAAAAGCAAAAAATTTTGAAAAATTTGACGGTTGTTCTTATTTTAACGCAACAACCGTCCGCGCCGCGTCGATTACTACCAATAACGGAACGTTCGGAACGCGCCGATTTTTTCGGTCGCGCCGGTTTTCCCAACCGTCGCTCGCGTCTCTCGCCGTTCCCCAACGTTCGACTTTTCCCCGTCAACCGCCCTTTCCCAAACGCCCCGTTTTACGCCGCTCATGTCCGCGCCCGTTCGTTTTTTGCCCCTCGTCGACACGCACGCTCACCTGAACTTGGACGCTTTCGCCGCCGATCTCGACGACGTCGTCGCTCGTTCGCGCTCGGGTCGTTTTCCGGAAATCCGCGGACGTCGGGTTGAAGACGCGCTCTTCAGGCCGTTCGTCGCGGCGGCGGTTTGTCCGGCGGTCGACCTTGAAACGTCGTTGCGCTCGCTCGAACTGTCGCGCCGTTTCGACGTTCTTTACGCCGCGGTCGGAATTCACCCGAATCACGCCGCGCTCGCGGAACCGGGCGATTGGGAAGCGATCGAACGTCTCGCGCTCGCCGCCGTTAAAGTCGACGCGGACGTCCCGGACGCCGCAACCGACGCAAACTCCGGCGTTTCGTCGCCCCTCGACGGCGCTCGGCTCGTCGCGGTCGGCGAAACCGGGCTCGATCGTTATTGGGACGACGCGCCGTTCGACGTTCAACTCGCCCTTTTTTTTAAGCACCTCGAACTCGGCCGCCGAACCGGGTTCCCGGTCTTGATTCACAGCCGCGACGCGAACGACGATTTGGACGCCGTTTTGCGCGATTTTTACGCCGACGCCGCGCCCGCCGACGCTCCCAATTTCCCCAATTCCCCCGATTCGCCCAATCTAACGTCGAAAAGCCCGGCGCCCGGCGTCGTTCACTCGTTCAGCGGAACGCCGGAGCAAGCGCTCGCTTGGACAAAACTCGGTTTTTACCTCGGTTTCGGCGGGTTCGTTACTTATCCGAACCGGAAATTCGCCGAAATCGCGGAGGCCGCCCGACTCGCGCCGCTCGACCGGATTTTGCTCGAAACGGACGCGCCCTTTTTGACGCCGCATCCGCTTCGAGGCAAGCTCGAACGGAACGAACCGTTGACAACCGCGTTCGTCGCCAAGCGAATCGCCGAATTGCGCGGTCTCTCGGTCGCCGACGTCGTTCGTCAAACGACCGAAAACGCCGCCCGACTCTTCCGCTTCCCGACGCTTCCGACGGAACCGGCGCCCCTTTAAAGTCGGTTTGACGTTAAAGTCGGTTTGACGTTCGCTCCCCCAAAAAGCCAATTTTCCAACCTTCCCGATCACCCCGTTCAACGCTTTTGTTTCGCGCGTCCGACGCCGTTTCCTTTTCCCTTTGCGCTCGTCCGAACTTCGGCTCGACGCGCCCGACGATCCCCCAGGAGACTATTAACAATGCCGCGCTTCGCTTTTGGTTCGACTCGCCGCTCCCTCCGCCGCGCCGCCTTCGTTCTCGTTTCGACGGCGATTTTCGGCGCCGCCGCCCTTTGCGCGTCCGACGCCGCCGCTCAAAACGCCGACTCGAAACGCGGCTCCTTCGCCGAACGCGTCGGTTCCGCGCTCCGCAATCAAGCGCCGAGCGCCGACCGTTCGAAAAAGCCCGGCGCGCCGAACGCCGCTCGCAACCGCGCCGCCGCGCCGCCGACTCGCGCCGTTCCGGCGCCGCGCC
>JAZNJF010000261.1:0-4517 GCA_045577885.1 Thermoguttaceae bacterium | reverse complement strand
CGAAAGAAAAAGGGCGAGAATCGGCGAGAAGGCGACGCCGTTTTGGCGAAAAACGAAGGAATTGGGCGACGAAACGACGTTGACTTAACGCGTTAAAGTCGTTATAATCCGGCGATTTTGCGTCGACGGAGCGCGTCGACGAGGCGCGAACGACGAACGAAAGCGCGTTTTTGCGAGAAAACGACGTTTTTTGCGCGGTCGCAAGCCCGGCGTCGGTTTTCAAAGGCGCGTTTTCGTTGTATAATAACGGCGTTTCTCGACGCGGCGCGTTCGCGTCGGAGGCGAGTCGGCGAAGACGAAAGGATCGATATTAACGGTTTTGACGTTAATGTCGTTTCGAGCGGCCGCGACTTGCGCGAAAATCATCGAATAACGTTAATTTTGGGGAGTTGGGTAAAATGGCGAAAGCCGAAGCGACTGGTACCGGCGTCGTGTTAGAGGCGGCGCGACGCGAAAAACTGCGCAAAATCGAAGAAATGGGGATCGATCCTTGGGGCGGGCGTTTCGACGACCGCTCGCTGATCGGCGACGTCCGCGCTCGCGAAAGCGAAATCGTCGTCGGCGAACCGATCGAACTCCCGCCGAAATACGAAGGCGCCCCGCCGCGCACCGAAATCCCGACGAGCGGCCCGCAAGTCCGCGTCGCCGGCCGCGTGATGCTCCAACGCAAACAAGGAAAACTGATTTTCTGGACGATTAAAGATTGGAGCGGCGAAATCCAAATTATGATCGGGAAAAACCAAGTTCCCGAACAAGCCTGGGAACTCGCGCTCTGCGTCGACCTCGGCGACTTGGTCGGCGTCGACGGCGAATTCAAGAAGACGCAACGCGGCGAACTGACCGTCTTCGCGTCCGACGTTCACTTCTTGAGCAAATCGATCGAGACGCCGCCCGACAAGTTCAAGGGAATCAACGACCCGGAACTCCGCTCGCGAATGCGTTACGTCGACCTCGTTCACACCGACGGCGTCCTCCAACGCGCGCTCGACCGAACGAAGATCGTTTCGTCGATTCGCCAAACGCTCGCCGGCGAAGGGTTCGTCGAAGTCGAAGGCCCGACGCTTCACTCGGTCGCCGGGGGCGCCGCCGCTCGACCGTTCACGACGCACCACAACGCCCTCGACGCGACGCTCTACATGCGCATCGCGCTCGAACTGCACCTCAAACGCCTCCTCGTCGGCGGGATGGAACGCGTCTTCGAAATTGGTCGCGTTTATCGAAACGAAGGCGTCGACCAAACGCACAACCCGGAATTCACCTTGATGGAGCTGTACCAAGCGTACGGCGACTATCGCTCGATGATGGATATCACCGAGAAAATCATCTGCAACGCGATCAAAGCGCTCGGTCGCGGTTTCGTTCTCCCTTGGGGCGGGCAAGAAATCGACTTCACGCCGCCGTTCGAACGGAAGACGTACTTCGACGCGCTGGCCGAAGCGACCGGTATCGACCCGACCGACGACGCCGCGGTGATCGAATACGCGAAATCGATCGGAATCGAAGACGTCGACAAGAAACACGTCGACGTCGTTCGCAACGACATTTTTGAAGAAAAGGTCGAAGATTCGCTCGTCGGCCCGGTCTTCATTATCGACTACCCGGCGAGCATTTGCCCGCTGACGAAGCGGAAGCGCTCGAACCCGGCGATCGCGGAGCGGTTCGAACTTTTCGTCCGCGGCTGCGAGTTGGCGAACGCTTACACCGAGCTGAACGACCCCGACCTGCAAGAGCAGCTCTTCCGCAGCCAGCTCGAAGGGCAAAAGGACGAAGACTCGATGGCGAAGATGGACCGCGACTTCATCCGCGCGCTCCGTTACGCGATGCCTCCGGCCGGCGGGCTCGGAATTGGGATCGACCGCTTGACGATGATGCTCACCGACACGACGAGCATTCGCGAAGTGATCCTGTTCCCGCTCTTGAAGCCGGAAGTTTTTGAGTGATTTTAGCGGTTAAAACGTCTTTAACGTCGCGAGCGAGCGCCGTTCGCGGCGTTTTAGACGGAGACCCTTGAACGATTTTAACGGTCGCAACGTTTTTAGCGCCGTCGCGAGCGGTTCCGTTCGCGGCGTTTTTCCGGCGGGGGCGTTTGCGCGACTTTTTCGGTCGCAACGTTTTTAACGCCGTCGCGAGCGGTTTCGTTGGCGGCGTTTTTCCGGCGGGGGCGTTTGCGCCGTTAAAATAAAACGAGGCGACTTGAACGGTCGCGCGGGTTGGGACGCGGGAGGCGTCGACTCGGGCGGCCGTCGGGGCGTTTTGCGCCTAAAAACGGGGAACGGTCGCGCCGATTTTAGCGATTAAAGCGGTCGCGCCGGTTTCCAGGTTCCGAATTTGCGCCGTTTTGCGCGAATTTTCGGCGTTTGCGTCGAGTTTTGCGCTCGTTCGCAGCGTAAAGCGTTCGGACGTTCGAAGCGTTTGAGCGCGCCCTTGTTTGGCGGTTTTATCGTTAATTAATTAAATATAAAACGAAAAACAACCGACGGCGCGACGAACGAAGAAAAACGGAACGAAAACAAAAGTGAAAACGAAGAGAGTTCGGCGGCGTTTCGTCGAGCGCAACCCAACGAAGCGGCAAGGAAGGCCGAATGTATAAACTGTTGCTGATTTGGCGTTATCTGTTGACGCGGCGCATCGCGTTGGTCAGCGTCGTTAGCGTTACGCTCGGCGTCGCGACGATGATCGTCGTGAACGCGGTGATGCTCGGTTTTAGCCGCGAGATGGAGAACCGCATTCACGGCGCGCTTTCGGACGTAACGGTTAGCTCGTATTCGTTGCGCGGTTTCGACGACGTCGACGCCCGCATACGCGACGCGCAAAAGGTCGCCGGCGATCTGATTGAAGCGATTACGCCGACGGTAACGACGCCCGGCATGCTTAGTTTTGAGTTCGGCGGAGGCGAAGTCATTACGCGCCAGGTGCAGATCGTCGGAATCGACGCCGCGACGAACGAACGGGTAACGGCGATCGCGCAATATTTGCAGCACCCGGAAAACCGCAAGGCGCTTTCCTTCGACCTCCGCGAAGACGGGTACGACGCGCAAAATCCGATCTTTGGCGACGACGGCGTCGTCCGTCCGCGTTTGGCCGAAGCCGGTTGGAAAAAACGCCGCGCCGACGCTAAATACGAGAAATATCGTTGGGAGGAACGGCGCCGACGCCGCGAAATTCTCGAAAAGACGCCGCAAGCCGATTCCGCGCCGCCCCTCGAAGACGTCGCCGAAGAGCCCGGCGCGCCCGCCGTCGACCCTTACGCCGCCGCGCTCCAAAACTTCCCCAAAGCGCCGACTTACGACCCGATGGAGGAAACGCCCGCCGCCGCGCCGTCCGTTCCGACCGCCGCTTCGACGCCGTTTGACGCCGAATTCCCGGAACTCGCGCCGGAACTCGACTCGCCGCTCGCCGCCGCGCCGTCCGCTCCGGAACTCGTCGACGTCGCGCCGGAGACGCCCGTCGTCGGAGGCGCCGACGAAGCGGAGGACGAATCGCCCCGCGTTCCGACCGCCGTCGACGCGACGCCGTTCGACGGTTTGGCCGAATTTGAAACGGAAATCGACAAAGAAACGACGCAAGAAACCGGCGCGATTCTCGGCGTCGGGCTCGTTTCCGGCGCGCGCCGTCGTCATTTGAACCCGACGACCGGCGTCGAAGAGTTGCGCGAGTCTCTCGCGACCGTTCCCGGCGCCGACGTAACGCTCTCTTTTTTGGGCGTTAATTTCGAAAATCCGACGCGCGCTTTCGTTTCCGACCGCTTTACCGTCGTCGACCTTTACGAGTGTCGAATGGCGGAGTACGACGAATCGTTCGTTTTCGTCCCGATCGACCGCCTGCAAAAACTGCGCGGAATGATCGCCGACGACGGAACGAAAATGGCGACCCAGCTTCTGATCAAGGCGAAACCGGGCGTTAAAATCGAGGAACTGCGCGACCGACTGCGCGCCGCGGAGGAGTTCCCGGAGCAGCTTTTCGAAATCGAAACTTGGCGCGACCAACAGGCGACGACGTTGGCGGCGGTCGAAATGGAGCTGTCGATTCTGAACGTGTTGCTCTTTTTATCGATTTGCGTCGCGGGATTTGGTATTTTGGCGATCTTTTTTATGATCGTCGTCGAAAAAACGCGCGACGTCGGCATTTTGAAGTCGTTGGGGGCGAGCGGAAACGGGATTATGCAGATTTTCCTCCTTTACGGACTCGCGCTCGGCGTCGTCGGCGCCGGGTTGGGGACCGCGCTCGGCTTTTGGTTCGTCGCGAACATTCAAGAGGTCGCCGACTTTTTGTCGCGGATGACGGGACGCGAGGTTTTCGATCCGTCGATTTACATGTTTCATCAGGTGCCGGCGATTATCGAGCCCGCGACCGTTTTTTGGATCGTCGTCGGTTCGCTTTTCATCGCGGTCGCTTCGAGCGTTTTGCCGGCGTTGCGAGCGGCGCGCTTGAAATCGGTCGACGCGTTGCGGATTTAGACGGCGGCTCTTTTCGCTTCGTTTATTAATATATATCGACAAAAACGAGGCGAAAAGGCG
>JAZNJF010000260.1:0-2598 GCA_045577885.1 Thermoguttaceae bacterium | reverse complement strand
GAAAAAACGGCGGGGGAACGGCTCGCCGAAACGACGGCGGCGCTCGTCGACGCGTATCAAAACGGCGCGATCAACCAAGCGGAGTTCGAGGCGAAAATCGCCGAAGCGCGGGAAGCGTCGCTCGCCGACTTGGGGTATTCCGACCTGTTGGCGCGGGCCGCCGAGTCGACGCAAAAAGCGCAAACGGCGCAAGAGCGTTATCAAGCGGAGCTGGACAAATACGCCGACGCGCTCGAAAAGGGGCGCGTCAACCAAAAGGAATACGACAAAGCCGTCGCCGCCGCGAAAACGATTTTCGACCGAGAAACCGCCGCCGAAAAAGCGTCGGAACGGGAGAAAACGCGTTCCGAACTCGGCGCCGACGCGGCGCTCGACGCGCTCAAAACGCCGCTCGACAAGTTCGAAGAAACGACGGCGAAGATCGCGGCGGCGTTCGAACGCGGCGACGTCGACGCGCAAGAGAGGGCGGCGCTCGAGCAAAAGGCGCAAAACGAATACGCGAAGGCGACCGAGTCGCAAGAGAAGACGGCGGAACGCGCCGCGCCGAAACCGGAGAGCGAGAAAGCCGCCGCGTCGCTTCGCGAAGGGAGCGCCGACTTGTATCGAGCGCAAATTCAAGGAGAAAAGTCGTTTCAAACGAAAATCGGTTCCGCGACCGAACGAGCGGCGCAAGCGACCGCGGCGACCGTTCCGGCGGCGACGCAAACGGCGAACGCGGTCGCGACGGTCGCGGCGACGGTCGCGCCGAAAGCGACCGAAGAATCGAGTTTTTGGGCGAAAGCGTTGGAGGTTCTCGAATCGATTCGCGACGCGGCGACAGAAACGCGGTCGTCGTCGGACGCGACGGCGGGAACGCTCGACAAAATCTTGCGCAACGCGGCGGAGGTGTTCGGCTAATGGGCGTCGTAAAAGCGGACTTGCGGGAAGACGGGCGCGAAATCGACTTCGAGCGAATCGGGCGCTGGGCGAACGGCAAGCAGATTTTTGCCGTTTCGGGACGGCTCGTTTACGACGTTTACGTCGATTCGAAGTTCGACGGCCCGGCGACGATCGCGACGTCGCCGGTTTTGCCGCGTCAAGGTTCTTGGTACGTCGAAAACGGGCTCGTTTACGTCGGCGTCCGCGTCGGGAAAATCTCGCCGCGCTTCGTCGGCCCGGACGGTTCGCTCTTCCTTTGGCGGGCGACCTTTCCGGTCGAAGGCCGAACGAGCAAAACGATTCGCGCCGGAGACGATTCGGCGTCCGACGCGGAGACGCCCAAAACGGAAGGCGGCGCCGAAACGTCGACCGACGACGCGGTTCTTTTGACCTTTTCGGCGTCGATCGCGACGGAAGATTATTCGCTCCCGGCGGACTTGGACGGACGATTTAACGTCAACGCGTTGGGCGAGTGGTTCGCCGACCCGATTATTTACAAGAGCGGCGTTTTGGAGTTGCGTTATCGCCGCGAAGAATTTTCGAACCCGCTCGCGAAAATTTGCGACTTTCATAACGCGACGAACTCGGACGCCTGGGGCGGTTTCGCGCCGGGAACGTTGAAGGCGGAAATAACGTATTCCGCCGAGACGCGGGCCGAGTCGACGAGTTTCGACGTCGATTATAAGATCAGTTGGCGCCCGCGCGGCTGGAACGACGTGAAGGCGAACGCCGGTTTGTACGCGAAGAGCGGGGAACGCGTCGTCCGGGTAACGAACGTCGACGGAAGCCCGTCCGAGTCGCCGGTTTTGCTCGCCGCCGACGGAACGCGCCTTCCGACCGGTTCGGAACCGCTTTATTTGACCTTCCGAACAATGTTCCCCAAACCGTTCGCCGCGTTGGGCTTGCCGTCGCCGTTCGAAATTTAATCGCGACGTTTCCGCTTCCGGCGCGTCGCAAACGAGCGGGAAGTCGTCGAACAGCAAACCGACGGTATTTTGATTTTTGAAAAAATGTTGCAAAAATAGAGACGAAAGTTTGCGTCGCCGCAAAGAAAGGAGCCGCCCGCCGATGACTCGCCCAGTCCGTTTAACGAAAACGTTCGCCGAACGCGTCGCGAAAAAACTGAACGCGCCGGAGCCGACGACGCAACATCGCGTCGCCGCGTCGCGCTTTTACGACGTGCGTCCGGCGGCGTTGCGGACGAAATGGACGTGGAGCGACGACGAACTTAGTTGGACGTGCAAGATTCGTTTTATCGTCGGCGGCGAAGAGGCGGCGACCGCTTACGACGTTTACGCGCCGACGTTTTTAAAGTCGACGCCTCCGCCGGTCGACAATTACGGCGCCAACCCTCGCGTTTACGTCGTTTGGCGCGGGCGTTGGGAGGTCGTTTCGTTCGTCCCGCCGACAACGTACTTCGGCGGCGCGGGAATCGCGATCGACGAGGCGACGCGAACAATTTCGAACGCGGGCGTTTTGAGCGTTTACGTCGGCGACTCGGCGACCGTCCCGTCGACGGCGCGAACCGGAGCCGTCTGCTTTTCCGACGACGATTTTGTTTTGTCCGACCTCGGAACCGATTCCGCCGGTTGGCGCGCGATTACGCTTAAACCCAAAACGCCGCGCGAAGTCGGCGTTTCCGTCGTTTATAGCAACGCTTGGGGAGGCGAATCGACGTCG
>JAZNJF010000259.1:0-7593 GCA_045577885.1 Thermoguttaceae bacterium | reverse complement strand
GATACTCCGCGACGCTCATCGGCAAAAGCGCGACCAACCGCAACGGCGACGTTTCGCCCCGAGCCGCCGCCTCCGCCCGCGCCTCCAAAACCAGCTTCGCCGCGAGTTGATCGGCGCCGATCGCCAATCCGGTCGCGACGTAAATCGGTCGCCCGGTCTCCTCCGCCGCCGCGACCAACGCCCGCGCCGCCGTTCGCGCCGCCGACTCGACCGCCGTCAACGCCTCCGGAACAATATGCCGCCGTCCGGTAACGCCGACAAGACGCGCCCCGGTCTTTTCCAACAGTTCGGCGAATTCGGTCGCCGAAAGAGTCCCTCGCGAAACGCCGAAAGCGGCGAACTCGGCGCGAACGTCAATATCGTTTCGTTCGCTCCGGTCGCCGCTTTCGTTAAAATCGCGATTATCGTTCGCTTTTATCGTCATTGCGCGTCTTTCAACGCCTCGCCGACGATCTCTTGCGCTTCCTTCATAATCTGCGCGAGATGTTCTTCGCTAACGAACGACTCGGCGTAAATTTTGTACGCCATTTCCGTTCCGGACGGGCGCGCCGCGAACCAGCCGTTTTCCGAGACGATTTTCAACCCGCCGATTTCCGCGTCGTTGCCGGGCGCCTTCGTCAAGCGAGCGACAATCTTCGCGCCGGCGAGCGTTTCCGTTTTGACTTGATCCGGCGTCATCTTCTTGAGCGCCGCTTTCGTCGCGAGGGTCGCCGGAGCGTCGATTCGCGAATAATAAGGCGACCCGAACTTTTCAGTCAACTCGGCGTACAAAACGCCCGGGTCCTTGCCGGTTTTCGCCAACATTTCGGCGGCGAGCAAGTTCAAAATAAGGCCGTCCTTATCGGTCGTCCAGACGGTTCCGTCGAAGCGGAGGAAACTCGCGCCCGCGCTCTCTTCGCCGCCGAAGCAGATTTCGCCGTTGAAGAGGCCCGGAACGAACCACTTGAAACCGACCGGAACTTCGATCAACTTGCGCCCCAAGTCGGCGACGACGGAATCGATGATCGCGCTCGAAACGAGCGTTTTGCCGATTCCGAGGTCGGCGCTCCAAGTCGGGCGATTTTTGATCAAATAATCGACGACGACCGCCAAGTAATGGTTCGGGTTCATCAGTCCGACGCTCGGCGCGACGATCCCGTGTCGGTCGGAGTCCGGGTCGTTGGCGAACGCGATATCGAATTTGTCCTTCAAGCCGATGAGACCGCGCATCGCGTACGGGCTGGAGCAGTCCATCCGGATTTTACCGTCGCGGTCGATCGACATAAAGGAGAAGGTCGGGTCGATTTTATCGTTGACAACGGTTATATCGAGCCCGTATTTTTCGGCGATCGGCTTCCAATACCCGACCGCGGCGCCCCCCAACGGGTCGACGCCGATGCGAATCCCGGCTTTGCGAATCGCCTCCATGTCGACGACGTTCGCCAAATCGTCGACGTAATCGGCGACGTAATCGATTTCTTGCGTCGTCGGCGCGGCGAGCGCTTCTTCGAACGGGACGAATTTGACGTCGACGTTTCCGTTTTCGAGGAGCGCGTTCGCCCGATTTTCGATCCAGTTGGTAACGTCGAGGTCGGCGCCGCCGCCGTTCGTCGGATTGTACTTGATGCCGCCGTCGGTCGGGGGATTGTGCGACGGAGTGATAATGATCCCGTCGCAGTAGTTCGCTCCGTTGGCGCGATTGCCGGCCAAAATCGCGCGCGAAATCGCCGGAGTCGGGGTAACGCCGTTCTTTTCTTGGAGTCGCGTTTCGACGCCGTTCGCGGCCAAGACGCCGAGCGCGGTTTTTTGCGCCGCGTCGGAAAGGGCGTGCGTGTCCTTGCCGAGGAGCATAACGCTCGGCTCGCCGTTCGGGGCCTCCGTTCGCCGCCAATCGACGATCGCCTGAACGATCGCTTTGATATGCGCTTCGTTAAACGACGCTTCGGACGCTTTTCCGCGATGTCCGCCGGTGCCGAAGCGGACGCGCTCTTCCGGAACGCTCAAATTCGGTTGTTTTTCAAAATAATCGCGTTCCAACGCCGCGACGTCGATCAAATCGGACGGTTGCGTCGGGAGCCCGGCTCGTTCGTGAATCATATTTTACGACTCCTTCCCTTATTCGCGACAACAGCCGCGCTTTTCAAAACTATTCAAACAAACCGCGCCGCCAAACGTCGCTCAACGGCGCCGCGCAATATGTTAAACCTTAACGCTCGACAAGCGTCGAAACCGTTCGGCGAAAACGGCGACGCTCGCCGACCCCCAAAACGCGACGCGGCGTTTAAATCGGACGCCGTTTTCCCATTAATATTAATGACGGAGAAATTTCTAACGCAAAAAGAAAAACGCGCTCCGACGTTTCCGCTATTTCCGTCCGCGGCGTTTGTTCTCGTATTGGAACGCGAACGCGCGGTCGAGTTCGGCGCCGAGGTCGAACACGTCGTCGAAATCCTCGACCGAGTCCTCCGGCGTCTTCGACATCAAGCCGACTTCGATCATATTGTAAACCGCGTCGCCAATATCGCGAGTCTTGCGAATCCCCAACTTCGCCAAAACCGTTTTCGCCATCAACCCGTACTGCTGCGCCGCCCAATCTTTCGCGGCGCGACTCAAATCTTGACCCGTTACGTGGTTCGCGACGTCCTCCGGCGAAGGCGCGCCGTTGGGATTTTCGGTCGCGGCGGCTTTCCCCATCCCTAAGTCTTGCGCGTATTCCAGCGCTTCGTTGACGAAACGGTACGTCTCCAACGTAAAACGCCGATCTTTTTTCAACAACCTCAAAAAAGCGTCCGAATTTTCCATCGATATACGCTCCTTTTCAACGTTTTCAACAAAATCAAGACAACGCGCCGACAATCAAACGTCGCGCTTCTAAAACGGCGGCGTTTCCTAAATCGTTTGTCAACCCCGCCGTCTTATTTTGTCTCGCGTCAAGATTTCTGCGACTTATTCGCGTTATTATCCAAAATAATCGTCGTTCCGGCGAGTTTTTTCGTCGTGTACTCGTATCGAGCGAAGATCATCCGCCCGGCGCTCGTTTGCAAGACGCTCGTTACCGTAACGACGACGCGCTCGGCGATGTGATTGCGCCCTTGATCGACGACGACCATCGTCCCGTCGTCGAGATACGCGACGCCCTGCCCGACTTCTTCGCCGGTCTTCACGACGTCGACCTCGAACCGTTCGCCCGGAAGGAAAACCGGTTTCAGCGAGTTCGCCAAGTCGTTGAGGTTAATAACCGTTACGCCTTGCAATTTCGCAACTTTATTCAAGTTGTAGTCGTTGGTAACGAGTTTGCCTTCGAGGTGTTTCGCCAGCGCGACGAGCTTCAAGTCGACCGGCTGGTTCGCGTATTCCGGCAGCTCGCTGTCGTCGATTTGCAGGTCGACGCCGGGCATATTTTGCAGCCGACTCAAAATGTCGAGCCCGCGACGTCCGCGCGTTCGGCGGCTCCGGTCGGCGCTGTCGGCGATGTGCTGCAGTTCGACGATCGCGAAGCGCGGCATCAGAAGCGGACTGTCGACGATTTTCGTCTCCATCACGTCGGCGATGCGACCGTCGATGACGACGCTGGTGTCGAGGATGAGCGGTTTAATTCCCTTGACGTTGCGCTGAAATTCGACGTAAGGAATAATGAACCGAAAATCGTTTCGCGTTTGCAAAAGAAAGCTGACGCCGCAGTAACAGAAGGTGATGAGGAGCGCCGACGTAACGTTGCGCCGCAAATCGTCCCCCGCGCCCGCCGCCTCGCCGACTCTGTCCGCGAAGAACGGTTCCAGCGCGAGCCCCATTAAGTAAGTCGTCAGCAACCCGACGAGCAAACCGAAATAAACGGCGGAAATCCACTCGATTTTCTTTTTCGGAAACGCCATATCGATCGCGACGACGCCGAGCGCCGAAAGCAACATCAAGAAAAAGGTCGCCAGCCCGGCCGCGCTCGAACCGGTCGCGCCGCCGCGAATAATCGCGACGCCGACGCCGCTCGTTACCAAAATGAAAACGCAACGCAAAATCAATAAAGGCATATTCGAATCCTCCCAACCGTCTTTCAACGTCGTTCGCTCGAATCGACGCCGCGCGAGAACGCCGACGATTCGCCGCGCGGGCCGAGACGTCGACCGGAAAAAACCGAGTCGACGTTATAATCGTTTCTATTAATTATAGCGCCGAACGCCCGTTTTTACTAGCGCCCGCGTCTCGTTTTTTGTCATTTTCGCCCGAAAAAAGCGAAAATCGCGATCCGTCGCCGCCGAAATCGCGACCGCCCTTACGCCGACGCTTCAACTTCAACGAACGTCCCTTGCGTTAATATCTCAACCTTCGATTAACGACGCGACGTTGAAAAATTTTGCGAAAAGCCCGAAGGAAACGCGTAAAAAATCTCCGGCTCCCCCTTGCTTTTTACACGCGTCGAGGGTATCATATAGAATAGCGAAAAAAGCGGCGACGCAACGCGCAAACGCCCGTCGACGTCCTTGACCGCCCTTTTTAAAACAACGCTATTGTCAACCGCACTTCCACATCCCTTACCAACGCGCCGCGCCTCGTCGTCGACGGCTCCAAGCCCAAAAATCGCGACGATAACGACGTTAAGGAGACGAAACCATAATGGCGAAACGATATTTCACCAGCGAAGCCGTCGGCATGGGCCACCCGGACAAACTCGCCGACCGCGTTTCGGACAGCGTTCTCGACGCCTGTTTGGCGCAAGACCCCATGAGCCGCGTCGCCTGCGAAACGCTGACGACGACCGGTTTGGCCGTCGTCGCGGGCGAAATCACGACGAAAGCTCAACTCGACTACCAACAAATCGTTCGCGGCGCCATCGAACGCGTCGGTTACACGGACGACGAATACGGTATTAACGCGAAAACTTGCGCCGTCATGATCGCGCTCGACCGCCAAAGCCCGGACATCGCGCAAGGCGTCGACGCGTCCGACACGAAAGACGTCGGCGCCGGCGACCAAGGCCTCATGTTCGGTTACGCTTGCAACCAAACGCCGGAGCTGATGCCGCTCCCGATCGCGTTGGCGCACCGCATTACCAATCGCTTGGCCGACCAACGTTTCGCGAAAGAAGTCGATTGGCTCCGTCCCGACACGAAGAGCCAAGTTACCGTCGAATACGACGGCGACAAACCGGTTCGCGTCGACGCCGTCGTCGTTTCGACCCAACACGACCCGTCGATCGACCAAGCCGGCATTCGCGATTGGATTATCCCGAACACGATCGTTCCGTGCATTCCGGCCGAGCTTCTCGACGAAAACACGAAATATTTTATCAACCCGACCGGCAAGTTCGTCGTCGGCGGCCCGCACGGCGACTGCGGTCTCACCGGCCGCAAAATCATCGTCGACACCTACGGCGGTTGGGCGCGCCACGGCGGCGGCGCGTTCTCCGGCAAAGACCCGACCAAAGTCGACCGCAGCGCCGCGTATATGGCTCGTTATGTCGCGAAAAACATCGTCGCGGCGGGCTTGGCCGACTCCTGCGAAGTTCAACTCGCTTACGCCATCGGCGTCGCGGAACCGGTCAGCGTTCTGATCGACTTGGCCGGAACCGGCAAAGTTTGCGAAAAGAAACTCGCCGAAGCGGTTCGCGAAGTCTTCCCGCTCACCCCGCGCGGCATTATCGACACGCTCCAACTCCGCCGCCCGATTTACGAAAAGACCGCGTTCGGCGGCCACTTCGGTCGCGACGACGACGATTTCACTTGGGAAAAGACGGACAAAGTCGACGCGTTGAAAGCGGCGGTCAACTAAGCCCTTCCCCCGTCGTTTGACGACGTTAAAACTGTTTTAAGCGTTAAAGTCGCGAGGCGTTTTCGCCAAAAACGCGCTTGCGCAAGCCGATTTCCCCTTTTCCCTCCGCGCCGTTCTTTAATTTTACCGAACGCCGCGGGGGTAAGGGGGTTTTTTCGTTTTCTAACCCGACGATTCGCTCGTTTCTTCCGTTTAGACGACGTTTTTCAAAAATTTCGCGTCTTTCCTCGACCGTTCGGGCGCCCCTCCTTTACAAATCTCACGGGCGCAAGTATAATTTAATAACGCGGCGCTCCCGTTGCGCTTTAGCGACATGAAATCCGCATCGTTAATCAACTTCGAAAGGTTCTTATTATGGAAATGACTCGCAAAGACTTCATGAAAGCGGTCGCGCTCGCCGGCATGACGACCACTCTTAACGTTTCCGCACCGTTCGCGGTTCTCGCGCAACAAGGCAAAGCCGCCGACGGTTCCGACGTCGACCTCGTCGCGTTGATGGGCGGCGAACCGGCCCCGATGTTTGAAAAAGGGATCGAAGTTCTCGGCGGAATGAAACGTTTCGTCGACAAAGGCGCCAAAGTCGTTATCAAGCCGAACATCGGTTGGGACAAAAAACCGGAACTCGCCGCGAACACGAACCCGGAACTGATCGTCGCGATGATTAACGCCGCCAAAGATTGCGGCGCGAAAGAAATCGTCGTTTTCGACAACACCTGCGACAACTGGCGCCGTTCGTACGAAAACAGCGGTATCGAAGCCGCCGCGAAAAAGGCCGGCGCCGTCGTCGTCCCGGCGAACGAAGAACGCTACTACCGCGAAGTTTCGCTCCCGAAAGCGAAAGTCCTTAAAAAAGCGAAGATTCACGAAGCCCTTCTCGACTGCGACGTTTGGTTCAACGTCCCGATCCTCAAGAATCACGGCGGCGCGAAAATGACGATCGCGATGAAGAACCTGATGGGTATCGTTTGGGACCGTCAAGCGTTCCACCGTCTCGGTCTCGACCAAGCGATCGCCGATATCGGCACTTTCGAAAAACCGGCTTGCCTGAACGTCGTCGACGCTTACCGCGCGATGAAAGCGAACGGTCCGCGCGGTCGTAACGAAGCGGACGTCGTTACGCCGAAATGCCTCTTCATGTCGACCGACCCGGTCGCCGTCGACGTCGCCGCGATTCGCACGTTCAACCAATTCCAAAGAATGCCGCTCGAAAACGTTCGTTACGTCGCGATGGCCGAAGATCTGAAAATCGGCGTCGCCGACCTGAGCAAACTCAACGTCGAACGCGTTAAGATGTAATTTCGCGTCGCTTCCGAACGTCGCCGTTTCCGTTTTTCTTAACGCGAGCGGCGACGTTCGACGCGTCGCCCGATCGTTTAACCCAAACGCCGAAAGTTCGTTGCGAACGTTCTTTCGCCGCGTCGGATTTTTTTTGCCCTAAAAGCCGTCTTGGAGCGTTTCTTCCCGTTAGATTCGCCCCCTTTCGACGCGCCGTCGTCATGTCGAGCGGAGCGTTCGCTCTTCGTTTCGCCGCTCGCGCCTCCCCTTTTAAGCCTTTATTTTCCTTCATTTAGGCGCAATTATGCAGAACTCGCCTTCCTCGCGAACGTCGCGACCCGCTCGCCGCCTCCGTTGGGCGCGCGTCGCCGTCGCCGCCGTCGTTTTTACCGTTTTAACGTTATTTTTCCTCGACTTTGCCGAGCTCCTTCCGTCGCGGACTGTTTGGCTCGCGAAAATTCAACTGATTCCGTCGTTAGCGGCGGGCGCGTTCGGCGTTTTCGCGACGCTCGTCCTTTTGACGCTCGTTTTCGGGCGCGTTTACTGTTCGGTCGTTTGTCCGCTCGGTATTTTTCA
>JAZNJF010000258.1:0-2544 GCA_045577885.1 Thermoguttaceae bacterium | reverse complement strand
CCGCCGGGGCGCGAGGCGTATCCGGGGGACGTTTTTTACTGTCATAGTCGCTTGCTAGAACGGAGCGCGAAGCTTTCGGACGACTTGGGCGGCGGGTCCCTGACGTCCCTTCCGATCGTCGAAACGCAAGAAGGCGAGGTGTCGGCGTACATTCCGACGAACGTTATTTCGATCACCGACGGGCAAATTTATCTGCAGCCCGACCTGTTCTTCCGCGGGCAACGTCCGGCGATGAACGTCGGGATTTCCGTTTCGCGGGTCGGCGGGGCGGCGCAAATTCCGGCGATGAAGCAGGTCGCGGGCGGGCTTCGCCTCGACTTGGCGGCGTTCCGCGAGTTGGAGGCGTTCGCGCAACTCGGTTCCGACCTCGACGCCGCGACGCAAGCGCGCCTCGATCGCGGGTATCGGATGAACCGCCTCTTGATCCAAGGCGTTTGCCAACCGCTCGACGAAATCGACCAAATTTTCGTCATTTACGCCGGGACGAAGGGCTTCCTCGACGACGTCGCGCTCGACGACGTTTCGCTTTGGGAAAGCGAGTTCCTCTCTTGGCTCCGCGCGAACAAAGCCGAGCTTTGGGAGCGTTTGAAGGCGTCGAAGCAAAAACTCGGGCCCGACGAAACCGCCGCGATCGAAGCGACGTTGACCGAGTTCAACGACGACGTTTTCTTCAAGAATTTCGCGAGCCGTTCCGCGTCGTAAACCGAGCGAGCGGAGCGTCGATTTCGAACGCCGCCGCGTCGCCGACTCTTCAACGAGAGCGCGGCGCGACGGAGCGTTCGGCATTATCCGAATTTTTTACCGACTTTGCCGACGTTAACGCGTTTTTCCGTTGGGCCGTTTAATGAACGGCGGCGGACGAACGGCGCGTCGACCGTCGAACTTTACGAACCTCGAATCCAATGGCAAAAGCAAGAGCGCTCGACAAACGTAGAAAATCGATCAAAAATATTCGCAAGATCACGCGGACGATGGAGTTGGTCGCGACCGCTCAATTTCGACGAGCGATGGAGCGCGCGGTCGCGGCGGGCGCCTATTCGGAACGAATCGCCCGATTGATCGCCGATCTCGCTCGGGCCGGCGGCGACGTTTCGCATCCGCTCCTCGACAAGCGCGAAAGTTCGAAAAAAGCGGTTTTGCTGATTTTGACGGCGAATCGCGGGATGTGCGGCGGGTACAACGGCGGCGTCTTGCGGACGGCGGTCGCTCGTTTGGAGGAGTTGACGCGAACGTTCGAAGACGTCGAGCTTTACGTCGTCGGCAAGCGGGGCTTTTCCTACTTGACGTACCGCGATTATCAAGTGGCGCGGTCGTTTTTCGACTTTGAGGACAAGCCGGCGTTCGAGGAGGTCGACGCGATCGCGACCGAGCTTCTCGAGCGTTATCAAACCGGCGAAATCGACCGTCTCGACGTTGTTTATTCGAAATTTTACTCGATTTCGAGACAGCGTCCGAGCGCCGAAACCCTTTTGCCGGCGACGGAGACGGCGGCGGACGGCGGCGACGAGAGCGTCGAAGAACCGTCGAGCGCGAGTCGACTGCAATTTGAGTTTTTACCGTCGCCGCAAAGCGTTTTGGAAGAGATCGTTCCGACCGCGTTCCGCGCGAAGACGTTCAAGTGTTTCCTCGACGCGGCGGTCGGCGAGCAAATCGCGCGAATGGTCGCGATGAAGGCCGCGACCGAAAACGCCGACGAGATGATTTCGGCCTTGACGACGACGTACAACCGAGCGCGGCAGGGGCAGATCACCAACGAAATCCTCGAAGTCGTCGGCGGCGCGAACGCGTTGAATTGAAATCGCGTTTACTTTTGAAAAGAGAATATAATATTGTTTTGCGGTACGTTCGTTGCGAGCGTTCCCGACGGCTTTTCGTCGTCGCGGCGCGTTTTCCTTCGAAGTAAGCGTTTAGAAAATCAGGCGTCGTAACCAATGAATCAAAATGAAAATCAAAACGTCGGTCGCGTTACTCAAGTGATCGGCTCCACTTTCGACGCGGAGTTCGCCGAAGGGCGGCTTCCCGCGATTTACAACGCCCTTTACGTCGAGAAAAAAACGGGGGACGAGGTTTCGCGTTTGGTCGGCGAGGTGCAGCAACACTTGGGCGGCGGCCGCGTTCGTTGTGTCGCGTTGGGGAACGCCGACGGTTTGACGCGCGGAATGGAGTGCGTCGACACGGGGGCGCCGGTGAGCGTTCCGGTCGGCGACGAAACGTTGGGGCGCGTCTTCAACCTCCTCGGCGAACCGATCGACAAAATGGGCCCGGTCGACGCGAAGGAATATCGCCCGATTCACCAACCGGCGCCGAAAGTTTCGGAACTCTCGACGAACACCGAAATTTTTGAAACCGGCGTCAAAGTGATCGACTTGCTGACGCCGTTCGTTCGCGGCGGGAAAGCCGGGCTTTTCGGCGGCGCCGGATTGGGGAAAACGGTTATTTTGCAAGAGTTGATCGCCCGCATCGCGAGCGCGCACGGCGGCGCGTCGGTTTTCGCCGGCGTCGGCGAGCGCACTCGGGAAGGGAACGAAGTCGGAGGCCAAGCGG
>JAZNJF010000257.1:0-1761 GCA_045577885.1 Thermoguttaceae bacterium | reverse complement strand
TCCCCCGCCGTTTTTTCGACGCCGAGTTTTTCCCGCGTTTGCTCCGTTAGCGCGACAAGCGCCGCGTCGTATTCCTTTTGACCGACGATTCCGGCGGCGAGCGCGTTCGCCCAATCGGCTTGCGCGTCGGCGAGCGAAACCGGTTTCGACTCCGTTCCGTCGACGCCGGTCGTTTGGAAAAGCGTTTGCCGGGCCGCGTCGCGCGCCGCCTTCGCCGCTTGCGCCGACTTCTCCGCCTCGACGGCGCTCGCGTTCGCCGCTTCCGCTTCTTTCGCTTTCGCGGCGGCGATTTGGACGTTAAGCTCGGCGATTTGCCGCTCGATAACGCCGCGATTCTCCGCTTCGGCGTACTTGAGGATTTCGGCGAATTGCGCCCGTTGCGCTTCGAGCCGCTCCGACTCCGTTTGTTGCGACCGGCGCGCTTCGTCGACGAGCGTTTTCGCCGCGTCGTTGTATTCGGCGATCGCGTTCTTACGCTCCGCTTCGAGCGGCTCCAAGACGGCGGCCAACATTCCGGCGGCGCCGAACCCGGCTCCGGAACCGCCCGCGCGCCCGGCGCTTTCGGCGAAACGCGCCTTCGCTTCTTCGATCTTCTTTTCCGCCGCCGCGACTTTTTCCGCCGCTTCGTCGAGCGCCGACTTCGGTTCCGCGAACGCGCCGAGTTCAAGCGCGTCCTTGACGCCGCGAATCTCCTTCCCGGCGGCCTTCGCCAACGCTTCCAGCTTCTTGAACGAATCGGAAAGCAAGTCGGCGGCGTTCGCTTCCGCTTTGTTCGTCGCCCAAAACGCGAAAACGCCGGTCGCGACCGCGCCCAATATTGGCAAAAGCGGCCCGCCCGCCGTCCATAAACCGAGAAAAGCGCCGCGCAAGGTCGTCGTCCCAACCGCCAACCCTCGAAACGTCGCGACCGCCGCTTTGCCGGAGTTCGCGAGTTCAGCGAACGAAAAAGAGGCGGCCGACTTCTGCAACGCGCTCAACGACTGAAACGCTTGTCCGTTCGCCGAAACGCCTTCGGCGACCGAAATTAAGCCGCGTTGGAGGCTCGAAAACCCCTCGTCCGCCGACGCGAGCGCGCCGAGCAAAACGGCGATCTGTCCCGAAAGTTGCGAAACGCCGTCGACCGTTCCCGCAAACGCTTCGTCCGCCGCCTTTTTTTGCTCTTGAAGCGCTTGCGACGTCGCCTTTTCTTGTTCTTCGAGCGCTCGGGCGGTCGCTTTCTCTTGCTCTTCAAGCGCCCTGCTCGCTTCTTTCGTTCGCTCGACGAACTCCCCGGCGCGGTTGTAAATATTGCCGAACTCGTCCGCATACGCGCCCATCGCGAGGAGCGTGTTCGAGACGCCGGAAGCGAACCCGCCTTGAAACGTCCGAACGCGCCCGAGTTCGTCGACATACAGCCCGAGCTTGATTTGCGCCGTCGAAAGTCCTTCGACGCATTGCCCGAGCGAGTTCGTCAACAACTTGTTCGCGTCGTAAGTCAAACCGAGTCGGCGTTGCGTCGTCGTTAGCGACGCGTTGAGTTGTTCGACGCTTCGAGTAAATTTGACGTCGAGATCGGACGGGTCGGCTTTGAACTTAACGCCGACGTCGATATATCCGGCCATTCGCCTTGCTCCCCGTCTTTCGAGTCTTCTTTCGTCGCGTTCCCGCTTTCAAGAATTTGCGCTTTCGCTTCGGCGACGCGACGCTCCCATTCTTCGACGAAAATCGACGCGACGTAAAAGCAAACGGCGGCGACGACGAACAACAAGTCGGATCGTAGCC
>JAZNJF010000256.1:0-17295 GCA_045577885.1 Thermoguttaceae bacterium | reverse complement strand
AACTGAACGAAAAACTCGCCGATCCGGCGGTTCGCGGCGTTATCGTCGGAAGCCCGACGCATAACGGAGCGCCGAGCGCGCTGATCGCGGCGCTTTTCGGACAGATCGACCACTCGGTTCTGCAAGGGAAGATCGCCGGAGCGTTGGCGGTCGGCGGCGCGCGCAACGGCGGCCAAGAGCAAGTCGTCGACGGAATCAACACTTACCTCTTCCACGAAGGAGCGATTTTACCGGGCCCGGGCGGTTCCGGTCGGACCGGCGCGCTTCTTTGGAACCAAAAAGACTCCGTCGCGCACGACGAATTCGGGCTCGGGATGGCGCGCGGGTTGGCGCAACGAATCGCGAAATTGGCCCTCGTCGTTCCCGCCGACGCGTTGAAGTAAACGCGATTCGCCCTCTTTAACTTCGTTAGCGTTTCGCCTCTAAGGGCGTTCCCGACGCGCTTGCCGAGAACGTCTTTAGGGGCGTTTTGTCGTTTGGCGTTAAAAAGGTCTAACTTTTAACGCGGGCGAGCCGCGCTTTGTTAGACTCGACAAAAAGACTCAACAAATAGACTCAACAAATAGACTCAACAAAAAGATTTAACAAAAACGTCTTAAATAAAAAAAACGTCGACTCTTTCGGGTCGGCGTTTTTGGCGAACGTCGCCGCGCTTCCGAAAAACGCGGCGACTTTAAATCGCTCAATCGCTAAAATTAACGAGCTTGCGCTTCGTTGCGAGCGACTTCTTTGACCTCTTCTTCCGAAACTTCCGGAATGTCGTCTTGCGCGGAGGCCGCGGCGGCGCGGTCGATCGCTTCTTCCGAAACCGTTTCGAATTCGAACGGAACTTCGGTGAATTCCGCCGCTTCTTGGATCAACGCGATCACTTTGCGTTCGATGATTTGGTTGCGGAGGACGTCCATGTTGCCGGACTTTTCGATTTGAGCGCGGATGCGGCGCGGCGATTCGCCCGATTGCGCGGCCATCAACATGATTTCCAAGTCGTAGTCGCGTTGTTCGTCGACAATGTTTTCGCTTTCGGCGATCTTTTCAAGGATGAAGTGTTCCTTCAACGCTTGAGCCGTCGTCGCGGCGCTGTTTTGACGCAGGAAGTTGATTTGACGAACGATTTGAGCGTCTTCGAAACCGCTGCGTTGGAGTTCGTAAATCGCGCGTTGGAGTTCGCGTTCCGATTGACGACGGAGCAACGCCGGCGGGAGTTCCCAGTTCGCGTCGACCGTCAGTTGTTCGGTGATTTGACGGCGAGCGCGTTGACGTTGTTCGTGTTCGAGTTGACGTTCGAGCGTTTCGAGAACGGCGTCGCGGAAGTCGCCCATATTTTCGAAACCGCCGAGCGCGGCGAGGAATTCGTCGTTGATTTCCGGAAGTTCGAGTTTCTTAACTTCTTTGACTTCGAACTTCGCGGCGATTTCTTTACCGCGGAGGTTTTCGTCCGGAGCGTCGGCGGAGAGGGTCAGCGTCGTTTCGCGAACGTCGCCCGCTTTAACGCCTTCCATCAACTTGTCGAAATCGGCGATCGAACCGTCGTGGAACGAGAGCGTCGGACGAATGCGGAGCGTTTCGCTTTCGGCTTCGGAAATCGTTTTGCCTTCGTGTTCGAACGTCAGCTTGACGACGACGTAATCGCCGGCGGTCGCGGCGTCGTCGGTCGGAACGAGGTCGGCGTAGTTCGTTTGGATGCGTTTGATCGCGGCGTCGACGTCTTCGGCGGAGAATTCGCGAACCGGTTTTTCGAGCTTGAGGCCCTTCCAGTTCGGAACGTCGAAGGTCGGACGAACTTCGACGTCGTATTCGTAAACGAACGGACCTTCTTCCGGAAGAACGATCGCGCGGACGTCGAAGTCCGGCTCGCTAATCGGGGTCATGTCGGCGTCTTCGTTCGCTTGGGTCAAGCTGTCGATGAGAAGCGCGCTCTTGACGCGTTCTTTGACGTCGGCCTTGAAGCGTTTTTCGATCAGTTTGCGCGGAGCTTTACCGGCGCGGAAACCCGGAATCGCGGCGTTTTCTTGGAGTTCGGCGTATTCGATTTCGAAACGTTTTTCAATATCTTCGCGCGAAACTTCGACTTTAACGTGACGTTCGCAGGAGCTTTTTTCTTCGACGTCGATTTTGAGCGTCAGTTTTTCGGCGTTTTCGAGAGCTTCAAAATTTTCCATTTTTGTCGTCCTTATCGGTAATATCAGTTAAGACGGCTTTCCAACCGCTCCGCCCGACGCAAAACGCGTCGACGGCGAAGCGACCTTAAAAAAGGAACGCGGACTCCTCCGCGTCGGCGACGTTTGCGAAATTTCCGAATCTTCGAGAACAAGCAAGAAAAAACGAAAGACCTCGAAAACGTCGACGTTTCCCAGGTCTCTTAACCGCCGCCAAAGGAAGCGACGACAAAAAAGGCGCGCCCAAAACACAGGCGCGCCGCGAAATACGCAAGGGCAACGCTAAATGTCTCGGAACAAGCTGCTTCGAACGAAACCCATGTCCAAAACCGGGAAACCCTAAACTGAAAGAGCGGGCGAAGGGGTTCGAACCCTCGACAACAACATTGGCAACGTTGTGCTCTGCCAACTGAGCTACGCCCGCAAAGGTCGCTTCTTTATTTAACGACGCGAAGCTCGCGTCCCCGACTCAAAACGCCGAACGTTCTCAAAGAACAAACAAGCGTTTCAAGAGAGCGGGCGAAGGGGTTCGAACCCTCGACAACAACATTGGCAACGTTGTGCTCTGCCAACTGAGCTACGCCCGCAAAGGTCGCTTCGTTATTTAACGACGCGAAGCTCGCGTCCCCGACTCAAAACGCCGAACGTTACCAAAGAACGAACAAACGTTTCAAGAGAGCGGGCGAAGGGGTTCGAACCCTCGACAACAACATTGGCAACGTTGTGCTCTGCCAACTGAGCTACGCCCGCAAAGGTCGTCTTATTTTAGCTTCTCCAACTTACCGTTGGTTAGCTTCAACTGACACGAATGATTATAGCCGACATTCGCGACGGCGCAAGGGGTCTTTTTTAATTTTTTCCATTTTTTTCTTCGCGACGCGGCGAACGCTCGTTTTTTCCCGAGCGAAAACGCGTTTTCTTCGGTCGGTCGCTCTTTTGTCGACGGTTTGGCGCTTCGTTTCGGGAGATCCGCGCGCAACGTTCGTTAAAATCGCTACAATCGTTCCAAAAACAACCCAAAAAGGCGTTTTCGGGCTGTTTTCTTGGAACTCGCGCCGCGTTTTCTTGATTTTTCGCGGGGACGTCGTTATATTATACGTTATACTTACGAACCGTCGCGTCCGGAGCGCTCGCTTTTTTTCGTTATCGTTCCGCGCGTTGCAGGAGCTTCCGATGGAAATCAGACTCACTATTTACGACGACGAAAAGCGTCATTTTTCGCAACCGATCAAACTTCCTTGCGTCGTCGGACGCGGGCGGCAATGCGACGTCGTCGTCGTTCATCCGTTGATTAGTCGCAAACATTGCGAATTTTATCTTGAAGGTCGGCGTCTGATGGCGCGCGACCTCGGCTCGCTTAACGGCGTTTTTTACCGGGGCAAGCGTCTCGAGCGTCCGACCGAATTGGCTTTCGGCGAAGAAATTTCGTTCGCCGGTCTTAATTTTCTCGTCGAATCGGTCGACTCGACGACGACGCACGTCCTTCCCGGCGCCGTCCCGGACGACAGCGTCGTTATTCTCGACGAACACGACGTCGGCGGCTCGTCTTTTTAGGCTTTTTAGGCGCGCGATCGCGAAAAGCGGTTGCGTTTCGCGTTAAAACCGATATAATCGTTCAACGTCGCGACGTTTCGCTATTTTTGCGTCGACGGGCGCCCTCGTCGACGTCGCGCCGATATTTTACGACAAAAATCGCCGGTTCGCTCGACGTTCGCCGTCGAGCGTCGTTCGTCCGGCGTTCCGTTTTCCCTTCGCCTCGCCGCAAGCTCGGTTCGACCGACGCCGCGAGCCGCGACCTTTTGGAGTTCTTTATGAAAATCACACGCTTCGGCTTTTGGAAAGCGGCGTCCGCGCTCGCGCTCGTCCTCGCGACGTCGGCGACCGTTTCGGCGCAAAATCCGTCCGAGCCGCTTCCGGATCGCTTGAATCCGGAAGTCGTCGGGATCAACAATCTCGCGCCGCGCTCGACCTTCGCCGCGACCGCTTACAAACAAATTTCGCTCGACGGCGACTGGCGCTTTAAGCTCGTCGAAGAACCGGCCCTCGTTCCGTTCAACTTCTCGATGGAAGACTTCGGCACGGACATGGTCGAGTGGAAAACGATCCCGGTTCCGTCGAACTTCCAAATGGAAGGCTACGGCTACCCGGTTTACACGAACATCCCCTACCCTTGGCCCGGCCCTTGGACGCCGCCCTACGTCCCGGACGCGGAAAACTGGGTCGGCCTCTACCGCCGCGAATTTGAAGTCGACCAAGCCGACGTCGCCCGCGACAAGAAAATTATTCTGCACTTCGGCGGCGTCGAATCCTGCTTCTACGTTTACGTCAACGGCGAAGAAATCGGGATGGGGAAAGACGCCCGCACGCCGGTCGAGTTCGATATTTCGAAAGCGATTCGCGCCGGACGCAACACGATCGCGGTGAAGGTTTACCGCCGCTCCGACGGCTCGTTCCTCGAAGACCAAGACTTCTTCCGCCTCAGCGGGATTTTCCGCTCGGTCTACTGCTACGTCCAACCGGCCGTCGCGGTCGCCGATACGAAAGTCGTTACGGAGTTCAAAAACGACGAGCTGACCGAAGCGGTTCTCAAAGTCGAAGTCGCGCTCCAAAACAACACGCCGTACAAAAAGACCGGAACCGCCGTTCTGACGCTCGACGCGAACAATCCGACGAACGTCAATATCGCCGAACGTATCGGCGGCGCGGCTCCGAACGAAGGCGCCGACGTTTCCTTCGAGCTGAAAGGCCGCGAAGTCAAAACGATCGCGTTCGAAATCCCGGTGAAAGCGCCGTATCTTTGGTCGGCGGAGACCCCTTGGCTCTACCCGGCGAACCTGAAGATTTACGACGCCGATTTCAAAACGACGCTCGACGCCGGTTTTAACGTCGGTTTCCGCAAGGTCGAAATCGCCGACGGCCAACTCCTCGTCAACAACAAGCCGATTCTCTTGAAGGGCGTCAACCGCCACGAACACGACGCTTACCGCGGTCACGCCGTCACGGAAGAGGGAATGCTCCAAGATATCCGCGTCATGAAGTCGCTGAACGTCAACGCGGTTCGCACGTCGCACTATCCGAACGACCCGCGCTGGTACGACCTCTGCGACAAATACGGCTTGTACGTCGTCGACGAAGCGAACATCGAATCGCACGGGATGGGTTACGGCAAGGAATCGCTCGCGAACCCGCCGGAATGGCTCGCCGCGCACATGAACCGCACGCAGCGGATGGCGTTCCGCGACCGCAATCACCCGTCGATTATCGTTTGGTCGCTCGGGAACGAAGCCGGAAACGGCCCGAACTTCCACGCGACCTACAAATGGTTGAAGGAGTTCGACCCGACGCGCCCGGTTCAGTACGAACGCGCTCAACTCGACTGGAACACCGATATTTTCTGCCCGATGTACATGTCGGTCGCCGGCGTGATCGACTACGCCAAAAAAGAGGAAAAGAAAGCCGACGGCAAACGCCCGCTCATCCAATGCGAATACTCGCACGCGATGGGGAACAGCAACGGCAACTTCAAGCTCTATTGGGACGCCATCCGCGAATTGAAACACCTGCAAGGCGGTTTCATTTGGGACTGGGTCGACCAAGGGATCGCGATGCGCGTTCCGAAACAAGAGGTCGCCGACCTGAGCGCGAACAAGCTCCCGATCGGAATCGTCGGTCTCGTCGCGCCGCCGGAAGAAGTCGGAACGATTTTCAAAGGCGTCGAAACCTCGCCGCGTAAAACGAAACTGGCGCTCAAAGGTTACGCCGTCGTCGGCGGTCTCTCCGGCCTCCCGACCGGTAAAAACGCCGACCCGTCGAGCGCGGTCGCGAACGTCGACAAACTGAACTTCGTCGGCAAAACGCCCTTCACGCTCGAAGCGACCGTTTATCCTTATACCGACGCCGAAGGAACTTACGTCGGCAAGTCGGACTACCAATACGCGCTGAAACAACAAAACGGCGGCGTCCAACTTTACATTTACAACGGCGACCGCTGGATCTCCGCGACCGGCAAAGTCGACGGTTGGCTCAAGAAGTGGCACGACGTCGCGGGCGTGTACGACGGCGAAAACCTGATCGTTTACGTCGACGGCAAGGAAATCGCGCGAACCGCCTGTTCGGAAGAAATCGCCGAATCGCCGTTCCCGGTCGAGTTGAACCGCAACTCCTACCACACGAACCGCTTGGCCGGCGCGCTCCTCCAAACGGCCCGAATTTACAGCCGCGCTCTTCCGGCGGAAGAAGTCGCGACGAACTACTACGACCGTAAAAACCGCGACGGTCTCGAACTTTTCGTCGACTTTAATCAAACGAAAATCGAGAAAACCGACGAAGTTTACTACGGTTACGGCGGCAACTTCGGCCCGGTCGACGTTCCGACCGACCAAAACTTCTGCATGAACGGCGTCGTTTCGGCCGACCGCAAGCCGCACCCGGGCGCGCAAGAAATCAAAAAGTTCTATTCGGACGTTTGGATTTCCCGAGCCGACGCGTCGAACGCGAACGATTTTAGCGGTTACGCCGTGAAGAACGAATACTTCTTCCGCGACTTGGCGCATATCGAACTGCACGCGTCGCTCCTCGAAAACGGCGTCGTCGTCGCGACGAAGGAGCTCTTCCCGGGCGCCGACTTCGCCAACGCCGCGCCGCAAACGACCGTCAAGTTTAACCTTGCGTTCGACGGTTTCTCGCTGTCCGACCTCTCGAAGTTCGACGCGAAACCGGGCGCCGAGTACGTCGTCAGCTTCGACGTTCTTCAAAACGTCGACGACGGCGCGCTTCCGAAGGGTTCGCTCCTTTCGACCGAGCAGTTCCGTCTCCCGATTTACGCCGCGGCGCCGAACACGCTCGAAATCGCCGCCGAAAAAGCGACGGTCGCGGACGCGGCCCGAATGCTGGACGAAACGTTCCGTCTCGACTTCTGGCGCGCGCCGGTCGACAACGAGCGCGGCAACCGTATGCCGACTCGCCAAAGCGCTTGGCGCAACGCCGCTTACGAGATCAACTGGGCGCCGGAATGGCGCGAGTTCGACGTCGACGGCGCCGCCGGTTTCGAGCGCGTCGGCAAGTTCGCCCGTATCGACGCGACGGTGAAGGAAACGGTCGTCTTCTACGACCGCGCCGCGAAGATTTCGGTCGAAATTGAAAAGGGCAAAAACGTTCCGGACCTCCCGCGTCTCGGCGGTTATTTCGTTCTCCCGGCGGCTCAAGACGAGGAAATTTCGGTCGAATATTACGGTCGCGGGCCGGAGGAAAACTATTGGGACCGCAACGCCGGTTCGCCGCTCGGGTTCTACCAAACGACGGTCGACAAGATGCGCGTCTTGACGTACTCCGAACCGGGCGAATTTGGCGCCCGCGCCGACTGCCGTTGGGTTGCGGTCGAGAACAAGAGCGGCCAACGCCTCCGTTTCGTCGCGCTCGACGCGAACGGAACGAAGACCGACGCGAACGGCGCCGCGACGCTGACCTTCTCGGCGCGTCGGGCGTTGAACCGCGACCTCGAATCGGTCGAGCATAACTGGCAAATCCCGCGCCGCGACTTCGTCGTCCTGAACGTCGACTTCGCGCAACAGGGCGTCGGCGGCGACGACTCTTGGGGCGCTCAAACGTACCCGCAATACCGTTTGAGCGGCGGCAAGTACCGTTACGAGTTCCTCGTCGAAGTCGAAAAGGGCGCGCTCTAATCGCCCGCTAACCCGCGACGTTCGAACGCTTTAACCGTTCTTTAGCGGTTCGTTCGAGCGCCTCCGACCCTGACGCCGCGTCGGTTCGTTCCCCGTCCCGACGCGGCGTTTTCGTATTTCTTGCGCTCGTTTTTTCGCCGTTTTTTCCCTTTTCTCTCCTTTTTTCCAAAAATTTCTCAAAAAACCGCGACTTTTCGAAATCCGTCCCCCGTCGCAAATCGTCTTCAATAACGAAGCGACGCGACGCCGCGCCGACTTCCGCCTTTCCTTTTTCCCGCTCAACCCTAAAAAGGCCGAACCGATGCGCAAAATTAGCTTTCTTTTCCCCGCGTTGCTACTCGTTGTCGCAACGTTCGTCGCTTGCGACCGCTCGCCCGCGACGCCGCCGCCCGCTCCGCCCGCCGCTTCGACCGGTTCCGTCGCGACGTTCGAACTCCAAGCCGACCCGGACGCGCCCGAAGTCGCGCAAACGCTAACCGTTTACCCGACGGAAGTTTACGTCGGCGACGTCGTTTATTTAACCGTCGCGGAAGAGAACCGTTCTTCCGAAACGCTCCCTTGGCGGTCGCTCGGTTTTCCGGAGCCCTTCGGTTCGATCGGAACGCTTTCAAGCGCCGGTTTTTCAACGCGTTACGAAGCGATTTCGGAAGATCCGACCGACCTTTACTGCGAACGCGGCTTCGAAGCGCGCCCCTTGGAGCCGGGCGAACGCCGCATCGTCTCGCGCTACTTTTGCGAAGTTCCGCCGCTTGAAGACTGGAACTCGCCGTTTTTCAAGGAGTTGCGCGAAAAACTTCGCGACGCGCCCGACGGCGTTCCCTGCCGCTGGACGCCGGGCTACTTCATAACTCCCGACGGCGAACGGCTTTCCGTTCCGCTTGTCGTCAAGGAACGCCCGGACGCCGAAACGCGCCGCCTCGAAGATTGGCTCGCCGCGACGCCGGAGCGTCTTTTGCCGATTATCGACGAAGCGAACCGCAAACGCTTGCGCTCCGAAGAGTTGCCGCCCAACCCTCGCGACGGCGTTCGCGTCGCCGGTCGTTCGTTCGACCCGCGCGCTTTCGTCCGTTTTAGCTTCCGCAAGCCGAACCGCCCGAACGCGCCGCGAAAATTAACCGATTGGCGCAATCTCGAAGCGGAGTTTTCCCCGTCGACGCTCCGCGACGAAATCGTTCTAACCCGTTTACAACTCGAATATTACGACGCCGAAGAAGGCGAAGCGTCCGACGCCGCGCTCCAAGTTTTAGTCGATTGGCTCCAAAACCGCCCGGAACCGCAACGCGACGTCATGTCGGCGACGCTTAACGAATCGCGAACCTACCTCCGCGAACGGCGCGCCTACGGCAAAGATTTCCCCCTTAACGCGAAGAACCGCAAGCTCTTAGAAGCGTTGGGCTTCGCCGTTTTTTAACCTCGCGACATTATATCGTCCCTTACAACGAAAGGCTTCAACATGTCATACCGTTCTATCGCCCGCGCGGCGCTGCTTTCCGCCGCAACCTTCGCAACCTTAGCCGTCTCCGCAGTTTACGCGTCGACGCCTCCCGCTCCGGCGCCCGGCTCGACCGGTTCCGTCGCGACGTTGGAGGCGCGACGCGACGAAGCGCTTCGGGAACTTCGTCGAACGATCAAAGTTTATCCCGCCGACGCAATCTATTTTGGCGACGCGCTTTACGTCGTCGACGAAGAGGAAAACCGCTCGGACGAAACGATGCGCGTTGGGCTCGGTTTTCCGATAAAGGTCGGCTCCTACTCGCCTTGGGACGGCGGCTCCATTTCAAGCCCTGAAATCTCGGGCGGTTACGAGTTCGTCCCCGAAGACGTTTGCGCGATGACGATCGATTACGCTTGGACAGGCGGCGACTTCCTCCCCGGTCAAAAGCGCGTTACGTCGGTTCGATTCTTCGAGTTTCCGCCGCTCGAAGATTGGAACGCGCCGTTTTGGAAGGAACTTCGCAAAAAACTCCGCGACACGCCGGAAGGAATCCCGTGTAAACTCAGCGTCGACAACGCTTACAAAGATCGCGAGAACCGTCTGCAAATCGAAACGGTCGACCTGGAAATCGTCGTCAAACCGCGTCCGAACGGCGAAACGGAGCGGCTCCAAGGTTGGCGCGACGCGACGCCGCCGAAACTGTTCCCGATTCACCGCTGGGGCTATAAAATCCCGCGCGTCAACGAGTTAAAGTCGAGCGGCGCGAGCGATATTGAAATCGGCGGTCGAGCTTACGATCCTTGGTTTTTCGTCCGCGTCGGGAATCGCAAGCCGTCCGACCCGAACAACCCGACGACGCTCGCCGGTTGGCGCGCGCTGGAAGCGGAGTTCGCGGCGTCGACGCTCCGCGACGAAATAACGCTAACTCGTTTGCAGCTCGAATATTACGCGGCGCCGAACGCCGAAGCGTCCGACGCCGCGTTACAGGCGTTAACCGATTGGCTTCGCGAGCGCCCGGAACCGCAACGCGTCGCGCTGACGTATTCGCTTTATTTCAGGTTTGGCGCTTTTCGCAATTTCCAAAAGACGCCGCTCGAAGAGAAACGCCGCAACCTATTGCAAGCGATAAGCTTAGAATCCGAACGTTAACGCGTCGTCCGGTTCCTCCCTCAATCCCTTGCCTTCCCCCGTTTTACCTTTTTCCCGTTCGCGGTCGAATCGATTTTGAACCGCGCCATAATGCAACCCTTGCAATAAAAGGAGTAACAAATGTCTTGCCGTCCTATCGCCCGCGCGGCGCTACTTTCCGCCGCAACCTTCGCAACCTTAGCCGTCTCCGCCGTTTACGCGTCGCCTCCCCCCGCTCCGGCGCCCGGCTCGACCGGTTCCGCCGCGACCTTCGAAGTTCGTTGCGACGAAACGCGCCCCGAGGTCCGTTGCGTCCTCAAATTCTATCCCGCCGACGCAATCTACTTTGGCGACGCGATTTACGTTGTTTCCGAAGAGGAAAATCGTTCGTCCAAGACGGTTCCCAATTGGCTGGACGCTTTTTACGGCGACCTTTTCGATTCGCTCGGTTCGATTTCAAGCCCCGATATTTCGGGAAGTTACGACTTCCTTCCGGAAAAAGGAAGCTCGGCGCATATCGACTTTGCCCCGCAATTTCGCGACTTTTTCCCCGGCGAAAAAGACATTACATCGCGTCGCGTTCTCGATTTTCCGCCGCTCGAAGATTGGAACGCCCCGTTTTGGAAGGAGTTGCGCGAAAAGCTCCGCGACAAGCCCGAAGGAATCGTTTGCAACCTCAGTATTAACAGCGCTTACCGAGACAAAAACCGAGACGTTCGTTTCGAAACGGTCGACTTGAAAATCGTCGTCAAACCGCGTCCGAACGGCGAAACGGAGCGACTCCAACGTTGGTACGACGCGACGTCGCCGGATCTTTTCCCGCGCGCCGAAGAAACCCGTAAAGTCCCGCGCGACGGTTGGTTAAAGTCGAGCGGCAAAAGCGATATTGAAATCGGCGGTCGACGTTACGATCCTTGGCTTTTTATCCGCCTAGGATATCGCAAGCCATACGACCCGAACAACCCGAGGACGCTCGACGGTTGGCGCGCGTTGGAGGCGGAGTTCGCGCCGTCGACGCTCCGCGACGAAATAACGCTAACTCGTTTGCAGCTCGAATATTACAACGTTCCGGAAGGCCCCGAATCGGACGCCGCGCTCCAAACGTTGCTCGACTGGTTGTCGCGACGCCCGGAAACGCAACGTCGCGTCTTGGAACGCCGGCCTCTCAGTCGCGAATTCGAACTCGAGCAAACGCCGCTCAAAGAAAAACAACGCAAACTCGCGCAGGAACTGCGGTTAGCGCCGAACCTCGACGCGCAGCCCCCTCTTCCGAATTTCCTTTCGACCGCCCCCAAGGAAAAATAAAAAATGCAACGTTCCATCTTAACCTTCGTTTTTTCGACGTTTGCGGCCATTTTCTTCGCAACGAGCGCCGAAACGATCGCCGCCCCGCCCGCGCCGCTCGGAAGCGTCGGCGACGTCGCGACGCAAACCGCCGAACCGCGACCGCGAACTTCTTTCGCAACGACGTTCGCCCTTTATCCGACGGAACTTACGTTTGGCGACGTCGCGTACTTAACGCTGAACGTCCAAAACGTTTCGAACGCAACCCGTTCTCTTCCCGGATTTTACGACGACCGCGACGCCAAACTTCTTACCGCTTTCGAGCGAATTTCCGTTACTGCGGACGGAATCCCAGGCGAATACGTCGCCGCGCCGGAGTTTGCGTCGCCGCTCTATCGCGACGCTCCAATGCTCGGCGGCTTAGGCAGTTACGTCAAATTTTCGCCCGGCGAAAAACGTCGGCGCGCGGAAACGGCGCTCGAATTTCCGCCGCTCGAAGACTGGAACGCCCCGTTTTGGGCGGCGGTTCACGACAAACTGTCGCAACAGGAAAGCGTCGCGTTGCGGTTGCGCGTCGAATATCGCCCCGACCGCGAATTGTCCGACGTTCCGCTTCCCGCGCAAGAACCGATTTTCTTCGAAACGACGATCGTCCTTAAACGCCGCGACGTCAAGGAGTTAACAATTATCTCAACTTGGTTCGAAGCGACGCCGCCGAACGCTTTGCCGACGCGTTCCCGCGACGGTTTGCGCAAAGGCCCGCGTTTCCATACGCCGAACGACCTCCCCAAAAGCGCGTCGATCTCGTTAAACGGCAAGTCTTACGAAACGCGAATTTTTGCGCGACACGGCGTCCGAAAACCTTCGTCGTCGCCGTCCGTCGCGCCGACGACGCTCGAGGGTTGGCGCGCGTTGGAAGCGAAGTTCGCCCCGTCGACGCTCCGCGACGAAATAACGCTAACTCGTTTGCAACTCGAATATTACAACGCGACGGCAGGCCCCGAATCGGACGCCGCGCTCAATGTTTTAACCGCTTGGCTTCGCGCCCGCCCGGAACCGCAACGCGCCGTCTTAACGGAATCGCTTCGCTCGAATCGCGTCCTTTTCCTCCAAACGCCGCTCAAAGAAAAGAACGCAATCCTTTGCAACAAGTTAACTTCCGCCGACGACGCCGATTAACGACGTCAAATAACATTTTAACGAAAGGAAACCCGATGAACTCGAATCCTTCCGCCGACGCTCCGTCCGTCGCGAAAACGTCTCGCTTCGCGCGAAAATTTAAACTCGGCGTCGCGACGCTTCTAATCCTTGCGACGGCAAGCGTTAGTCAAGCCGTCTTTCCGACGTCGGCGACGTCGTTCGCCGCGTCGCCCGACGACGTCGCGTCGTCCGAATTTACCGTTTCTCTTGAAGAAAAAACCTTTTACAACAAAGCGACGGGACGACGCGACGCGATCCCGTATCCGCCCGACGCGAATCCGGCGCTTCGCGTTGTCGCCGACGTTTTTCCCAACGCAATCCGTTTCGGCGACCCGGTTTACGTCGCCGTTTACGTTGAAAACGCCGCGTCGAAACCGCTCGAAATTTTTTCGAATCTTTACAGCGAAGTCAACGATCCGCTTTGTTTTTCGATAACGTCGAGCGAAATTCCGGACGCCGAAGCGCGTTGTTACTTCGAAAAGCAGACGCGAGGCGAAGGTTTCCTTGTCCCGCCGCGAGTTACGCTGGCGCCGGGCGAGCGCCGCCTTTGGAGCCGCTTCGTCGTCGAAGTTCCGCCGCTCGAAGATTTCGACGCGCCGTTTTATTCGGCGTTGGAGAAAAAAATCGCGCAAGCGCCGGTTTCTTGCGACTTAAATTTCAACTTCGAAATCTTGACTCCCGCGACGCCGGGCCCGCAGGACGTCCGGAAAGTCCAAGGCCGCCTGTCGGTTCTCGTCGAGCGTCGCCCCGAAAAAGAAACCGCGACGCTTCGTCGCTGGCTTGCTAAAACGGCCGAAGCCGACCTCTTACCGCGCGTTAAGGGAGGTTTCAAAGTCTCTTGGCAAGACGACTTAGACACGCCCGACTTGCCGGCGACGTCGACGAGTTATCTTTACTTCGAAGGCTATCCCTTTTCGCCTTGGATTTTTATCCGCCCGGGTAATCGCAAGCCGTCGACGCCGAACAACCCGACGACGCTCGAAGGTTGGCGCGCGTTGGAAACGGAGTTCGCGCCGTCGACGCTCCGCGACGAAATAACGCTAACCCGTTTGCAGCTCGAATATTACGACGCGCCCCAAGGGGAAAAATCGGACGCCGCGCTCCAAGGCTTGCTCGATTGGCTCCAAAATCGCCCGGAACCGCAACGCCTCGTTTTGACCGATTTCCTTCTCTCGCAACGTTGGTATTTCAACGTCGCGATCAAATCCAAGTCTTTTAAGCGCAAAAACCCACTTGCCGAGAAAAACGCAACCCTTTGCAACGCGCTGACTTCCGACGCGCCGCAACCTCCGTCGTCCGGTCCTCGTCCGTCGAGCGGCACAAAGTAACAAATCGCCGTTTTTTAGCAGACGACGCCGCGTCGTTTTGCTTTAAACAAGCGGCGCGTTTTTCCAATTTCAACGGAGAACCGACAATGAAACAAACCAACGCAACCCTTGCATTTGCAACGCTTATACTCGTCGTCTTCGCGGCGACGTTCGCTTGCAACCCCGCTTCCGACTCGCGACGCGGCGACGCTTTGCCGCTCCCCCCCGTCGGCAGTTCCGGCGGCGTCGCGACACAAACTTTTGAAACGCAAGATTTAGCAACGAACCCGCTCCGCGCGACGTTCGCTCTTTATCCGACGGAACTCGCGTTCGGCGACGCCGCGTACTATACGCTTGACGTCGAAAACGTCTCCGACTCCGCGGTTGAATTCGACGGCGACAATACGTTTAGCGAATCGGCCTTATCTGAATGCGTCGCAAGGGTTGCGGCGACCGTCGACGGCGTTCCGGGCGAATACGTCGCCGCGCCGGAATTGGCGACTTTATTTGTCCGCGCGCCCTCCGAAGAGCCGCAACCGTCGACTTTACAACCGATTAACGACGCCACGTCGTCGGGAATGGGATCTTCGGTCGGCAAACTGCGCTTGGAACCGGGCGTCAAAACCCGGCGCGTCGCGTCCGCGCTCGAATTTCCGCCGCTCGAAGATTGGAACGATCCGTTCTGGACGGCGGTTCGCGACAAGCTGTCAACACAAGCTAGCGTCGAGCTGCGACTTTGTTTCGAACTTCGTCTTCCGCCGAAAGTTAGCGGAGAACGCGAAACGCAAGTCCTTCAACCGCAAGCGCCGGACGCGCCGACGACGGTCGTCGAACAAACGCTTGTTCTCAAACGTCGAGACGATAACGAGTTAGCGACGGTCGACCGTTGGTTCGAAACGACGCCGCCCGACGCGTTTCCGGTTCGTTCCGACGACGGAACCTGGAAGGGGCCGCGTTTTTGCCGTCGCGACGAAGGGCCGCAACCGACGTTTATCTCCTTAGACGGCGCAAGTTACCGAGCCGACGCTTTTACGCGAATCGGCGCGAGGAAACCGACGCTCGTCGACGCGCCGACGAGCGTCGACGGTTGGCGACGCCTTGAAACGAAGTTTGCGCCGTCGACGCTTCGCGACGAAATAACGCTAACCCGTTTGCAACTCGAATATTACGACGCGCCGGAAGGCGAAGAATCGGACGCCGCGCTTGAAGCGTTGGTCGGTTGGTTCAAGACGCGCCCGGAACCGCAACGCGCCGCTTGGCTCTTTTCGTTTAGACTTCGAGCGCTTCATTTTTTCAAAAATCCGCTCGAAGTAAAACGCGCAACCCTTTATAAAGAGCTAACTTCCATTTCCAAAAACGCGACCGAAACCGGCGACGACGCCGAGTAACGAGGCCGCGAGCTTTTCACTTTCAACGGAGAAAACGACGATGAAACGCAACGCTTTAATTCTCTTTTTCGCAACCTTTACGTTTCTTGCGTTTGGCGACGTCGCAAACGTTCGTCGTTCCCTCGCGGCGGAACTTCAAACGCCGCCCGCCAAAACCGACGCAAAAACCGACGCAAACGTCGCGCGACAAGAGTTTGCGTCGTTAGCGAAGGCCGGAGCGCTTCGAACGCGCGCCGCCTTTTACCCGACGGAACTCGCGTTCGGCGACGTCGGCTATTTCGCGACGTTCGAGCGCAACGTCGGCGACGAAGCGTTTTCCGCTTACGCGCCGTTCGAGTTCGAACTCGCGAAATATATCGACTTCGGCGCGATTACGATCACGTCGCCCGACGTTCCGGGTCGATACGCGGTCGCGCCGGAACTGGCGACGCGGCGTTGCTTCGTCAAGAAAATCGGGTTCCCGTTCCGCGATTTTCCGCCCGGCGTCGAACGACGCAAAGTCGCCGTCGCGCTTGAATTTCCGCCGCTCGAAGATTGGAACGCGCCGTTTTGGGCGAGCGTTCGCGACAAGCTGTCTCGTCAAAACGCCGTCGAGTTGCGACTTCGCGTCGAATTCGCCCGCTCCGAAGCCGATTATCCTTTCCGCGTCGACGAAGCGTTCGAAACGTCGCTCGTTCTTAAACGCCGACCGGAAAACGAATTAGAACGCTTGGCGCAATGGTTCGACGCGACGCCCGCCCCTCTCTTTCCCGAGCGTTTCCCCAACGGCGACGGCGCCGTCGTTAAAGCGCCGTCGGCGAAGGGTTCGCCCGATCTCGTTTCGAGCGGAGCGAGCGACGTCGAAATCGGCGGCAAGTTTTACGATCCTTGGCTTTTCGTCCGTCCGGGTTTTCGCAAGCCGTCCGACCCGAACGCGCCGACGACGGTCGACGGTTGGCGACGCCTTGAAACGGAGTTCGCGCCGTCGACGCTTCGCGACGAGATTACGTTAACTCGTTTGCAGCTCGAATATTACGACGCGTCGGAGGGGACGGAATCGGACGCCGCGCTTCAAGCGTTGGTCGCTTGGCTCGAAAAACGCCCGGAACCGCAACGCGTCGTTTTGACGGAATCGCTCCGTTCGAATCGCGGAACATTCCGCAACACGCCGCTCGAAGAAAGACGCGCAACCCTTTACAAAACGTTAACTTCCGACGATTCGCGCGAACGTTCGCCGCTCGACGGCGCCAAGTAACATCGGCGAAACGTTCGGTCGACGGCGAAAGCGGCGCGGCGTTTCTCGTTGTTACGCGACAAATCGTCAAACGCAATCGATCGCAACTTTCCGACAACGCAACTCATTTAAACTTACCGCTTGCGTCGATTCGTCATTGTCGCCGCTTCGCCTTCGCCGCTTTGACGACGCCGAGTCGCGGTTACTCGCCCGCTTTCCCTTGCGCTTCGGCGCGACGTCGCATACAATCGGCGCCGATTCGCGCGGCGTCTACCGCTAACAAGTTAATATTATCCCGGTCGAAAACGTCCCAAACCCAGCTCCCCCATCGCTCCGAACCTCGCGCCGCCTCTTCGAACGCCTCCGCGGATTTCGCGTAAGCGCCGATTCGATAATACTCTAGCGCAAGATAAAAATCTTGCCAGAGCCGGTCGGCTCCGAACGAAAACACCTTTTTCTCGACGCGTCCGGCCTCGTACGCGCGCAAAAGGTCGCTCGTTTCG
>JAZNJF010000255.1:0-2913 GCA_045577885.1 Thermoguttaceae bacterium | reverse complement strand
CCGTTTTCGCCGTCTTGCGACGCGGCGTCGGACGCGGCGGCGTCGAGAGCCGCTTCGACGACCGCGAGCGGGCCGAAGTCCGGATGCGTCAACCATTTTTCGGCGTCGGCGACGTTTCCGGCGCGCTCGTAAATTTCGGCGAGTTGGAACGCGGAGTAAATCGCCAAATAATCGGTTTTAGAACGGTTCGACTCGGCGATTTTCCGCTGCAAACCGGCGAGAAGCGTCTTTTCGGCGGCGTCGCGAAGTTCGGCGAGCGCGGCGTCGGCGGCTTCCGCTTCCGCGGCGGCGGTCGGGTTGGCGGCGTCGGCGATTTCCGCTTGCGCGTCGGCGGCGACTTTCCGTTCGTTCCAAGTCTTCCAAAGGAGAGAGCCGAGACGCAGTTCCGCGACGGCGCGTCGCGGCGAGTCTTCCGGAATTTGTTCCAAAAGGGCCCGAGCGCCGTCGAGATCGCCGGACGCGACCGCCGCGTCGGTTCGAACGAGCGCGGCTTCTTGAACGACCGCGACGCTCGCCGCGTCGGTCGCCGCGTTCCAACGTTCGACGACGTAAGCGGCGTATTCGGCGAGCTTTGCGGACGCGGCGTTCAACGTTTCGTCGTCGGCGGCTTCGGAACGGAGTTTCGCGTTCGACGCTTGAAGGGCGCGGAGCGCGACGGTCGCGGCTTGCGGCGCGTCGGCGAAGTCGGGGCGGTCTTTGACGAGTTCGTCGGCGGCGGCGAACGCGTCGTCGAAACGCTCGGTCGAGAAGCAAAGGACGGCGAATCGGAGCTTTAGCGCGTCGAGTTCGGGTTGCGGCGTCTTGTCGTCGACGTATCCGAACGCGGTTTGGAACGCTTGATAGGCGGTTTCGGCGGCTTTCGTCGCTTCGGCGTTCGCTTGGGCGGCGAGTTCCGGGGCGGCGTTGCGAGCGTCGGCGCGGGTTTGGGCGAAAATCGACGCGGCGCGCGACGCGGCGTCGGCGGCGCTCGCGAAGTCGTTAACCTTTTGCGCGAACGAGAATTGCGAACGGTCGATTCCTTCGAAGAGCGGATGTTTGAGGAGTTCTTCCGCTTCGAGCGCGGCGCTTCCGCGACCGGAGGCGACAAACGAAAGCGTTTCGAGCGCGAAAACGACGACGGCGTTCGAACCGGCGTTTCTTTTCGGCGAATTGAGGAGTTTGTACGTCGGGTCGGCGGAGTCGACGAACGTCTTGCGTCCGGCGTCGACGAACGCGTCGCGGTCGGAGCGGCGCAGCTCTTCGAGCTTGATCGTCGCTTGCGCCGTTAAGAGGTGAAAACGCAAACCTTCGGCGCTTCCGTAAAACGCGTCGTCGAGTTTGGCGTCCTTCCAAGCGCGGAACTTTTGCAAAACGCTCATCCAACGCGTCGGGGCGTCGCCGGCGAGCGCGATTTCCGCTTCGAGGAGCGAAGCGCGCGTTTTCAACGACGAGTAACGGTCTTCGTAAGGCAAGACGGCGAGTTCCGAAAGCGCGCCGAGCGCCGCGTCGACGTCGCCGAGTTCCGCCGCGACTTGCGCTTCGTTGAAACGCGCCTCAAACGCCGCCGGGAACTGATGATACGTCTCGTAAAATTTCGCGAAATAGCCGCGCGCCTTGGTCAAACCGTCGGTTCGCTCGGCGGCGCCTTCCGGGAACGTGCGCGCCGTTTGCGCCGTCAACTTCGCCGTTCGGAGCGTTAAGTCGACGAACTCGGCGCGGGCGGCTTGCTTGTCGTTTTGCTTGGCTTTCGGGTCTTTTTGGACGGCTTGGACGCGGACGCGGGCGGCTTGGAGCGCGTCGGCGAGCGGTTTTTTCGCGTCGGCGAACGCGACCCGAGCGGCGAGGAGCGCTTTCGACTTCGCGTCTTCCGAAACGCCTTTTTTCGCGGCGTCGGCGAGCGAGCGTTCCCCGGCGTCGATCAGCGTCTGCGCGAGCGCAGCGTTCGCGGCGGCCGCGTTCGGCGAATCGGGGTTCGCCGCCAAATAACGTTCGAGCGAAGCGCGACCTTGCGCCGCCAAGTCGGCCCGAGCGGAAGCCGGAGCGGTTGGAAGCGATTTTAACGTCGCGACGCCGAGCCGGAAATCGAGTTCGGCGGCGAGTTCCGGCGGCGCGTTCCCGGACTTTTCAAGCAAGCGCAAATAGTCGAGCGCGACGTCGTCGTATCCGCGGTCGTCGAGCGCTTGCAGGAAACGCTCCCAATCTTCGTCGGCGCGGGCCGGTTCGAGGGGCGAAATCGAAATTCCGAGAAAAAAAACGGAAGAAATCGCGGCGCCGAGGGCTGCGCGAAGCGAACTTTCGACGTATAATGGAAGGCGGGCCCCGTCGCGGCGAGCGTCGGAGCGTCGGAAAAGCGCGGAAAAAAGGAGGCGTCGGGACATAAGCTTTCGTCCTGTCGCGTCGACGCGGCGAAGCGTCGGCGCCGTCGCTTGGGGGCGGTTTTCGGGAAATTTTGTCAATATTAATTAATAACGGTTAACAACGGCTAACGACAAGCGGTCGAACGGCGCGGAAAGCGGCGTCGGTTCGGCGTTCGACGGCGAAAGTCGACCGGGCGACCGAAACGCGGCGTTCGACGAAGCGCTCGTTTGTTAATGATACTCGATTTGGCGATGAAAATCAATCGAAATTTTTGGAAACGCGTCGCTCGAACGGCGGCGACGGCGGCGGTCGTTCTTGTCGGAGCGATCGGGGGAAACGCGTCGAAAGCGCAAGACGGCGAAATTGGGCAAGTCGGGCGAGTCGGGCGAGTCGGGCAAGCGGCGGCGACGGCGGAGACGACGCAAACGGCGCAAACGGCGCAAAACGGCGGAGTCGCGTCGACCGCGCCGTCGGACGCTTGGGTCGAAGACGGCTTTCCGCTGATTTACCGTCGGGACGGCGCCGCGCTCGAAGCGATTTGGAACGCGTTGGAGCCGAGCGAAGCGGGGCGAATCG
>JAZNJF010000254.1:0-2738 GCA_045577885.1 Thermoguttaceae bacterium | reverse complement strand
CGCGAAGCGCTCGAAGCGGCGAAGTTCGGCGTTTCGGCGACCGACGTTTCGTTCGATTATTCGGTCGCGAACGCTCGGCGCGAGAAAGTCGTTTCGCAGCCGCGACTTGGTATCAAGAATCTCGAAAAGGCGGCGGGCGTCGACGTGCTTTTCGGGCGCGGCGTATTGACGAGCGCGACGACGATTCGCGTCGAGCCGACCGCCGCGAGCGCCGCCGACGCGGAACCGTTCGAGATCGAAGCGGAGAAAATCGTCGTCGCGACCGGCGCGAACCCGTCGCGACCGCCGATTCCGGGGCTCGAATCGCCGGAAGTTTGGACGAGCGACGAGCTGTTGACGGCGTCCGCCCTTCCCGAGAGCGCGGTAATCGTCGGCGGCGGGGTGATCGGCGTCGAATTCGCGACCTTGTTGGCGGCGCTCGGGAAAAAAGTAACGATTTTGGAAGGCGCGCCCGGGATTTTGCTCGCGGTCGACCCGGAATTGACGAAACTTCTCGCGCGGCAGTTCAAGAAATGGAAAATCGACGTCAAGACCGGCGTTAAGGTAACGAAAATCGAAACAATCGTCGGCGTTAACGCGGAAAACAGTGAAACGTCGCAAAATGGGGAAGGCGACGAAGCGACGTCGACTTCTTCCGCCGCTTCCGCGCCGGTTGAAACGGTTGTTTCGTTTGAGGAAAAGGGCGAAATTAAGACCGTCGCGGCGGAGCGTTGCGTCGTTTGCGTCGGGCGTTCCCCGGCGACGCGCGGACTGGGGCTCGAAGCGGCGGGCGTCGCGACGACGGCTCGCGGTTTCGTCGAAGTCGACGAATTTTTGCGAACGAACGTTCCGAACATTTTTGCGATCGGCGACGCGACCGGGAAGATTCAGCTGGCGCACGTCGCGTCGGAACAGGCTCGCGTCGCGGCGCGCGCTTGCGCCGGAAACTTCGACGTCGCAATGAATTACGACGTCGTTCCGAGTTGCGTTTACTCGACGCCGGAGATCGGGTTGGTCGGTCTTTCGGAGAGCGCGGCGACCGAAGCGGGGCTGGCGGTCGAAGTCGGGACGTTCCGCGTTCCGGCGAACGGTCGAGCGCAGTCGGCGGGCGTCGATTCCGGTCTCGTTAAGGTGGTCGCGGACGCGGCGACCGGGAAATTGCTCGGCGCGCAAATGTTGGCGCCGCGAGCGACCGACATGATCGCGGAAGTCGCCGTCGCGCTCAAAGCCGGGCTGACCGCCGCCGAATTCGTCGCGACGATTCACCCGCACCCGACGTTCAGCGAAGCGTTGCAAGACGCGGCGCGTTCGATTGTTGAAAAATAGGCGGTTTGCGCAAGATAGGGGAGCGCGTCGTCGGCGATTTTGAACGGCGAATCGCGTTTCCTGTCGCGCCGTCGAGTCGTTTTTTCAACTTTTTGTCGCGACGGCGGCGTTTTGCGTCGACGCGGCGTTCGCCGAATCGTTTTTTTCAACTTTTGTCGCGGCGTCGCGGCGTTGGGAAGGCGCGTTTGGACGACTTCAAACGTTGAAACGGCGTTTTTTGCTCGCTTTTTGGCGCGGCGCGTTGACTTGCGTCGGCAAATTGGTTAAAATAGAGAAGTCGGCGGACGGCGGAAGCGCGTTCGTCGGCTTTTTTTTTGTTCGGATTGCGGCGACGGCGGCTCCGACGGCGACGCGGCGCGTTTTCCGAACGATTTAAAAAACGTTTTTTAACGCTTTTATTGAAACGAGGAATGAAAATGAAAAAATGGATCGCGATTTTCGGCGCGTTGTTGCTCGGCGCGGCGACGGTCGGGACGGCGAACGCGGACGACGCGGCGGCGCAAGGGAGCGAAAACGAAAAAACGACGCAAATTTTGTTCGTCGGGAACAGTTTTACCTTTTTTAACTCGCTGAACGACGTCGTTCAAAATATGTTGAACGTCTCCGGCGTTCCGACGAAAGCGGTTCGCAACGCGCCCGGCGGCTGGCGTTTGCGTCAACACTTCAACGGCGAAGTTCCGAAAAACGGGAAGTTTACGCCGACGCCCGAAGTCTTGAAGACCGCCGCTTGGGATTACGTCGTGTTGCAAGAGCAAAGCGCCGGAACGGTCAACGAACGCGAACAATATCTTGAATTCGGCACGAAAATGGTCGATTTGGCGCGCGCAAATTGCGCCGATACGACCGTTCTCCTTTACCAAACTTGGGGCCGTTGCGACGGCATGTTCGCCGGATACGGCGTCGACGACGCGAAAAAAGCCGAAACGATCGCCGCTTGGGAAAAACGTTACAATAAGAAAGCGGACGAAGAGATCGTCGCGGCGTTGAAAGACGGGATTCAAGGAGGCGTCGCCGCGTTGGCGGAGAAGACCGGCGCGACCGTCGTTCCGGTCGGCGAGGCGTTCGAACGCGTTAAAAACGAAACGAAAATCGACCTTTACTGCGACGAACCGGGGCAAAAGCCGTTCCATCCGAACGCGACCGGAACGTATTTGGCCGGTTGCGTCTTCTTCAAGACGATAACCGGGAAGTCGCCGGTCGGGCTCTTCGCGAAACTCGCCGACGCCGGGAAAGCGCCGAAAGACGTCGCCGCCGAAAACGCCGCGACGCTTGAAAAAATCGCCGACGAAGTCGTTAAGTAACGACGTAAAATCGGTTTAACCGTTAAAGTCGGCTTGCTTGCTTGCTTGCTTGCTTGCTTGCTTGCTTGCTTGCTTGCTTGCTTGCTTGCTTGCTTGCTTGCTTGCTTGCTTGCTTGCTTGCTTGCTTGCTTG
>JAZNJF010000253.1:0-11676 GCA_045577885.1 Thermoguttaceae bacterium | reverse complement strand
CCCCTCCTCGACTTCCAATTTTTCGCGCGGCGACGAACTCGCAAACGCCGATTCGCCAAGGACTTGGAGGCTCGCCGGAATTTTGAGCGTCTCGTATCCGACGTTCCCAAACGCGGTCATTCCAACTTGTCGCAGTCCGCTCGGCAGTTCGACCGTCGCCAAGGAGCGGCAATTCCAGAACGCGGAATCGCGGATTTCCTCAATCGAAGTCGCGCCGGTAAACGATTTAAGCGATTTGCAATCGGCGAACGCCAAAGCGCAGATCACTTTCAGCGACTTCGGCCAGTCGAACGTTTCCAACGCCTCGCAACCGCCGAACGCCGTATTTCCGATCGATTTAAGATCGCTATCTTCCGGAATGACAACGCGTTTGAGCGACTTGCAATCCTTAAACGCCTCGTTGTTGATCACTCGAACGCTTTTCGGCAAGCGAACCGTTTCGAAGTCCGCGCCCGCAAACGCCGAAATGAAAACGTTAACGACGCCCTCCGGAACGACGAGTTCGCCGCTCCGTTCGCCGAAATACGCGATCAGTTGTTTATCGTTAACTTCTTCGTCGGCAATAGTTATAAGGCAACCGTCGACGAGTTTCAAAAACTCGCTCTCCGGGTCGAGGTTAAACGCAAGGGGAGTCGACCGGCCCGCGAACGCCGTCGCATGGACATAACGCAACGACTTCGGCGCGTCGAAAGACGACAAAGCGCCGCAATTCAAAAACGCGTCGTTTGCAATTCCCGTTAACTTTTCGCAAGCCGTCGTATCGACTCGACTTAAAGCGCCGCAATTAGCAAACGCGCAACTAGAAACGCTTTGTAAATTTTTGCCCAACGTTACCGTTTCAAGCGACGGACAATCGCAGAACGCCCAACCGCCCAGTTTGACGAGCGAATCGGGCGCCGCGAACGACTTGAGCGCGGCGCATTTTGAGAACGCGTCGTCGCCGATTTCTCGCAAATTCGACGCGACGTCGCCGTTTTCATCTTTCGCAAATTCAATCTTTTCGAGCTTTACGCAACCGGCGAACGCTCGCGAACCGATCGTTTCCAAATTGCGCGAAATTCGAACGGTTTTCAGGTCGCGCATTCGGGCGAACGCGACGACGCCGACCGCTTTGACCGGAAGCCCGCCGAGCGTTTCCGGGATAACGAGACGCGTCGCGGTTTTGTCCTCGACGCCGGTAATCTTCGCGCCGCCGTTTTCCTTGCGCCACCGGAAGTCGCCATTAGCCAAGGTTTTAACAACGGCGACGTCGGCGCTCTTCGTCGGTTCGACCGCTTGCGCTTGCGGCGCGTTCGTCGACGCGAAGACGACTTGCGCCGGTTCGGCCGCGTTAACTTGCGGCGGAGTCGACGTTTCGGCGGACTCTTGCGACAGCTCGTCGTTCTCGTCGACGCGAATCGTCAAATTCGGCGCGACATTCTCAAACGAGTTGGAGAAATAGAGCGTATCGCTCGATTTCAACACGACTTCCGCGAGTCGCGGGCAGTTGTAAAACGCCTGCGGGTAAATTTGCTTCACGTTTTTCGGAATCGTAATCGAAGTCAAATTTTCGCAATCCCGAAAAGTGGAGTTCAAAATAAGCTCAAGACCTTCCGGCAAAACGATTTCCGTCGCGCTCAGGGCGTTAAACGCTTCAGGCGTTATCCGAACGACGCCGTTCGGAACCTTCAAAACGCTTCGATCTTTGCCAGTAAAAACAGCGTAACATACTTTCCCGTCGGCGCTTAGCAACATACCGTCTTCGGAGCGATACGTCTTGTTTTCCGGCGCGACTTCGAACGTCTTCAAGGCGCGATTCGACGCAAAAACGAGTTGCGGGAAAGGCGAAGTAGGCGCCGAACCGACCGTTACCCAAGCGCCGAGACGAGTTACGCTCGCCGGAATACGCATCGTTTCGAGACGTTCGCAGCCGTAAAACGCGTTCGAACCGACAACGGCAAGTCCTTCCGGCAAAACGATTTCCGTAAAAGCGTTGCGCGCTCTTCGCGGGTCGCGGAACGCGTCGTTGGCAAGCGTTGTAACGCCGTCCGGAACGCGGTAAATCGGGCTCTTATACGCGGCGACCAAACGCGGTTCCTCGCCCTCGTTCTTCGGTTCGACGACGAACGGTTCGGCGTTCGGATCGCGCTCGACGGCGACGACGCCGTAAAACGTTTTGCCTTCTTTACTTAGCAACGCGCCGTTTTCGCTTTTATAAACGGCGTTGTTCGGGTCGATTTCGAAACGCTCCAAGTTGTCGCAAAGCGCGAAAGCGGTTTTGTCGATTTGCTCGGTTTTCGCCGGAATCGCGATTGCCTTCAGCGAAACGCAACGGTAAAACGCGTCCCTTTCGAGCGTCGTTACCGACGCCGGAAGTTCGACCGTTTCGAGCGTTACGTTCCCGCCGAGCGCGGAGCGTCCGACGATTTCAACGCCGTCCGGAATCTTGTACGACGTTTTTTTCAACGCCGGCGGCAAGCGATGCAGCCGTTTTCCGTCTTTCGACAGGAGCGCGCCGTCGACGACTTTCAGGATTTCGTTCCCTTCCTCGACTTCGATTTTTTCAAGTCCGGTGCACGCAACCCCCGCCGGGCCAAGGACTTTGACGCTCGCCGGAATCTTAATCGACGTAAACTCGTCGTTAAGAAACGCGCCGGCGCCGATTTCGCGCAAACCGTTCGGCAGTTCGACCGTCTCCAACGCTTTGCAATTGGAAAACGCGGAGTCGCCGATCGACTCGAGCGAAGTCGCTCCGGTTAAGGATTTAAGAGACGCGCAATCGGAAAACGCCGAGCCGCCGATTTGTTTCAGCGATTTCGGCCAATCGAACGTTTCCAACGCCTTGCAACCGAAGAACGAGCGTTGACCGACGTTGACAAGCGCGCTATCTTCCGGAATTTCAACGCGTTTCAACGATTCGCAACCCGCGAACGCAAACTTGCCGACGTCTCGTAAACTTTTCGGAAACCGAACCGTTTCGAACGCCGCGTCGGCGAAAGCGTTCGCGCCGATCTCTTCGACGCCTTCCGGAACGACGAGAAGGCCGCTCCGCTCGCCGCAATAAGCGATAAGTCGATTATCGGGCTTAGTTACGACGCAACCGTCGACCGTTTTCAAAAACGCGCTTTCCGGGTGAACGTTGAACGCAAAGGGCGTCGTTCGCCCCCCGAACGCCGTTCCCTCGACGACGCGCAACGCCTTCGGCGCGTCGAACGTCGACAGCGCGTCGCAACCTAAAAACGCGTTGGCGCCAATTTGCGTTAGCTTTTCGCAACGCGAGCAATCGACGCGGGTTAACGCGACGCAATTGGAGAACGCGGACATTGGGAGCGCCTCCAAATTTTTACCCAACGTCGCCGTTTCGAGCGCCGAACAACCGGCGAACGCTTCCTGTTTAAGCGCGACGAGCGAATCGGGCGCCTCGAACGACTTCAAAGCGACGCACCCTTTAAACGCTTGAAGGTCGATTTTTTGCAAATTCGACGCGACGGCGCCGTTTTCGTCTTTCGCAAACTCAATTTTTTCAAGCTTTACGCAACTCGCAAACGCCGACGAGCCGATCGTTTCGAGATTCCGCGGAAGGCGAACCGTTTTCAGCTCGCGCATACCGGCGAAAGCGTTGAACGCGATCGTTTTAACGGGCGTCCCGCCGAGCGTTTCCGGAATAACGACCGACGTCGCCGTCTTGTCGCGAACGCCGAAGATCCAGACCTCGCCGTTTTGAACCTCTCGCCATTCAAACGCGTCCCAAACCGTCGCGGCGCCGGAGTTTGCGCTCGAAGCGGAGGTTTTAACGGACGCGGCGGCTTCTTCGCTCGCTTCGCTTTCCGCCTCTTCGACGCGAATCTTCAAATTCGGCGCGCACTGTTCAAACGAATCGCCGTTCCACGTCGTATCTCCCGATTTAAAAACGACTTCGGCGAGAAGCGGACACGCGATAAAAGCGCGCGTTTCGACGTTGCGCACCTTTTTCGGGATCGTAATCGATTTCAAATTCTTCCAACCGGCGAAAGCGTTCGCGCCGATCGTCGTAAGACTTTCCGGCAAAACGACTTCCGTATAAGTCGGCCCCTCTTCGAACGCCGTCCAAGCCGAACTGTCGACGACGCCTTCGACGCCGTTCGGAACTCGCAAAACGGTTTCGCCGCGGTCGTCGAAGACGTCGTAAAGCGTTCTACCGTTTCGGCTTAAAAGCATTCCGTTTTCGGTTCGGAAGTTGGGGTTCTCCGGAGAAATTTCGAACGTTTTCAACGCGCCGCAACGCTTGAAAACGCCGTCGCCGATTTTCGCAACTTTTTTCGGAATAAACGCCTTTTCCAGCCGCGAACATTGAGCGAGCGCATAACGCCCGATTTCCTTAACGCTTTCCGGCAAAACAATTTCCGTAAAGGCGTTGCGCATTCCCGCGTCGTCGGAAAACGCCGTCGGAGCGATCGTTTCGACGCCGTCCGGAACGCGGTAAACGGGGTTCTTGTAAATCGGCGTCGGCGAATCGGACGCGGCGGTTTCCGCGGCGGCCTTCGCTTCGGCCTCGGCGTCGCGCTCGACGGCGAGAAGCGTATAAAACGTTTTGCCGTCGGCGCTTAGCAACGCGCCGTTTTCGCTTTTATAAACGGGGTTCTTCGGATCGACCTCGAATTGTTCCAAGGCGTCGCAACGATTGAACGCGCCGCTCATTTGCTCGACGCTCGCCGGAATCGAAACTTTTTTCAGCGCGACGCAACGGTAAAACGCGTTCGGCTCGATCGTCTTCACCGTCGCCGGAATCTCGACCGTTTCGAGAGTTACGTTCCCGCCAAGCGCGGCGCGTTCGATAATTTCGACGCCGTTCGGAATCTTGTACGACGTCAATTTCAACGCCGACGGAACGCGGAAGAGCGATTTTCCGTCCTTCGAGAGCAACGCGCCGTCGACGACTTTCACCGCTTCGTTCCCCTCTTCGACCTCGATCTTTTCGAGCGCGCCCATCGCAAACGCCGTTTCGCCGACGCTTTGAACGCTCGCCGGGATTTTCAGCGACGTCGCGGCGCATTCGGAAAACGCGCCGTTCCCGATTTCGCGCAAACCGCTCGGCAACTCGATTTTCGCCAACGATTCGCAATTCGAAAACGCGTACGCGTCGATCTTTTCCAGCGCTTCGCCGCCGACGAACTCTTTAAGTCGACAGCCGCTAAACGCCGAGTTGCCGATCGTTTTCAACGTTTTCGGCCAGTCGAACGATTCGAGCGCCTCGCACCCGCGAAACGCGCTCATGCCGATCGATTCGAGCGCGGAGTCCTCCGGTAAAACGACGCGTTTCAACGACTTGCTTTCCATAAACGCTTGCAAAGCGACAACGCGCAAACTCTTCGGAAAACGAATCGTTTCGAAGTCGGCGCCTTTGAAGATCGAGCCGAACACCTGCCCGACCCGCTCGACGCCCTCCGGAATAACCAGTTCGCCGGTTTTCGGGCCGAAATAAGCGCAAATCGTTTTGCCGTCGCGACTTAGAATCATCCCGCCGACGTCGCGCAACCGTTGAGAATCGGGGTGCAACTTGAATTGGAACGGGCGTTCCAGTTCGCCGAACGCGTTCGGAGCGAGCCCGCTAAGTTGGATCGGAGCGTCGAACGAAGTCAAGGCGTCGCAACCGTTAAAGGCGGAGTCGCCGATAAACAACAATTCGCTTGCGTTTTCCGGAATAACAATTCCGCGCAACGCCGAACAGTTCCTAAACGCGCCCTGTCCGATTTCTCGAGTGCGCGGGCTCAACTCGACCGTTTCGAGCGACGAACAACCGGAAAACGACCTCGGCCCCACGCTAACGAGCGAAACGGGCGCCGCGAACTTTTTCAGCGACGAACAGTCCTCGAACCCCCCGTTCAGAATCGCGTGCAACTTCGACTCGCCGCTTCCGTCCGACGCCGGAGGAAACTCGACGCTTTCAAGGTTTACGCAGTTTCGAAACGCGCCGTTAATTCGTTCGACGTTCGCTCCGATTCGAACGGTTTTCAGTCGCGGCAGGTTCGAACAGGCGCCGCGTCCGATATCCGTAACCGGCGCGCCGTCGATCGTTTCCGGAATGTTAAGCGACGTCGCCGTTTTGTCGCGAACGCCGGTAATCGTCGCCTTACCGCCCGCGCCAACTTCCCATCGGAACGTCTCTTGCGCGGTTTTTTCGGCGACTTTTTTCGCTTCCTCGGCGGCGTTTTTCGCTTCGGCGTCGGCTTTTTCGCGTTCAAGCGTTTCCTCGGCGACGCGAATCGTCAGCTTGGCCGGTTCCGTCGTAAACGCCGATTTATCGAACTTTGCGGAACTCGACTCCAGCACGACTTCGCGAAGCGGCGCCCCGACGAACGCGCCTCGCTCGATTTTCTCGACGCTCGCCGGAATCGTTACGCTCGTTAACGAAGTCGCGCCGGAAAACGCCGAACGCTCGATCGTTCTAAGCGATTGCGGCAAAACGACTTTCTCCATTTGCCAAGCGCCGCCGAACGCGTTTTGTTTGATCGTTTGGACGCGCGACGGAACGCGATACTCGTAAACGTAACTCGACGCGAGAGTATTCGGGCGCGCCCAAACGCCCTTGCCGACTAAGCTGTAAAAAGTTTTACTGTCTTTGCTTAGCAACGCGCCGAAAGAGTCGCGATAATTCCGATTTCCCGCCGCGACGTCGAACTTCTCAAGCGCGTCGCAGCCTTCGAAACGCTCGTCGAGCCGCTCGACGCTCGCCGGGATAACGAGCGACGACAAGCGGTCGCAAACGCCGAACGCCCCGGCGTCGATTCGCTTGACCGTCTCCGGAATCTCGACGCTCGTCATCAGGCGGTCGTCGCCGATCGCGCCCGCGGCGATCCGCTCGACGCCCTCGGGAATAACGCGTTTCACTTCGCGTCCGTTCCAATAAGCGACCGTTCGCGTCATTCCGGCGCCGCCCTCGCGAGCGATTCGGTAAAGCGTTTTGCCGTCTTTACTTAACAACGCTCCGTCGACGCTTCGATACGCCGGGTTCCCCTCGGCGACCTCGACCGTTTCCAACGCGTCGCACAGCTCGAAACGGTCGTCGATTCGACGAACGCTCGCCGGAATCGCGAGTTTTCGGAGCGCCAAACAGCGGCTAAACGCGCCGGAACCGATCGTTTCGACGCCCTCGGGGATTTCGACCGAAACGAGCGATTCGTTGTTCGCAAGCGCGCCGCGAACGACGACGCGAACGCCTTCCGGAATCTTCCAGCTCGTTCCCGACGCTTTCGCGGGTCGATAATAAAGCGTTTTGCCGTCGGCGCTTAGAACGGCTCCGTCGACGATTTTGAACGTTTCGTTCCCCTCCTCGACCGCGACGCTTTCGAGCGCGAGCCCGTCGAGCGCCCAAGCGGTCAACGTTTCGAGGTCGCGCGGGAGTCGGAACGACGTCAACGCGGTTCCGGCGAACGCAAACGCGCCGATTTCGCGAGTTTCGCTCGACAGTTTCAGCGTCGCCAACTTCGAACAACCGGAAAACGCCCGCTCGCCGATTCTTCGAACGCTTTCAATCGCCGCCGATTCCAGCGACTTGCAATCTTGAAACGCGCTTTTTTCGACGTTTTGCAAGTTTTCCGGCCAATCAAACCGCTCGAGCGCGACGCACGAAGCGAACGCCTCGGGCCCGATCGTTGCGAGCGCCGCCTTCGGAGGGCCGGACGGCGAATAAACCGAGTTCAACGCGACGCAATTCGCAAACGCCCGCTCCCCAACGGTTTCGAGCGAAGACGGAAGAACGACCGTTTCGATCGCGCCGCCGGAAAACGCGCCGCGCCCGATCGAAACGACGCCGTCCGGAATAATAATCCCCTTTTTGCCGCTCGGGCAAGCGATCAACGTTCGCCCGTCTTTCGACAATAAGAGCCCGTCGACGATTTTCCAGCGGTCGTTTTGCGGCGCGCCGTTCTCGAACGTCGCGAGGTTGCGGCAACCGACGAACGCGTTTCCTTCGATTCGATAAACCCCGGCGACGTCGAACGTTTCGAGCGACGCGCAACCGGCGAACGCCTCCGGCCCGACGACCGCTTCCTTAAATTGAACCGTTTTCAACGCGACGCAGTCGGCGAACGCGCGCTCGCCCATTTCGGCGATAAACGTATCGACGCGCAACGTTTCGAGCCGGTCGAGCCCCGCTAAAGCGTTCGACGCGATCTTTCGAACCGGACTTCCGCCGATTTCCTTCGGGATATAAAGCGTCGTCGCCGTTCGACCCGCTTCGCGAACCCCGGTAATCGTCGCGCCGTTCGGCTCCTTGACGTATTCGAACGCGGCTTCCGGCGTCGGCGCAAGCGTCGCGATCTCCGTCGATTCGTTCGCGGCGCCTCTTCCTTCGGAGGCCTTGGACGCGGCTATTTCGGCGACCATTTTCGTTTCAATATTCTCTACTTTGCGCTCGAGCGTCTTGTCGTCGACGCGAATCGTCAGCTTGCCCGCTTCGAAATCTCCCGCCAAAAACGACGTTTTCCCGAACTTTGCGCTCTTCGACGCCAAAACGACTTCGCTCAAGTCGCACCCGCCGAACGCGCCGACTTCGATCGTGTGAACGCCCGCCGGAATAACGACGCTCGTAATCAACGGCGACCCGTTGAACGCCCAAGATTCGATCTTTCTAAGCGATTGCGGGAAAACGATTTCCGACATCCGATAAGCGCCGGCGAACGCGCCCTTCTTGATCGTTTCGACGCCTTCCGGAACGACGTATCGATATTTTTTCCGCGAATCGCCCTCTTCGCGAGTCGCGTTTTTGCGGTAATCCTCGTTACAAACGACTAAGCGATAAAACGTTTTGCCGTCTTTACTTAACAACGCGCCGTCGACGCTTTTATAAGTCGGGTTGGCGGGATCGACTTCGAACGTCGCGAGCCAAGAGCAATCGTCGAACCGTTCGTCGAGTTGTTCGACGCTCGCCGGAACGCTAATCGACCTAAGATTCGGACAATTTCCGAACGCGCCGGCGTCGATTTGCTTCACCGTCGCCGGAATCTTGACGGTCTGCGCTCTTCGGTCGTCTCCGAAAGCGCCCTTGGCGATTCGCTCGACGCCCTTCGGAACGACGCGCGTCGCAAACGGGCCGTACCCGCCGCGAACGACGAATTTTTCCGTCGGAGCCGCGTCGGCCTCGGTATTTCGCGCCATTCGATAAAGCGTTTTGCCGTCTTTACTTAAAAGCGAACCGTCGACGACGCTAAAGATATCGTTCCCTTCGGCGACCTCGAACGCGGTCAACGCCGAACAACCGTCGAACGTTTCGTCGATTTGACGCAAGCTCGCCGGAATCGCGATTTTTTTCAACGCCGAACAGCCGCGCAACGCCCCGGCGCCGACCGTTTCGACGCCCTCCGGAATTTCGAGCGACGTCAACGACGCGGCGCCGCTCAACGCGCCCTCGGCGACGACGCGAACGCCGTTCGGAATCTTCCAACTCGTTTCCGACGCGTTTTGAGGACGATAGTAAAGCGTTTTGCCGTCGGCGCTTAGCAACGCTCCGTCGACAATACGAAACGCGGCGTTCCCCTCTTCGACCTCGATCTTTTCAACGGGCGAGCGCTCCGTCGTCCCCGGATTCCAAACGGCGAGATCGCGCGGCGCTTTGAACGTTTTCAGTCCCGTTTCGGCGAACGCAAACGCGCCGATTTCTCGGGTTGCGCTCGGCAGTTCGAGCGTTTCCAATTTTACGCAGCGATAAAACGCGTTTGCGCCGATCGTTCGAACGCTCTTAACGTTCGCCGTCGTCAACGCGCCGCAACCTCGAAACGCTTGTTTTTCAATCGTTTGCAGATTTTCCGGCCAATCGAACCGTTCGAGCGCGTCGCAGTCGGCGAACGCTTCGACGCCGATCGTTTCGAGCGCCTTCGGAGCGCCGCCAACCGATTTCAACGCGTCGCAAGAATAAAAGGCGTTCGCGTCGATCTTCTTAAGCGTTTGCGGAAGAACGACCGATTCGAGCGCGCCCATCATGAACGCCCCGGCGCCGATCTCGACGACGCCCTCCGGAACGACGACTTCGCCGCCGCGCCCGCTCGGACAAGCGACGAGCGTCTTTCCGTCCGCCGACGTTAGGAAACCGTCGACCGGCTTTCCGCCCTCCGACGGCGACAGGAACCCGTCGATTATCTTGAACGCGGCGTTTCCGGACGCGCTTAACTCGAAATTTTGAAGACGTTTGCAACCTCGGAACGCGCCGGAGCCGATCTTTCGAACGTTCGGTCCGATAACGAACGTTTCGAGCGCGGCGCAACCGCCGAACGCGGCCGGGGCGATCTCTTCGACGCCGTCGCCGCCGGAAACCGTCGCGAGCGACGAACACAACGCAAACGCGCCCATTCCAATAACGCGAACGCTCTTCGGCAACTCGACCGCCGTCAACGCCGAACACTGGCTAAACGCCCAATCGCCGACGACGCCGACGGAGCCCTTCCCGAAATCGACCGACTTCAACGCGGAACAACCGGCGAAGGCCCGCGCTCCAATCTCGTCGAGAGCCGTCGCGTCGGCGAAAACGACCGTTTCGAGCCGTTCGCGTTTTTGGAAAGCGTTCGGCGCGATTTTTTTGACCGTCCCCATCCCGATTTGCTTCGGAACGCTAACCGTCGTCGCCTCTCGGAACTCTTCGCGAAGACCGGTAATCGTTACGAACCCCTCTTCGATTTGATATTCGAACGCGTCCGGAGTCGTCGCCGAAACGTTCGCCGCGACCGTCGGCTCGTCCGCCGCTCGAACGCTCGACGCGTCGAACGACGCCGCCAAACCGCCGACGACGAACGCCGCTCCCAGCAAGGCGACGCAAACGCTTTTCGCTCGGCGGTTGGAAAAAATCGCGCCGACGAGTTTCGCTCGCTCGCTCGCCGTTCGCTCGTTCCCCGACTCGACGCCGCGGAACCGTTCTTCGCTCTGTCGCATTCTCATCGCAGGTCTCCTTTTTCTCGTTGACTTCGCTCCGTCGCGTCGGCGGTCGTTTTTCAACGGTACTACCCGACGCCGCATCACTTGTATTATATTATGTCGCAAGCGCGGACGTCAAGTTTTTTTTTCTCGTTTTTCTCCATTTTCTCATTTTTTTTCAAATTTTTTTGACGCGGCGCCGCAAAACGCCCCGATTTCCGCGTCTCGACGTCGTCTTTTACTCATTTCCCCTGTTTTTCCCATCTTTCTTTTTCTTTCCTTTGCCGGACGGCGTTTGGGAGGCCATTTCCATTTTTTTGGTCGCCCTTTCTAGCAATTTTCGCAAAACGCGTTATAATGACGGCGTCGACGGAAACGCGGAACGCCCGGCCGTCGCGGCCCGGGCGAGCGTCCGTCTTACACGCTCGTTAATGGAGCCCGAAAGATGCAGATCAGAATTGGAATCGTTGGGTACGGCAACCTCGGTCGCGGCGTCGAATGCGCCGTCAAGCAAAACCCGGACACGACGCTCGTCGCCGCGTTCACCCGTCGTCCGCCGGAAACGGTCAAAATCTTGACCGAAGGCGTCGGCGTTTACTCGGTCGACAAAATCGCCGAAATGAAAGACGAAATCGACGTTCTTATCCTTTGCGGCGGAAGCGCGACCGATTTGCCGAAACAGACGCCGGAACTGGCGCGCCTCTTCAACGTCGTCGACAGTTTCGACACGCACGCCAAGATTCCGGAACACTTCGCCGCCGTCGACGCCGCCGCGCAAGAAAGCGGTCGCGTCGCGCTGATCTCCTGCGGTTGGGA
>JAZNJF010000252.1:0-6162 GCA_045577885.1 Thermoguttaceae bacterium | reverse complement strand
AGTCGCCGCTCCCCCCGCCGCCCCTTCGAACGACGCGAAAACGCCCCGTCGAGAGCCCCGATAAGACGCAAAATCGGCAATACCGGCCGTCGGCGCGGTCTAAAACGCCGAAACAATTTTCAGCGCTCCTTTACGCGAACGGGAAAGAGCGCTATACTTTGAGAAAATCGGGCGTCGTCGACCGACGCGAACGTCGTCGAACGCTCGACGCTTCCCCCGTCTAATTTTCTCGATTAAAACGCGCATCGATATGACTGAACAAATTTCGCCGCGACGCGTCGTCGTTACCGGTATGGGCGTCGTCAGTTCGTTGGGAACGACGCTCGAAGAACTTTGGGCCGGCTGCCGAGAAGGTCGTTCCGGCGTTCGTCCGACGAAAGCCGACGAACCGTATCCGGCTTCGCACGTCGCGCCCGTCGACGCTTTCGCCGGTAAAATCCAAGATTTCGGCGAACTCTCCGACGCGAAAAAGAAGGCGATTCGCAAAGGAATCAAGTTGATGGCGCGCGAAATTCAACTCGCCGTCGCCGCCGCTCAAAAGGCCGTCGCCGACGCCCGCGTCGACGAAGCGCGCGAAGCCGGGCTCTTGCCGCCGCGACGCGTCGGCGTTTCTTTTTCGTCCGACTATATTTATACGACGTCGAAAGAGTTGGTCGACGGAATCCTCGCTTGCCGCGACGCGGACGGTTCCCTCGACATGCCGCGTTGGCCGCAAGACGGCTTGACGAAAATGACGCCCCTTTGGCAGCTGAAATATTTAACGAATATGCCGGCGAGCCATATCACCATTTACAACGAGTTTCACGCGTCGGCGCACGACGTTACCAACCGCGAAGCGTCGTTCGGCGTCGCGCTCGGCGAAGCGATCGAAAAGGTTAAGTCGGGCAAAGCGGACGCGATGCTCGTCGGCGCGACCGGTTCGCGTCTCGAATCGATTCGGTTCGCCGCTTTCGCGAACGAAGGCGAGTTGGCCGCCGATCTCCTCGACCGCTCGACCGAAAGCGCTTCGCGTCCGTTCGACAAACGCCGAAACGGCGCGATTCCGGGCGAGGGAGCCGCCGCCGTCTTTATCGAAGAGCTCGAATCGGCGAAAAAACGCGGCGCGACCATTTACGCCGAAGTCGTCGGCGGCGCCTATCGCGGTTCGTTCCGACACGCTCGCGACGTCGACGATTGGGCTTCCGCCGACTGCCAAATCGCGCAAACGTTCGAAGACGCTCGCGACTCGATCGCCGCGGCGCTCCGCGCGCTCCTGCGCAAATGCGGAATCTCGCCGAACGACGTCGGTTTTATCGACGCGAACGCTCGCGGCGACGTTCGACTCGACGCGGCGGAAGCGGCGGCGTTGCGCGAAGTTTTCGGCGACGCGCTCGACTCGATCCCGACGACGGCGCTCGCCGGACTCCTCGGGAACCCCGGTTGCGGTTCCGGCGCGATTCAAACGGTCGCCGCGATTCTCGCTCTCCAAAACAACGCGCTCGTTCCGGTCGCGAACCTCGAAGAGCAAGACCCGGCTTGCCCGGTTTCGGCGGTTCGCGAATTCGGCGCCCCGACCGGCGATTCGTTCGTCAAAATTTGCGCGCAAAACGTCGGCCAAGCGTCCGCGCTTTACGTTAAGCGTTACGTCGATTGATTAACGCTTCGCCGACCTTCGTTTCGTCGGTTTTCTTCCCTTATCCTCGGCCCTTTCGTTCGTCGCGAAAGGGCTTTTTTTTGCGCGAAAGTTTTTGGGGGGCGCGCTCCGCTTTTTTCGACTTTTTCCGGCGAAATCCTCGTTTCGCGCCCGATCAAGAAACGCCGAAGCCTCTCCGTCGTTCGACGAAGAGGCTTTTCGCGTTAACGAGTCGACGTTAGCTAATCGCCGCGCCGCTCGGCTCCGGTTCGCCCGTCGTTTTAGCGGCCCCGTCGTTTTGCGCCGTTTCCGCCGCGTCCAAATCGCGACGAACGCCGATACGGCGACGAGCGAAGAATCGCCCGAACGGTTTGCACGTCAAGAGCGCCGGGAGGAAGATTAAGTCGCCTACCAACGCGGTCGACAGAATCGCGAGCATCAAAATCCCGAACCGCTGCGTCGGCACGAAGGTGCTGGCCGCAAAGCAGAAGAGCCCGAGCCCGGCGATCAGCGTCGACTGCGTCATCGCCGGCGCGCACCGTCGATACGCGTTCAACGCCGCTTCCTTCGGTTTCATCCCGGACGCGACGCCCTCGGAGAACCACGTCAGGTAGTGCATCGTGTCGTCGACCGCGACGCCGAGCGCGACCGACGCCGTCATCATCGTCCCGACGTCGACCAAAATCCCGGCCCACGCCATAAAACCGAACACGACGACGACCGGGAAAACGTTCGGAAGCATCGCGATCAAAGCGGCCGGCACGCTGCGCAAAATCACGACGAAAACGAACGCGATCAGGAAGAACGCCATCACCAAACTCGACGTCAACCCGGCGATCAGCTCGTGTTGCGTTTTGTAAACGAGCGGCACCATCCCGGTGTACTTCGCCGCGAACCCGGCCGGATAAATCCAGTCGGCGTCGTGATCGGCGCCCATCGACGTTTGCAAGTCGGCTTTTTCCTCGTCGGAGAGGTCTTGCAACACGAACTCGCGCGTCAAAAACTTCGCGTCGCGAGCGACTTCGACTTCGCCGTCTTTAACGAGTTCCGGTTCGTCGCCTTCGCCCAAATTAGAGGCGACGTAAGCGCGGGCCGCTTCGATCTTCGCCGCGGCGTTTTCGCCTTCGGTCAACGTCAGCGACGTTTCCGCCAACGTCGGCTCGACGACGCTCTTCACGTTGTCGATGAACGCCGAGTAGTCGATATCCTTTTTCAGCGACCAAACGCGCACGCTGATACGCCAAACTTCGACGCCGCGTTCGCTTTGCCAACGTTGCGCGCCGTCGCGCAGCGCGGTTTGCTCGTCCGCCGTCGTTTTGCGCAACGATCGGTCGGCGCCGGTCGCGGTCAAGAGCGTTTGCAAATCGACGACGCCTTGATCGCTCAAATAGTCGCGCCATTTTTTCAGCGCGTCGAGTTCGGCGGCGACTTTTTCGTTCGCGCGTCGGGCGGCGGCCAAACTTTGCAATTGCGCGACGACCGGCGCGAAACGCTCTTCGACGTCGGCGTCGTTTTCGTCCGCCGTTTCCAACGCCGCGAACGCGTCGTCCAAGGTCGCGTCGGCGCCGGCGGTTTCGCGCAACGTCGGTTCGAACTCGGCGACGCGAGCGTCGAACGCCTTTTGTTCGGCGGCCGCTCGTTCTTCGAGGAACGCCGCCAACTCGTCGAGCGTCGGATTCCCTTCGATCGCGAGATAGTCGCGCAGTTCGTCGCGGGCGTCGTCGATCGCTTTCCCGACGACCACCGAAGTCGTTCGCCCGACCACGCCGCCGCGCGACGCGTCGACTTCCGGCGCAAAAAGCGCGACCGACAACGTTCCGCCGACGTCGTCTTTAAGCTCCGTCTTCAATTTTTCGCTCAACGAGTCGATCAGCGCGAGCCGTTCCGCCGTCCCGAAAGAATAACGATTCATCTTTTCATTATCGAAACAAATCGTTACTTCCATCGGCACGAGCGGCCCGAGTTTCTCCTCGAGCCATTCGTAATGCTTGATAATCTCCGCGTCGTCCGAGAAGAAGCTCATCATCTTGACCGACGTTTTAATATGCGGCAAATGAGCGCCGAGGAAAATCATCAACGCCGCGCAACCGCCGATAACGAGCCAGTTGTTGCGAATAATAAACCCGCCGAGCGCGTCCCAAAACTTACGGAAGAACGAGTCGCCGATTTTGACGCCCTTCCCGCCGTGTTGCGCGGCAAACTTCTTCGACGGATAAAAATAAAGCAACGCCGGCAAGTAAAGGAACAAGAGCACCAACGTCAGCAAAACGCCGACCGCCGAGTAAAAGCCGAACTTCGTGATCGGAACGAGCCGCCCCGCGAAGAGCGAACCCAAACCGAGCGCCGTCGTCAACTGCGCGAAAAAACAGGGCGTAAAAGCGTGTCGCACCGCCCGTTCCGTCGCGCCGTCGAGTCCGCCTTCGCGAATCGCGTCGTGATAATAGTTGATTAAGTGAACGGCGCCGGACATCCCCAAGACGTATACGAGCGCCGGCATGCTCAACAAAATCGAGTCGCAGGTGCCGCCGGTCAGCGAAACGAGGGCCAGCGCGACGCCCGCCGACAGGGCCGAAATCCAGAAAACGAACATCGTCAGTCGAATGCTGCGCAAACACGCGAACGCGATCGAAACGCCGACGATAGCGCAGATTCCGGCCAAGCGGAACAAAGTGCGCGACCCTTCGACGTCGAGCGCGACGTTGTCGACCGGCGGACCGCCCAAAATAACGCCGTCCATCCGCACCGTGCGCCCGTGAACCATTTCGTCGACAACCCCGACAAAGTTTTTGACCATTTGGCGCGCGACGGAGCCGGATTTGACTTCGGCCGTGTCCGGCAACCCCGATTCGACCGACAATCGCCGAATCTTTTCAAGAACGGCTTTCAAACTCTTGCCGTCGCGTTTCCCTTTATTCAAGGTGATGATCATCGCGGTGCTTTTGCCGTCCGGGCCGACGAGCGTCCCTTTCAAGCGTTCGCAAATTTGCGCGTCGAGTTCCGCCAACGCTTCCGGATCGTTCGCGACGCGAGAATATTGCGGCATTTTAAGATAAGTGTCCCGCAAAAGGCGCGCCAAACGCGGACCGGTCATTACCGACTTAAAATAATTCTCGTTGGCGGCGACTTTTTCTTCCGCTTTCTCGGGCAGATCGGCGCCGGACGCGTCGACGAGCGCTTCGGTCGAAACGTTCTTTTCGCCCCCGACGAGTTCGCGCAACGCTTCCTTCGCTTCCTCGGGCGTCTCGGCGACTTCAAGGTCGGCCTTAAAGTCGGCGGTCGGCGGAGCGAGCGAAAAATTGTCGATCGTTTGCGCCGGAACCAACTTTTGCGCGAAAAGTTCGACGCGATCGTCCCCAATTTCGCAACCGTCCCAACTGACGACGACGTAACTTTCAAACGGGAACAGATTCAGGTACCATTGATAGTCCCGCGTCTCGTTATAGTTCGGAGGAAGCCAGTCTTCGACCGAGTTCGAATTGCTCAACAGCGTCTGTTTCGTTCCCATCCAAACAAAGGACAGGAGAAAAACGACGACAAATACAATTCGAAAACCGTATTCTTTAAAAAAATCTTTTTTCATCGATATTACGTTCCTGGTAGGGAGTCGGCGCTTCCGACCGTCGGTCGCGCCCCTTTCCAACGTTGCGATACGTTCGCGATTTTGACGCCGAGACGCGGACGCTCCGCTTCTAAAAAACGCGTCCGTTTGCTCGAAACGTCGACGAACGCCGCGACGCTTGCGCGCCGTCGCGCCGTTCGTTCATTTTCTTCTCTATTGTAAGTCTTTTTTAAAAAAACAAAAGCGGCCCGAACGCGTCGACGGCAAGGTTTTCCCAAGTCGCGTCGCAAAGAGCGCCGAATACGTCGATTTTCCGCGCTTTGCGGCTTTTCCAAAGTACGCGAAACAAGCGAATAATACCCGCGTTCGCGCTTCGAAGCAAGAGAAAACCGACGTTTTCCCCCTCTTTCTCCCGAAAAAAACGGAAAAACCTTTCAACCGTCTCGTTCCCAACTCCGCTATTTTCACCAACTTACGCAACCGTCTTTTCCGTCGCGTTCTCCCCGTTCTCCCTTTCTCTCCTTGTTTGCGATAATCGTCTAAACGCCGCGTTCGACGCAACTTCTCGACGCGTTAACACACGTCCGATAAACAGTTTAAACAAAACGCGAAAAATAGAGAAACCGCGTTTTTTGAACAAAAAAAAACGCCCGCAAACGCGGACGCGACGAGAAAATCGCTAAACTTAAAGAGCTAACTTAAACGTTTTCCGACCGTTAAAGCGCGCCGTTATTGCGCCAACGGCGACCAAGCGGCGGAATTTGAACGCCGTTCGACGTTCGTCGCTTTTCCCTTCGGCGACGGCGCGTCGACAAAAACGGACGAAACGACGGCGCCGTCGTTCGCTTCCGGAGCGTTCGAACCGGCGACCGGAACGACGCGTCGAACGCCGAGCGTTTTTCCGTCGGGCGAAGTCGCCGCGCGATCTCGCGTCGCTTGAAGTTGGGCGCTTTGGGCGGTTTGCGGGAGTCGAGCCGTTCGAACGCCGTTC
>JAZNJF010000251.1:0-3537 GCA_045577885.1 Thermoguttaceae bacterium | reverse complement strand
ATTGTCAACTTTCCCTCGTTTCGCTATTTTCCGTTGTTTATCCGACTTAACCGTTTTATTCGTTTTAACCGTTCAAACGCCGTTCCAACGTCGCGGCGGCTTGTCCGGCCCGCTCCGTCGCGCTCGCCGCTTTCGCTATTTTCGCTATTCTCAACGTTCAAACGCTCCGCTTTAAAGCGCGCCGCGTCAATTTTCGAACTTCAACGCGTCTTCGAGGGCGACCGTCTTTTCGTACAGCGCGCGCCCAATAATACACGCCTCGATTTTCGCGTCGCAAAGTTTTTTAACGTCGTCGATATTCGAAATACCGCCGGACGCGACGACTTGAATCGAAACGGCGTCCTTCATCGCGACCGTTTCCGCGACATTCGGGCCCTTCATCATTCCGTCGGTCGCGACGTCGGTGTAAACCAGCGCGGCGATCGGGGCGCCGTCGAAGCGTTTCGCCAAGTCGACGGCCCGCGTCGAACTCGTTTCGAGCCAACCGTCGGTCGCGACCATTCCGCCGCGAGCGTCGATTCCGAGAACGAGTTTGTTCGGGAATTTTTCGCACATTTCAAGGAACCATTCCGGCTGTTTCAGCGCGAGCGTTCCGACGACGAGGCGCGAAAGGCCGAGGTCGAGCAAGCGGCGAATCGTTTCCTCCGAGCGGACGCCGCCGCCGAGTTCGCACTCGACGCCGAACGGCGCCGTCGTCTCGACGACTTTCTTCACCGCGTCGAAATTCGCCGTCGTTCCGTCCTTCGCGCCGTCGAGGTCGACCAAATGCAAACGGCGCGCGCCCTTCGAACGCCAAAAATCGGCCGTTTCCGCCGGAGAATCGCCGTACACCGTTTCGCGCCCGTAATCGCCTTGACAAAGACGGACGCAACGCCCGCCGCGAATATCGATCGCCGGCCAAATTTGCATTTTTCGTTCCTCGATTAAAATTTCGGCTCTTTTATCTTTTCGTCTCGACCGCCGACGCGTTTTCGCCGACGCTCGAATCGGAAAACGGGCGACGCTCTAACGCGACGACTCGCCGCCGATTCTCCTTTCTTATTTTAACCTAATTTTATTTTTCGAAAAGAGCGGGCGCCGACGAAAAAACGCGCTCCGTCCGCTTCGTCGATTCCGACGCCGCGTTCAATCGACAAATTTTCGCCGTTTTTCCTCGGTCGCCCAATTTAACTCGCGTTCCTCGACGCGTCGCGAAAAATTTCGTCTTTTTCCTATAGATATATTGAAAGAAAACGCCGCGAAAACGAAAATTTTCCAAGAAACGAGAAAAAGCGACGCGAAAACGCCGGAAAGGCCAAGAACGATATTGACAAAAATCGTTTTTGCGCCGACAATAAAAGACGCGTTTTCGTCGACGACGGTTCGCCGACGCGCTCCCTATTTTGCGCGTTTCATTTATTTTGCGCCTTTTGCCCCAATGATCAGCTTAAGCAGACAAGAAATCGTTCAAACGACCCGCCATTTAATCGTTAAAGTCGGCACCAACGTCTTAACGACGCGCGACGGTCTCCTCAACCGCGACCGAATTCGTTCGTTGGTCGCCGAAATTTGCGCCATTCGCGAACGCGGCGTCGAGGTGATCCTCGTCAGCTCCGGGGCGGTCGGGGCCGGAATGGGGCGGCTCGGCTTGTCGAAGCGTCCGAAATCGCACCCGGAACTGCAGGCGGTCGCCGCGGTCGGGCAAGGAACGCTTATCCAATTTTACGAACAGGAACTCGACGCGCGGGGCGTTCTCGCGGCGCAAGTCCTCCTGACCGCCGACGATTTGGCGCGGCGCGACCGCTACTTGAACGCTTGCAACACCTTCAAATCGCTCCTGAAATTCGGCGCTCTCCCGATCGTCAACGAGAACGACGCGGTCAGCACCGCCGAGCTCGACTCGACCTTCGGCGACAACGACCGGCTCGCGTCCCTCGTCGCGAACATTTTTCCGGAATCGCTCCTGATTCTGCTGACCGACGTCGACGGTCTTTACGACGGCGACCCGAGTTTGCCGGAGTCGAAGCTCGTTTCCGTCGTCGACCGCTGGACGCCCGACCTGATGCGGATGGTCGCCGAGAAACGCTCGAGCCGCAGCAAAGGCGGGATGTCGAGCAAACTCCGCGCCGCGCAAACCGTTACGAGCGCCGGCGGGTGCATGATGATCGCCAACGGCGACGACCCGGAAATTTTGACGAAAATTTACACCGGCGAAGAATACGGAACGGTTTTCTTTCCGCGGCGCCGCCTCTCCGCTCGCAAGCGTTGGGTGCGGTTCGCGCCGGTTCCGAGCGGAAGTCTCGTCGTCGACGACGGTGCCGCTAAAGCGCTCGAAACGCAAGGAAAAAGCCTCCTGCCGATCGGCGTGTTGAACTGTTTCGGCCGCTTTAAAAAGGGCGACGTCGTTTCGATCGTCGACCGCGAAAACCGGGAAATCGCCCGCGGACTCGCCAATTACGGACATAAGGAAGTCGCGATGATTCGGGGCCGCCGCGCGTCGGAAATCGCCGATATTCTCGGTTTCTGCCCTTACGACGAAATCGTTCACCGCGACAATATTCAAACCAACGCCGAATTTTTAGACGATTGAACGCGAGTTGCCTTTTTCAACGTCGACTGTATAATAATTAACGACGCGACCGTCGCGGCGCCGCCGTTTGCCCCGACGCCCTGTTTTCCCTATTCCTCCTGTTTTCCCAACAAAGGTTCCGTCCAATGAAACCGACCGTTCGCGCGTTTATCGCCGTCGCCATTTCCCCGATGATTCGCAACGAAGCGCGCAAAACGCTCCGCCCTATAGTCGAAGCCTATCCGAACGTAAAATGGGTCGAAGAGGAAAACTTTCACGTTACGTTGAAATTCCTCGGAACCGTTCCGACGGTCGAATTGCACCGCGTCGTCGCGGCGGTCGAGCGCGGCTGTCGCAAGTTCGAGCAGTTCGACCTCGTTTTCGAAGGCGTCGGCGCGTTCCCGAACGCGGACTCGCCCCGTTCGATTTGGATCGGCGTCCGCGAAGGCGCTCGCGAAATTCGCGAACTCGCTCGTCGGATCGAAGCGGAACTCGCGGAACTTGGGTATCCTGCGGAAAATAGAGAATTTACGCCGCACTTGACCGTCGGCCGCGCGCGCCAAAAAGACCGCGAATCCGGTTTCGAAGGCGGCCTTAGTCGAATGATTTTCGAACGCTCGAACGTCTTTTTCGGCTCGTCGCCGGTCGACGCGGTTCTCGTTTACTCGAGCGAACTCGAACGCGGCGGCGCCAAATACGACGTCTTGGCCGAAATCCCGCTTTCGCCGATCGGCGTCGACGACGAAGAAGAAGCGTTCGACCCGAAAGCGCTCGACGACGAAGCGGACGCCGCCCTTCGCGCCGAAGCGCAAGTCGAGTTCGCCGGTCAATTCCAAGAGAAAATCGACGCGAACTTCGACGTCGACGCGTTGGACGCCGACGTCGAGGCGGAGTTGCGACAAATTTGCGGCGCCGGCTTCGCTAAACGCTCCAAGAATCAAAAGTCGTCCGGCGGTCGTCGAAGTCGGATCGTAGCCATGTCGTTCTGT
>JAZNJF010000250.1:0-2906 GCA_045577885.1 Thermoguttaceae bacterium | reverse complement strand
CGATCGCCGACGTCAAGAAAAAAATCGACGCCGACCCGCGTTGGAAGGCTTATTATGAAGCGATTAAACGTCGCGCCGACAAGACGTTAAACGCGCCGCCGGTCGAGCGGAAACTTGAAGGAAAACGACTTCTCGGCGTTTCGCGGGAAGCGCTTCGCCGCCTTTTCGGCTGGACGTTTATGTACCGTTATACCGGCGACGTTAAGTACGCGGCGCGGGTCGAAAAGGAAGCGGTAGCGATCGCCGAGTTTTCCGATTGGAATCCGTCGCACTTTCTCGACGTCGCGGAAATGACGACGGCGCTGGCGCTTGCGTACGACTCCTGCGGCGCGACGTTTTCGGACGAGAATCGAAAAAAGGTTCGCGAGGCGATTCGCGTCAAGGGCGTCGAAGAAGCGTTGAAGATTCGCGGTTGGTGGAAGAAAAACAACGCGAACTGGAACCAAGTCTGTTGGTGCGGAACGCTTTACGGGGCGCTTGCGATCGCCGACGACGAACCGGAACTCGCTCGCGACGCCGTGCGGCAGTCAGTAAACGGCGTAACGTGGAGTATGGCGTCTTACGAGCCGGATGGAAATTATACCGAGGGGCCCGGCTACTGGGGGTACGGAACCGGGTTTAACGTCCTATTGTTGGCGGCGCTTAACTCCGCGTTGGGGAACGATTTCGGACGTTCCGAGGCGCGCGGGTTTAAGGAGACGATTCGGTATTTCGAACACGTCTTCGGAACGACCGGCGACGCGTTCAATTACCCGGATTCCGGCGGCGGAAAGATGTTCGAGCCGACCGCTTTTTGGAACGCGCGCAACCTTGGCGACGTCGGCGTCGCTTGGAACGAAAATTTCCAACTTGACGCGGCGTATGTCGCGACGAAACATAAGGTTAAGTACGGAACGCGGTCGATCGACACGATCGCGGCGCATCGGTTGGGCGTTTGCGCTCTCCTTTGGGGGCCGATTCGCGAAACGCCGCTCGACGCGGAGAAAATCGACGGCGACGCGCCGGTCGACCCGAATGAACTTGGGTTCGGAAACGTTGCGCCGCAAGAACTTGGGTACGTCGGCGTCGGGAACGGTCGCAACGCCGTCGCGCTCTTTCGAACGGCTTGGAAGCGCGACGCGGCGTATCTCGGGATTAAGGCCGGGGCGCCGAACGCGCCGCACGGACATATGGACGAGGGCGGGTTCGTGTACGACGACGGCGGCGTCCGCTGGATTGTCGAGCTGGGGCCGGAAAATTACCATCGCATCGAGTCGCGCGGGATGAATCTTTGGGGAATGGGCCAAAATTCGGAACGATGGAAACTGTTTCGATACAACAATTTCGGACATAGCGTCTTGACGCTGAACGGGGCGCCGCAACTTGTCGACGGAACGACGAAAATCGTCGAAACGAAGATCGGCTCTCCCGGCGAAGCGTCGAGCGCGACGCTCGATTTGACGCCGGTTTATCGCGGCGAAGCGAAGTCGGTCAAGCGCGTCGCGACGCTGAATCCGGACGGAAGTTTAATCGTCGAGGACGTCGTCGAAGCGCTTGCCGATAAAGAGATTAAGATCGAACGGCGCTTGCTGACTCCGGCGGCGGTCGAGATCGTTTCGGAACGCGTCGCGACGTTGACGGCGGCGAGTCCGGTTCATTGCGGCGACGCGACGTTGTGTAAAACGGTGGAGACGCAAAGCGATATTCCGTCGGCGTTTAGCGTCGTCGCGGCGGAGACGGAAAACGACTTCGACTCGAAGAATCCGGGCGTTTCGATTTTGATCGAGACGGCGACCGTCGAGGCGGGGAAGACGGCGACGTTCCGAACCGTTTTTTCGCCGGTCGAACGGAGGGAAACGAGCGACGGCGAGAAGAAATAAGCGTTGATAAGTCGTTTAGATAACGGGGTTGCGCTTCTTCGGCGGCGTCGGATTTCGCGGCGCCGTCCAAAAAACGGAAAAATCGCCGCGTCGCCGTTGCTTTTTCGACGGGGCCGCGTATAATAAATTAACGTCGCGATTCTCGATTCGGGCGTCGCGGCGCCGATTGAACGAACAACAACGCGGAATTTTTAAAGCGAGAAATAACAATGGATTACGTGTATAAAACGGCGGGCGTTTGCTCGACGCAAATTCATTTTCGAATCGAAAACGGCGTTTTGCGCGACGTGCGTTACGTCGGCGGGTGCAACGGCAATCTGCAAGGAATCGGGCGACTCGTCGAGGGCTTGCCGGCCGAAGAGGTCGAGGCGAAGTTGAAGGGCGTTTCGTGCGGCGGTCGACCGACGTCGTGTCCGGACCAGTTGGCAAGGGCGATTCGCGCCGCTCTCGATTCGGAAAAGAAGGGGTAAAGAAAATTTGCGCCGACGTTAACGCTTGCCGATAAAGCGCTTGTGTCGACGGTGAAATGGAAACGAAAGAGCCGCCGCGAATCCTAAGGGAAACGCGGCGGCTCTTTTCATTTCTTGACGCTAACCGACGTCGCGAGCATCTCGGTTAACGTCTTGCTCTTAAACGACTTTGCGGGAAGCGTTAGCGGCGGTTTATTTGAAAACGTCGGCGGAAAGTTCGACGACGATCGGCGCGTGATCGGACGCGACCGGCTCTTCGACGACGCGCGCCGAAACGACCGCCTTCTTCCAAGCGTCGGCGGAAATTTCGCCGGTCGGGTCGGCGGCGCAAATGTAGTCGATGCGAATGTTCGGTTTGTTCGCCGGGAAGGTCGGCGCGTCGGCGGAGAGAATCGTCCAATCGTCGGCGAACGCCTTCATCGACGCTTCGCTCGGTTTCGCGTTGAAGTCGCCCGCGACGAAAACCGGTTTCTTGGCCGACTTCATCTTTTCGGTAACGATTTTAACCGTCGCGTCGCGATCCGCCGCCGTCAGCGACCAGTGCGAACAGCAGAAGACGTAACGTTCGAACTCGACC
>JAZNJF010000249.1:0-9206 GCA_045577885.1 Thermoguttaceae bacterium | reverse complement strand
GTTGGCGGTGAACATGCCGGAGCAGGAGCCGCACGTCGGGCAGCTTTTTTCTTCGACTTGGCGCAGGCGTTCGCTCGAAACTTTGCCGTTTTCGTTCCCGGCCGCGGCGGCGAAGATCGAAATTAAGTCGAGCGGGGAACCGTCGTTATCGCGACCGGCTTCCATCGGGCCGCCGGAGGCGAAAATGGTCGGAATGTTACAACGCATCGACGCCATCAACATGCCCGGGACGATTTTGTCGCAGTTCGGAATGCAGATCATGCCGTCGAATTTGTGGGCGTTGATCATCGTTTCAACCGCGTCGGCGATGATTTCGCGGCTGGCCAACGAGTATTTCATCCCGTCGTGCCCCATCGCGACGCCGTCGCAAACCCCGATAGTGTTGAAGATAAAGGGAACGCCCCCCGCCGCGCGAACGGCGTCGGCGACGAACTCGGCGACCTGTTCGAGGTGAACGTGACCCGGGATGACGTCGACGCGGCTGCTGACGATCGCGATGAACGGGCGTTTGAAATCTTTTTGCGAGACGCCGCAAGCGCGGAGAAGACCGCGGTGCGGGGCGCGGCTGGCGCCTTTTTTAATTAAGTCGGAGCGCATCGTAAACCTTTGCTGCATTGGACGTTAAGTTTCGTCGAATCGTCGCGTTAGCGTTGGCGAAAACGGCGGGGCGATTCGGGCGTCGGCTCTTAACGACAAAAAGTCGCCAAACGGCGCGCGGCGAAACCTCGGAGTGAAAAATATACCGACGTTTATTATAGCGCTTCAAAGCGCGGCGTCGAGCCCCGGAAACGGTTTCGGCGCGTTTTTTTCGATTTTTTTGCGTCGGCGTTGCGGAACGAAGCGAATTTTCGGCGAGCTTAACATTTTAAACGAAACCGTTTGCGTCGCAAAAATTGGAGATTGAGTTTAATTTTCGGGCGTCGCTGTTTTGGCTTTCAAATACAGTTCTTCCCACCTCGGTTTTTGCGCGTTGGCGAATTTTCTCGCGACTTCGGGACATGCGCGGCAGATTGTCGATTTCGGGAAAGGACGGCGGCCGAACCACTTAACGCCGTCGGGAAGCGCGACTTCTTTTAGCGCGGAACAGGTAAACGCCGAATCGCAAATTTTTTCAAGTCCGTCCGGAAAAACGACTTGCGACAACGCCGCGCAATATTCGAACGCGGCTTCGCCAATTTTGATTAGCGCTTGGGGAAGTTCGATATGGGTTAGCGAGAAACAACCGTAATACGCGCCGATTTTTATCTCTTTAACGTTCGGCGAGAAAACGATTTCCGTTAAGCCGGCGCAATGAAAAAACGCGTATTCGGGGATTTTGTCGATTCGTTCGGGAAGCGCGATTCGCCGCAATGCTTGACAGCCGGAAAACGCTCGATCGCCGAGCGATTTAACGTTCGGCGGGAGTTCGAGTTGCGTTAGCGACAAACAGCCGCCGAACGCGTGCCGCCCGATTTTTTCGACGCTGTCCGGGAGCTCGATTCGCTCCAGCGACGAACAACGGTAAAACGCGCGGTCGGGAATCGCTTTAATTTTCGGCGGGAGTTCGAGTTGCGTTAGCGACGAACAGCCGAGGAACGCGTCGGCGCCGAGTTTTTTGACTTTCGACGGAATTTCGATTTGCGTCAACGACGAGCATTGCGAAAACGCCGCGTCGCCGATTTTGTCAAGTCCTTCCGGTAAAACGATTTGCGTTAGCCGCGAACAACGGAAAAACGCTTCGTCGCCGATTGTTTTAACGCTTTTCGGAACGACGAATTCGCCCGTTTTACCTTCGGGACAGCGGAGAAGCGTTTTGCCGTCGCTCGACAAGAGAACGCCGTCGAAGTCGCGAAACGACGGGTTTTGCGCGTCGACGCGAAACGACGTCAACGACCGACAGCCGAAAAACGCGGTTTCGCCGAGTTCCGCGAGGCTTGCGGGAAGCTCGATTTGCGTCAGCGAGGCGCATCGGGAAAACGCGCCGTCGCCAATGTCGGCAACGGACGGCGGTAAAACGACTTGCGCTAACGCCGCGCAACGGGAAAACGCGGTTTCGCCGATCGACTTAACGCCGTCGGGCAAAGCGATTTCCGTTAGCGCCGAACACTCGGCGAACGCGCGGTTTCCGATTCGTTCTAGACCTTGCGGTAAAACGATTTGCGTTAGCGCCGCGCAACCGGAGAACGCGGAGTCGCCGATTTCTCGAATCGTCGGCGGTAAAACGACTTGCGTTAACGACGCGCAGTTTTTGAACGCGCGGACGCCGATTTTGGCGACCGGGCGACCGTCGATTTCGGCGGGAACGACGGCGGAAGTCGCGTTTTCCGGAAGGAATTTGTCGATCGTAACGGCGTCGTTTTCGACGCTCCATTCGAAGTCGATCGCGGGATTGGGAAACGCGGAAATGTTATCTTGTAACGTCATTGTTGGAAACCTTTAACGATGAAAGAAAATAGGATAAACTAGTCGTTGGACGACCCGGCGTCAACGTTGTCGCTGAATCCGACGGCGTCGCGTCGTTTTTGAGTCGATTTTGACGCGGCGTCGACGTCGACGTCGGGCGCGTTATTCCGGGGTTGACGTCGCGTCGTTTGACGCCGGATTGACGCCGAGGATGAGTTCGTCGAGCGTTTGGCCGTCCGTTTCTTTCGCAAATTCTTCCGGCGTGTCGGGTTGGAACGGTTGCGAGAGGTCGGCTTTTAGCGTCGTCCAACGTTGGGCCTTGGTCGATGAAATCCAACGAACGGCGCCGTTCGCGGTTGCGATCGCGCTAACGTCGCCGGAGCGGAGCGGGCCGATTCCGTTTGGAGACGCGGGCCCGGGAAGTTGGCGCGCGGTTCCGTCGATTCCGTCTTCAAACGCCGTCGTTTCAAGGATTTCAGCGTCGGGACGCGTCCATTCGACCGGCGTTTTGCGCTCGACGATCAGCGCTTGCGACGTCGCGACGCGTTCCGGGTTCGCGACGCGTTCCGCCAAGTCGACGCCGACGCCGCTTGCGTTATAAAGCGAGTTGGGGCCGACGATTACGGAGTACGCGGCGAGGTTCGAGTCGGGGGCGTCTTCCGGACGGCGGAAAACGTCCGGCGTCCGCGCGGCGAATTGGCGGTTATGCGGCGAGTCCCAAGGCTCGTCGAGTCGGATTTGCTCGTAAAGCGCTTTTGTCTCGTCGTTTATATAAGGGAGAATCAAGACGCGCCAACTGTGAAGCGGGCGTCCCTGCGCGTCGACGGTAAAGGCCGGAGGGAGCGTTCCGTGTTCCGCTTGATACCGAAGCGTCGCGATTTGAAGAGTTTGAAGACGAGAAGCGTTTTCGGCTTTATAAAACGCGGCGCGGGAGGCGTCGTAAACGGGGAGCAAAGCCCTTCCGAAGTATTGAGCGTAATATTCGGAGCGTTTTTCTCGGTTCGGCGTTAACATTCGCGACCAGACTGGTTCGGACGGAGACGTCGCGGGGAATCGGGGATTGTTGACATTTTGTCGATTCGCGTCGATAATCTTTCGATAACTTTTCATCGCCGCGTCGGCGTCGAGACCCCGGACTAATGTTTGCGTAAATCCGCTAAGCGGAAGGTATTCCGAAGGTTCGGGATGGAGAAGGAATTGCGCGAACCAAACGACGTTGAAGAACGTTTCGCCCTCGAAGACGCGGCGTCGCAACGCGTTAAAGTCGTATTCGCCGAACGTTTCGCGATGAATTTCGGCGGCCCGGGCCCATTGTTCCGGCGTCGGCGGCGCGTCCGGATTGGCGCCGAGTCCGAGCGACGTCGAGACGCCGTAAATCGCGACGCCAACAAGACTTTCGACGAGGCAGTTGTTCGGGTTGTCGAGAATATGACGGCTCAAACGGAGGAGAAGACGCCAGTCGTCGAGCGCTCCGTCGACGTCGCCGCGACCGAGGCGGTAGTTGGCGCGAACGGCTAAAAGTCGGGCGATTTCGCGGTTGTGTTGGACGTCGGGGAGCGTCATTTCGAGCCAGTCGTCGAGCGTTTCGCCGGCGCCGACGGGAAAATGCCAAGAACCGTATTTTGAACGACTTAACGCCGATTCGTAAACCGCGTAACGGTCGGCGTTTTCCTCGAGCCAACGCGCCGCGACGGGGAACTCCTTCGCCGTCCAAGGACGTTCTTGGAGAAGGTCGAAACATTCTTGCGCGTCGTAACGGGAGACGCGAGCGGGGCGCGGTTCGTAATCGACGTAAACCGTTTCCGCGTCTTGGCTAACGTTGAGCGCGTCGCTTGCTTCCGTCGGGAGCGGCTCCGTTCCGTCGATTCCGTTTAAGCGAAGGTAATCGATTAAATTCAAACGATTTAGGAACGTCGGACGGGCGGTCGGGTCGAGTTGGAACTTTTCGCAAAGGCGCGTCCAGTCGTTCGCGAACCAATCTCGCGACGCTTTGTCGGTTGGAAAGTCTTCCCAACGAACGGTTTGCGCGATGTGAAGCTGTTCGAGCGCCGCCGGCCCAAACGCTTGCAAGACGTTGCGGAAACCGTTTTCTTCCGGCGCCCCGAGCCAAGCGTCTTGCCGCTCTTCGTAAATTCGGGCGAAATCGACGTTTCCGTCCGGCGTCAGCGGCTCGACGAACCCGGTCGTTTCCGGCGACGGTTTCAGCGGAACGCCTTGGAAATAAAGGAGTTTCGCCGCGAGCGCGAGAAGAAGCGGGCAAACGACGGAAAGGAAAAATGGAATTTGGAACCGCTTTTTGCGCCAAAACGGACGCTTCGGCTTCGACGCTTGCAACCGCGACGGCGACGTCGCGTCGTTTGGAGCGTCGTTCGGCGACTTGGCGTCGGCGTCGGTTTGGACGTCGTCGAGGCTTTCGGGGTAGTCTTCGCAGTAATAAGGGATAACCATTGTTAAACTCCGGAGTTAGGAGGCAAAAAAAACGATTAAACGGCGGTCGGCGCGTTGCTTGGCGATACGACGTCGTTAGTTGACGCGAAGAGGAAGAAGGCGACGATTGGGACGGTAAAAACGACGCGGCGTCGTCTCTTGCGGCGGAGAAGACGACGCCGTGAAGCGGAGACGGGCGGTCGGGCGAACGGAACGTCGCGTCGGCGCGACGTCGTAAAACGGCGTTTTCGCGTCGACGCAACGTTCGAAACGGCAAACGATTAGTACATCGCGGCTTTCACTTGCGAAATCGCGTCGAGGTGGTGTTGGCGGTCTTTCGCGAAGGTGAATTTCCACGGCGCCATCAGGAAGCCCTTAAGTCGTTCTTCCGACAGGTTTTGGCGGCAGAAGTTGACCGTCAAGCCGAAGTTTTCGTCGTTCGACCAGTTCGACGCGCCCGGGACTTGGTCGAAACCGGCTTGGTCGAGGTCGATATACGTTTGCGCGACCTTGTTCGATTTCGGATCGAAGTCCTTGCCGTAATACCAGTTAGACATAAGAATCGACTTCGGCGCCCACTCCAAAAATTCCGGGTGTTCCCAAGCGTAGTCGGCCCAAATCCAGGGGCGCGAGCCGGTTTTTTCGACCTGTTCGATAAAGAAGAGGAAGTCGCGTTTCCAAAGTTCGCCTTGACGGATGACGACGTAGTCGTAAGTCCTTTGAATCGGATAGTTTTCTTCGTCGTAACCGAGGTGGAAGAAACGCGGTTGGTCGAAGATTTCGGCGACTTCGGCGATCAGGTCGGCGCAGACTTTGTAATATTCCGGCGTCGAGACCATTCGCTCGTATTTGCCGAGCCAGAAGTCGTGGCACGTCGAAAAATTCAGTTTCGGAATCGGCTCGATCCCAATGTCGCGCAAGCGTTTAAGGTCGGCGCGCAACCGGTCGACGCTCCACGCGCCGTCGATCGCCAGCTCCGGATGCGACTTGTATTGGAGCGCCTCGCCGATATCGATCACGAGCATATTAAGCCCCGATTCGGCGGACTTTACGGAAAGCTCTTCCCAGAGGGCGACGTCGCAGTCGAATTTGTCGGTCGGCGGCGTGTAGGCGCGTTCGGTATCGCCCCACATATTGTGTCCGAGGTGAAGTAAAATGCCCCAAATACGGGCGTCGGCGGGCTTTTTCGCGATTTCCTCGGCGGCGACCGCGGCGTTCAGGAAGGGGGACGAGCCGAAAGCGGAGAGGAGCGGCGAGGCGGCGAGCGCGGCGGCTCCGGTCGTTAAAAAGCGGCGGCGAGTCGGGTTAAAAGCGGGGCGCGTCATAACGTTTCTCCTTATTATATAGGGGACGCGACGAAACGACGGCGTCGGGCGCGGCAAACGACGGACGAAGCGGCGACCGGCGGCGTCGAGAATTACTTTTCGTCGATTATAATAAAAAGGAAAGCGCGGCGCAACGATTTTTTCGTTTTTTTGCCAAATTTTTGCGGAGCGTTCGGGAATTGCCCCAAAGGAAGGATGGAACGGATTAGAACGGTTGCGCTAATTTTGACGGTTGTTTGGGCTCGTATTGATAAAGAACGGTTGGTAACGATTGCGATTAAATAAGTTGTTGTTTAAATAAGGCGACGTTATATTGCGCGGCAAAGTATAAGAAGAGATAATGGTAGGTTTCTGACGCCGCTTTGGACGGTCGTCGAGGCGACGGAGAAAGGCGGCGTTATAAGCGGCGCGTGAATTTAGGATTATAACGACGATAACGACGGCGCCGCTTTCACGGAAAAAAGGCAAAAAATCGGCGGAAATTGAGCGCCGGGGGGCGGGCGTCTCCTTGACGGGAATTTTTACCGATTTATAATGAAATGAATTTGAGGCGCGTTTGCGGGGCCTCCCGACTCGTCGCTCTTCGCCGAGCGGCGGCGGAAGCCGAAAACGCCCTCGAAAAAATCTCGAAAATTCGTTCCTAAGGAGACGCTAAGATGCCCCGTCGCGACGACGTAAAGAAAGTCCTCATTATCGGTTCCGGCCCCATCGTCATCGGTCAAGCGTGCGAGTTCGACTACTCCGGAACGCAAGCGTGCAAGGCCCTGCGGGAACTCGGGTATAAGATCGTGCTGGTCAACTCCAACCCGGCGACGATTATGACCGACGCCGTGATGGCCGACGCGACTTACATCGAGCCGCTGACGGTTCCGTCGATCGAACGGATTATCGAAAAGGAACGCCCGGACGCGCTCCTTCCGAACCTCGGCGGACAGTCGGCGCTGAACTTGGCGATGGAACTCGAAAAAGCCGGCGTCCTCGATAAATACGGCGTTCGCGTCATCGGCGTTCAGCTCGACGCTATCGAACGCGGCGAAGACCGGCTCGAGTTCAAAAACACGATGGCGGAACTCGGGATCGAAACCGCCCGCAGCGAGATCGCGCACACGATGGAAGAAGCGGAAGCGATCGTCGAAAAACTCGGTTACCCGTGCGTCGTGCGTCCGGCGTACACGATGGGCGGAACCGGCGGCGGGATCACGTACAACCCGGAAGAGTTCCGCACCGTCGTCGCTCGCGGGTTGGCCGCGTCGATGGTTTCGGAAGTCCTGATCGAAGAGTCGGTCGCCGGTTGGGAAGAGCTGGAAGTCGAAGTCGTCCGCGACGCGAACAATAAGCTGATTTCCGTCTGTTTTATCGAAAACGTCGACCCGATGGGCGTTCACACCGGCGACTCTTTCTGCACCGCGCCGATGTTGACGATTAGCAAGGAGTTGCAAGAGCGGCTCGAAGGTTACGCGCATAAAATCGTCGAAAAAATCGGCGTCATCGGCGGCACGAACGTTCAATTCGCGCACGACCCGGTTTCCGACCGCGTCGTTATTATCGAAATCAACCCGCGCACGAGCCGTTCGTCGGCGCTGGCCTCGAAGGCGACCGGTTTCCCGATCGCGCTCGTTTCGGCGAAGTTGGCGGCGGGGATGACGCTGAACGAAATGCCGTATTGGCGCGGCGGAACGCTCGAAGATTACAAGCCTTACGGCGATTACGTCGTCGTCAAGTTCGCGCGTTGGGCGTTCGAAAAATTCCGCGGCGTCGAGGATAAGCTCGGAACGCAAATGCGCGCCGTCGGCGAAGTGATGAGCATCGGCAAAAACTTCAAAGAAGCGTTCCAAAAGGCGATTCGCTCGCTCGAAAAGGGGAACTGCGGCCTCGGTTTCGCGAAAAACTTCAACGAGCTTCCGGTCGAAGAACTCCTGCAAAAGCTGAGCGTTCCGAACAGCTGGCGTTACTTCCTGATTTACGAAGCGTTGCGCAAAGGGGCGACGATCGACGCGATTATCGCCAAGACGCAAATCAAACGTTACTTCTTGGAACAAATCAAAGAACTCGTCGACTTGGAAGAACAACTCTTGTCGTACAAGGGGAAAGAGCTTCCGGACGAACTCCTCAAACAAGCGAAATTGGACGGGTTCGCCGACCGTTACCTCGCGAAAATTTTGGCGATTCCGGAGAAGGAAATCCGCTCGCGTCGCTTGGCGCTCGGCGTGAAGCAAGTTTGGAACAAGGTCAACGTCAGCGGCGTCGACGACGCGCAATACTGGTACTCGACGTACAACGGGACGGACGAAAACGTCGTTAGCGGCAAGAAAAAGATTATGGTCTTGGGCGGCGGCCCGAACCGCATCGGGCAGGGGATCGAGTTCGACTACTGCTGCGTCCACTGCGCGATGGCGTTGCGCGCGGCCGGTTACGAAACGGTCATGGTCAACTGCAACCCGGAAACGGTTTCGACCGACTACGACACGTCGAATAAACTTTACTTCGAACCGCTGACGCTCGAAGACGTTCTCAGCATTTACGAAGCGGAACAACCGGACGGCGTCGTCGTTCAGTTCGGCGGTCAAACCCCGCTCAACTTGGCGGCCGACCTCGCGAAAGAAGGCGTTAAGATCATCGGCACCTCGCCGGAAACGATCGACATGGCCGAAGACCGCGACCTCTTCCGTCAAATGATGCAGCGTCTGAATATTCCGCAACCGGAATCCGGGATGGCGACGAACGTCGAAGAAGCGCTCGAAATCGCGAACCGCGTCGGTTACCCGTTGATGGTGCGTCCGTCCTTCGTTCTCGGCGGCCGCGCGATGGAAGTCGTTCACGACGAACGCCAACTCGTCGAATACGTCGAAGCGGCGGTCGACGTTTCCCCGGAACGCCCGATTTTGGTCGACCGCTTTCTGAGCAACGCGATCGAAACCGAAGCGGATGCGATTTCGGACGGCGTCGACGCGTTTGTGCCGTCGGTGATGGAACACGTCGAGCTGGCCGGCATTCACTCGGGCGACTCGGCTTGTATCGTTCCGTCGCTCAACATCCCCGAAAAGCACGTCAAGACCATTAAGGAATACACCG
>JAZNJF010000248.1:0-8611 GCA_045577885.1 Thermoguttaceae bacterium | reverse complement strand
GGCAGGAAGGCGCGCCGATTGCGATTTCGGCGGACAAGCTGGAAGTCGAAATTTCCCTTTGCGATATGACCGGGTTCGACGGTCGGGTCGACGCGTTAGTGTTTAGCGCCGACGGGTTCGTCCCGCCGAAGGAAATCGACGCGATGAAGCCGTTGCGCTTGGCGGCTCGCGGGTTGTCGGCGGAATACCGAAGCGTCGAGAACGGCAAGGTTTACGATCTTGTCGTCGTCGGCGGCGGAATCGCCGGAACGTGCGCGGCGATCTCGGCGGCTCGACTCGGAGCGTCGGTCGCGTTGGTTCAAGACCGTCCGGTTCTCGGCGGGAACGGGAGCGCCGAAATTCGCGTTCACCTCAACGGCGACGTTAACCTCCCGCCGTATCCGAACTTAGGGAACCTGACGTATCTCCTCGGCCCGCACGGCGGCGGGAACGGTCGCGAAGCGTCGCACTATAAAGACCGAACGCGCTTCGAACTCGTTTCGGCGGAAAAAAATATCGACCTTTACTTGAACGTCCGCGTCAACGCCGTCGAAGCGGCGAAGCAAGATAACGGAAGTATCCGCATTAACGCGGTTTGCGGCGAAAACGTCGCGACCGGGGAACGCTTGCGCTTTATCGGAAAAACGTTCGCCGACTGCACCGGCGACGCGGGCGTCGGTTTCCTCGCGGGCGCCGATTTCCGAATGGGCCGCGAAGCGAAGTCCGAATACGGCGAAGCGACCGCGCCGGAAAAGGCCGACTCGATGACGATGGGCTCGTCCGTTCAGTGGAACACCGTCGAGACGGACGGCGATTCGAGCTTCCCGGAACTCCCTTGGGCGATTCGGTTTAGCGACAAAACGATTCGACCGTCGACGCACGGCGACTGGGACTGGGAAGGCGGCATGAACCTCGACCAAATTACCGATATCGAGCGGATCCGCGACAACGGCCTGCGCGCCGCGTATGGGCATTGGTCGTACATGAAGAACAAGACGACCGGCTCTTGGGCGGAAAAAGTCAAAAATCGCAAGCTCGGCTGGGTTGCTTACGTCGCCGGGAAACGGGAGTCGCGACGGCTTTTGGGCGACGTCGTCTTGAAGGAACAGGACGTCGTGAACGCGGTTCCGTTCGAGGACGCGTCGGTAACGACGACTTGGTCGATCGACCTGCACTATCCGGAACCGGAGAACGCTAAACACTTCCCGGGCGAGGAGTTCCGCGCTTACTGCGTCCAAACGAACATCAAGCCGTACGCGATTCCGTACCGCTGCCTTTACTCGCGCAACGTCGAAAATCTCTTCATGGCGGGGCGCAACATCAGCGTTACGCACGTCGCGCTCGGAACGATTCGCGTGATGCGCACCGGCGGGATGATGGGGGAAGTCGTCGGAATGGCCGCGTCGATCTGCAAGAATCATAAGTGTTTGCCGCGCGACGTTTACAGCGATTATCTCGACGAGCTGAAAGCGTTGATGACCGAAGGCGTCGCGCCGCCGACCGCGAAAGCGACGCAGTTCGCGCGCCCGAAATGGCTGCCGTCGGACGCGAAAAACTTGGCGCTCGACGCGCAAGTCGCCGTTTCGAGCCTGTACAAAAAGGCTCATTACCCGGCGTCGGCGATTAACGACGGCAAACTCGACGTTTACAAGAACGAAGGCCGTTGGGTCAGCGACGAAGCCGAGTCGCATTGGGTCGATTTCGAGTTCGCCGGGGAAACGACGCTCGACGCTTTCCGCGTCGCGAGCGGGCAAGCGTCGGCCCAAACGCCGTTGACGAAGTTCCGCCTGCAAGTCGAGCGAGACGGCGCGTTTGTCGACGTCGAAAGCGCGGCGGTCGAAAACAACGACGCGGCGGTCGTCTGCTTGAAGTTTAAACCCGTTTCCGGCAAGAAGTTCCGTCTGCAAATCGACGAAACGCCCGGCAACTTGGCGCGCCTTTGGGAAGTCGAGTTTTACAACGTCGGGAAATAAACGGCGCCGCGGTTTGCGACGTTCGTTTTCGCGCTCGTTGAATCAAAAGACGGCTCTTTGTTGTAAATGACGAAAAATAGACGTTTGCGTCAAAGAGCCGTCGCCGTCAAGCGAACGACCCGCTTAACGGCGAAAGAGGGAAACGAAACGAGCCAAGTTCGCCGTTCTTTGGCTCGCCGACAATGTCGACGTTAAAAGGAGGAGTAAAATGCTGGGCGCGCTAATTTCCGCGTTTGTTTTATGTCGCGTTATCAAAAAGGTTGCCGGCGAAGAAGTCGAGATGGGGAACGCGTTCGGCCTCGAACTCTTGGCGGCCTTGGTCGGTTTGACGGCGACGGGGTTCGCGACCGCTCCGATTTCGACGACTTTGATGGGCGCGTGTCTCTGCGTCGGTTTGGCGATTCATTTCGTCCTTTCCGCCGTTGTTGTGCAACTCCTTTGCTCGACGGACGTTAGGACCGTTTTAAAAATCGCGTCGATTTATTTTCCGATTAAAGTCGTTTTTATCTTGGTTTGGACTTTTTTCGTGGTCGCCGCGGTCGCCGCGGCGCAAACGTTTTGACGCCGACCCGGTCGACGGTCGCCGCGTTCGACCGTCGGTTTCGCTTGGCGTCCGCGACGCTTTCGACGGCGCGCGTCGGGAGTTTTTTTTGAACGAAATTTTGAATAGCGTTTTGGGCGCCGTTCAGAATTTGCGATATAATCGCGAAAGAAAAAAAAGTCGCCAAGCGAAGCGCGACGAGAAACGCGAGGCGTTTTACCGAATCGCCGGGAAACGTTAGTTTAGGTAAAATAGAAGGTTAAGCGAAGGAGAGGCGTAGCGAAGCGCGCAAAATCGCTCTTGAATAAAGCCGGAAAAATCGTTATTATCGATAGCGTCGTTCGGGCGGTTGCGAGACCGAACGGACGGCGGCGTCGCTCGGTTTGCCCGGCTTTCCCGTTTTGCCCATTTACCCGGTTTTCGTCGTCTTTTCCTTTATGTCGGCTCTTTTACTCCTTCCGCTCGCCGCGACTTCGGTCGGCGGCGCGATCGCGCTCGGGGCGCTTTTTTATTTTTTCAACGGTTCGAACGACGAAACTCGTTCTTTAGCGACCGAGCCCGCGTCTCTCGGCGAAGCGTTGCAAGTCGAGGAACCGTCGGGAGTTGGCGCGCTTGAAAAGACCGTTCGCGAAGAGCGGGAACGCTCCGAACGAGCCGTCGCCGAGTTGGAGCGCCGACGTCGGGAATTCGCCGACTTTTACGCTCGCGCTAACGCCGAACTCGAAGCGCGTCGAGCGACGCTCGAAACGCTGACCGCGCAAGCGACCGAAGCCGCCGCGACGTTGGGGCGCGTCTTGGACTCCTTTTCGACCGCGTTCGGCGCGTCGCCGGAAAACGGAACGCCGCGAGAAACGCCGCGTCGCAACCGTCCGACTTCCAAGCGGTTAACGTCGTCGACCGTCGAATCGCGGCGGACGGCGGACGCGTTCGAACCGTTGTTCGCGTTGGAAGACGAGTTACGTTTGGAACTCGACGGCACGCGCGGTCGAGCGGCTCGATAAAAACGGATTGGTTTTAAGCGTTGAAATATAAGGAGTTGGCGGAAATGGAAAACGCGGAAAACCGAGCGAAGGAGAGCGGCGGCGTCTTTGCCGTCGAGCTCGACGCGTTTTGCGGGCCGCTCGACTTGCTGCTCTATCTGGTGCGAAAGCGCGAGTTGGACATTCTCGACATTCCGATCGCCGAGATAACGGAACAGTTTCTCGTCTTCGTCGAGGCGTTGGAGGCGCTCGAACTCGACGCGGTCGGCGATTTCTTGTCGCTGGCGAGTTCGCTGATCGAAATCAAATCGTTTCACGCGCTCCCGACGGAGGAAGAGGCGGTCGAAACGATCGAGGATCCGCGTAAAGACTTGGTCGTTCAGCTCTTAGCGTATAAGAAATTTTGCGAAAACGCCGGCGTCTTGGAAGAGCGCGGCCGACTTTGGGCCCGACGTTACCCGCGACTTTCGAACGACTTGCCGAGAGCGACGCGAAATTTTGCCGAAGAACCGATTCAAGACGTCGAACTTTGGGACTTGGTCGGCGCGTTCGGGCGGATTTTGCGCGAAAAAACGCCGGTCTTTAGACATTCGATGAAACGCGAGGACGTGCCGATAAGCGTCCATTTGCAAAGAGTTTACAATCGCTTGAAACGCGAGCGAAAAATCCGTTTTACCGCGCTTTTCGACAAGGCCGACCGCAAGTCGACGCTGATCGGGATCTTTTTGGCGATTCTTGAACTAACGCGGCACGGGTACGCGTTCGTCGAGCAGGAGACGGCGTTCGGCGATATTCAAGTCGCTTACCGCGAAAACGAGAAGCCGTTCGATTTGGTCGGCGCAGGAGCGAGCGATTTCGTCGAATCGGCGCAAGCCGGCTAACGAAATCGGTTTAACCGATCGAAAAATAAGACGTTCGGAAACGTCGCGAAGAAGGCGACTCGTTTTCGAACGTTTTTTTGCGTCCGATAAGAAAGTTTTGTCGGGCTAATTTTTGTTGTCTTGGCTAATTTAGTTAGGGGAATCGAATTCGGCTTTGCGTAAAAAAGGCGCCGCTCGCGGAGAAAACGAGCGGCGCCGAGTCGAATGGAAACTCCGACCGTCGACGGCGCGCAAGGGAGAAAACAAACGCGTCGACGAACGGCGGAAAGTCGAAAGCGTCCGCGCTAAACTCCGAAGAGAACGGAAGTTGCGCGAAAGCCGGAGCGAACGCGGCGTTTTCGACGATTTCGATTCGACGTTGCGGAGAGCCGAAACGAACGTTTAAGCGGCGACCGTTTCGGGAAGGGTAAGTCGATAATTCGCAACGGTTTCAAAAAAGGCTTGCAAACTCTCGCAAGCGTCCAAAACGTTCTGCGCGAAAAGTTCCGTTTGCCGATAAAGATTCGAAAGGAGAAGGGATTCGGTCGCGTCGCCGAAGACCGTCCAAGGGCAGCGACAAGGAGTGCGCGGGCGATTTTTTTCGATGAAACCGACGACGTCTTTCGCCGGATAACCGATAAAAACGCCGACTTCATGCGGGAATTTTTCGACGGAAAAACGTTGGTAAAGCGTTCGAAGAAAATGTTTTAAGTCGACGGTCGCCGGATAGCCGCAACGTTGGAGCGTCGCGGAATTTTCCGGCCTCGAAACGGCGCGGCGAAGAGCGTCGCGATGAAAAAATAAAACGAGCGAGCTGTCGTCTTCGACGCGGAGTCGAACGTAATCGAGTTTCAATATTTTAAGAACGTCGTCGCGAGTGAAGCTAAAGGGCGAATCGGCGCGCGTTTGCGACTTGTAGCAATGCCGAACGCGCAAAAGCTCGCCCGGTTTGACGCCGCTTCGCACCGCGGCGGTTTTTACAAGGAGAAAACGTAAGGCTTCTTTTCGGTCGGCGTCGCAAATAAAGTCGTTCATAAGTTAGTTTTGTCTAATAAACGCGGTGAAAAAGCTGCGCCGATTTTGCTTTGGCTAACAAAACGGCGCCAACTTTAAGGAGGTTTCGCTTGATATGGTTAGTATAACCGATTTTTAAACCGACGTCAATTAGTTTTGCCTAATAATTGGCGTCTTTTGTTAAAAATTGTTAGGTTTTTTTAATTTTTGTCGGCGCGAACGGTCGAGGGCGGTAAGAAGGGGGGAATAGGAAAGACGGTAAAACGAATAATAGACGCGCTAAAAGCTGAAAGCGCCGGGAAGACGGGCGACGTTTAAAGGAAAAAAGGAGAAAGGCTGGGAAAACGAACGAAGTTTTCGCGAAGAAAAAGGGAAGTTCCGACGAAAGTTAAAGAAGACTAAAAGAGGCGCGCCTTCCCGTCGTTTGGGCGAAACGGCGGGAAGGGCGGAATTCGAACGCGGCGTCAAAACGCTTAGTCGTTCCAAGACAACGTTTCCGGAAGGGGCGAACCGAGGTTAACGCAACCGTCTTCGGTAACGACGACAATATCTTCGACGCGCAACCCGCCGACGCCCGCGCCGTAAAGGCCCGGTTCGACCGAAACGACGTCGCCGACGACGAGTTCCGGGCCTTTGAAGTCGAGAAGCGGCGGTTCGTGGAGCGAAAGGCCGAGGCCGTGCCCGGTTCCGTGCGTCATCCGGATTTCCGTTTCCGCTTCCGGCGTTCCCGGCGCGGCGTACCCGAAACCGTATTTTTCGAGGGCCGCGATCGCCGCGCGGTGAACCGTTTCGGCGGAAACGCCCGCTTTGATCGTCGCCGTCGCCGCCGCTTTCGCCGCGCGCACCGCTTCGAGCATTTTCGCGTAAATCGGTTTAATCTGGCCGTTTATGACCGTGCGCGTGCAGTCGCCGTTGTAGAGCGTCGTTTTGTTCGTCGGGAAAACGTCGATGATGATCGGCTCGCCGGTGCGCAACGGCCCGGTTCCGTAGTTGTGGCAGTCGTCGCCGTCTTTGCGACCCGCGACGATCGCCGGAACGTTCGAGTAGCCGGCGTCGAGGAGCGTTCGGTCGAGGAAAGCCCGCATATTTTCGGAGGTCAGCATCTCGCCGTTCGACCAAAGGACGCCGTCGGCGTCGGGAATCGCGTTCGCGATGCGGCGGCAAGCGGCGCGCATCGCTTCTTCGGTCGCCCGTTGCGCTTCGCGAATCGCCGCGATCTCGCGGGAGTCTTTCGAACGACGCTCCAAAACGCCGCGGAAAACGTCGCATTCGCAAGAAATCCCGACTTTCGAGAGCGCGTCGACGTAAACGAGCGGGAGCGCGCGGTCGGAGACGACGAGTTCGACGCCTTGGCGGCGGAACGCTTCCGCGACGCTTTGCGCGGTCGCGAGTTCGCGGTCGCCGGAGAGTCCGGTTTCGGGCGCGAAGTCGGCGGGACAGGCGACGAAGTCGGCCTCGGCGGAGCGGACGGCGCGGTCGTTTTCGATGTCGCGCAAAATCAGGAGCCGGGTTTTGTCGGACGGCGCGCGCTCGGCGTTCGTCGACGGTTTGGCTTCCGGGAAGGTCGTCGGCTCTTCAAATTCGAGAACCGCGGCCGGGTCGTGAGCCAAAAAACGCATTTTCCAATAGAGCGTCGCGCTGTGCGACGGGACGCCCGCCGTTAAGTAAGCCTTTTTCATCGTTCGGTTTATGTTGGGGTTGGGGGTTGGTTGAGGTTAAGGAGGGAAAGACGCGGCGGCTCGAAAACGAGTCGAACCGCCGCGTAATCGGCGCCGCTCAAACGAAGCGGAAACTCGCCGAAATTTTGGCGCTTGTCGTTAACTTGCCGCGACAAAACGGGTTAGTTCGCGACCGCTTCCGGGTGTTCGGCGGCCAAGTGTTTCAAGACGGCGCGCGCCAACGCTTGGCCGATCGGCTCGATGTTCGCCAAAATCCAGTTCGCGTCGGTTTCTTGGTCGTGAAACGCGATCTCGACCAAGACCGCCGGCGCGTTCGGATTCGCCGTTTCGTAAAGCGGTTTGCCGGGGCCGAAGTGGCTGTGCGACTCTTTGACGCCGCGATTCGGGCCGTTGTAAATCGTTAAAATTTCGTCGACGACGCGTTTGGCGAAACGTTCGCCCTCGCCGCCGAAACGGAAACAAAACGCTTCGGTTCCGCGAGCGCGCTTATTGGCGGCGTTCGAGTGAATCGCGAAATAGAGGTCGACGTCGAGCTTGTTCGCTTCGGCGACGTAATCGCGGAGTCCGTTGTTCGGGTCGTTGCGATAAACGACGACGCCGTGCGCTTTTAAGATCGGCTCGACGACGTCGGCGACTTCGTTCATTCGCTCTTTTTCGCTGCGGTAGTCGCCGAATCCGATGTTGCGGATTTGGTTCGACGGGCTGAGGTAGAGCGAAACGGCGTTCGGTTTGAAGCGGGGGAGTCCGGCGAGCGTCGGAGCGTTCGCGTCGGTTGGCGCGGCGTCGGCGGAGGCGGTCAAATTCGGGCGCGCTTCCGAATCGACGGTTTCCGGGGCGACCGGATCGGCGACTTGCGCGAAGGCGGTCGAGGACGCGCAGCATAAGGCGACGGCGAGAACGTGTTTTAAGAGGAACGGCGACATATTTTCTCCTCAAATGGGACGGGAAAAGGAAAGCGAACGGTTGCGCCGCGTCGGGCCGCTAAGTCGACGAAGAGCGGAAAACGCGCTTGCGAAAGAGCGTTCCGAAGTCGCGGCGTTTTCTTGTATTTTAACGCTTGAAGGCGCGAACCGCAAGGTCCGAACGAAATTTTTTCCAAGAAACGGGAAAAGAAAAAAAGCGACGCTCGACTCTTCCGAGAAAGAGCGCGAACGTCGCTAAGATTCCGCGACGCGACGAAGGCGAAAACGTCGCGTCGTCAAAGACCGAGCGCCGAAACCGACGACGCGTTAAACGTCGCCGGTTCGCGACTTAACGTTAGATAAGACGTTGAGCCAACGCGTCGAGTTCGTCTTCGTCGACGAAGAAATCGAGTTCGTCGAACGCGTCGGCGAACGCCGCGCTGATCGGCGTTTCGTCGGAAGAGTCGGAAATAACGACGTTACCGACGAGGGCGTTTTCGATCGTCGAGTCTTTGAAGTTCGCGGTTCCTCCGTTGGCGACGTAAGCTCCGGCGCCGTTGACGGCTTGGTTGCCGGCGATCGTCGCGTTAGTCAACGTCGCGGTTCCGGAAACGTAAAGCCCGCCGCCGAGTCGCGCGTTGTTGTCGGCAATTTCATCGTTGACAAAAGTCGCGGTTCCGGAA
>JAZNJF010000247.1:0-1917 GCA_045577885.1 Thermoguttaceae bacterium | reverse complement strand
CCGCGACCCGGCCCCGTAAACGTCTACAACCTAGAAGTTTACGCAGAACACGTATACCGCGTTACTCCCGACGGTATATTAGTACATAACGATTATGTAAACAACAGTAATGATTTTCAAGTTTACGTTCGCATAGGGCGTTTAATTGAGAAGCAGATTCTAAAAAAATTAAAATTTATTAAAAATACCAACTCTATTACTAAGGGAATAAAAAGGATTCCCGATATAAACAATGCCCCCAAAAAAATAATAGCGGAAATTAAGTTTGTTAAAAGGCTTGCTTTAACAGCACAACTTCGCGACTATCTTGCAGTTGCCCAAGAATGGAAATACGAATTTATTTTAATAACACGAAAAGATACTTGGGAACATCGCGTTACCTCCAGTCTTCGCCAAGCAATGAAACAACCTAATAGATCTGTTGAATTCATAGAAGATATTTTAAGTCCGGAAGAGATTGCTTCAATTATTAAGGATGCACAAAATGGAAAATAACGAATATCGCAAGTTGTACGAACTCGAGTATCTTACGTGCGCCGGGCAGATTCAATCCGCCGCGTTTGACGATCCGAAAATCATCGAGCCGTTGGCGAAAGACGCGGCGCGGATTGGAGCCGATTTATTGACCGGACGCTCTTCCGACGAAGAATATTGTTCGGAATTTTTGCGTTGGCTCGAAAAAGCTCGCGAAGAAGTCGCGAAAATCCCGCCGCAAAAAGTCGCGAAATGGAACGCGATACACGCGGAGCGTCTAAAAGACGATAAAAGTCTCCGCGCTTGGGGCGAGGCGTACCGCGCGTATTCGCCGCTGGAATTTTTTCTCGAGTATGGCGCTTCGAATATGTTACACGATAAAATATACCGCCAAGCGCCGCGATTAAAAAAATCGCCGGTTTTCGCTCGTATGGTTTCGCAAATTATCGCCGACGAACGCTGGAAGCTCGGGCGGCGCCGTTGTCTCTACGAAATCGCGTATAAAATCAGCGTGAAAGTTCCGACGCTAACGATCGATTACGAAAGGTTTACGAACGACGTTTACTACGTCGGCGCGGCGTGTTGTCTCCTCTTGCGTCGGAAAGACGGGCGATTTGTCGACTCGGCGGCGAAGATTCTCGAAAGATGGCCAAAGCATCATTGTTACGTTTACACGCAACGTTACGTCGAGCGTTACAAGACCGCTTAGACAACATTAATTTTATACGACCATCTTTGGAAATTTAATCATCGTAAATGTTTAACGAAAGCGAAACGTGAACTACGACGCGCTCGAACTCGAAGCGGAGCCTAGCGTTAACGAAAGCGAAACGACGAACGATGTCGCGTCGCCAAACGACGACGCGCTCCTGACCGCCTTGGCCGTTGAGCAAATCGCGACGCAAAAACGCGAGCAAACGACGACGGCGCAAGACGTTAAGCGCGACGTCGCGAAGCGACGCGAAACGTCGAAACCGAACGACGAAAACGACGACGCCGACGTTAACTCGCGTCAAACGTCGACTTCCGACCGACGCGACAAACGCGACTCCGCGTCGCGTTGGAAGACGGCGGCGCTCGCGTGGTTCGGTTCGTTCGCGATTTTCTGCGCCGTCGCGACGCTTACGCTCGCGCTGACTCGCGACGCGTCGCCGACGCAAACCGCCGCGACGCCAACAGTTGCGGCGCAAACGGTTGCGGCGTCCGTTCCCGCCTCCGACGCTCCGCAAATCGCGCCGCCAATTCCGACGCAAAACGCGGAACAAGTCGGAGGCAAGCGGTCTTAGGAAGACAAATTATTGTGCCAACTCCTTGGCTCACAGAACGACATGGTTACGATCCGACTTGCGACGCCAACAGTTGCGGCGCAAACGGTTGCGGCGTCCGTTCCCGCCTCCGACGCTCCGCAAATCGCGCCGCCAATTCCGACGCATAACGCGGAAC
>JAZNJF010000246.1:0-4498 GCA_045577885.1 Thermoguttaceae bacterium | reverse complement strand
AGCGGCGCGCCGCGTCCGAGCGCAAAAAAACGCCGACGTTCTAAAATTGTTGCGGGCGGCGTAAAAATTCCGGCTCCGCTTGTCGTTCGAGCGAGTTCGACGTTGAAAAGCGGAGATAACGCAAGCGGCGCGTCGAGCGGCGGCGACTTGTCGCAATGTCGCGCGACGTCGTCAAGTTGAGCGTTAACGCAACGCGGCCTCGTAAAGTTCGACGACGCGCTCTTCCGTCCAACGTTTCGCCCTTTGCAACCCATTTTCGCGCAACGTTTTCCGGCGTTTTTCGTCGTCGTAAAGCGAAATAATCGCGTCGACCCAAGGCGCGGCGGCGGTCGGCTTCTCTTGCGACGTCGGCGTCAACCGCTCCGGAATATCGAGCAAAATTCCGGCGTCCCCGACCGTCTCCGGGAGCGCGCCCCGATTCGACGCGACGACCGGAACCCCGGCGCCCAACGCTTCCGCCGCGCCGCGACCGAACGACTCCTCGAAAAAGGACGGAATCAGCGCGAGCTTCGCGACTCGGTAAAACTCGCGCGGCGTCGACGTGTTCGCGGCGCGAAACAGGTTCCAACCGTCTCGGCGCTCCCAATCGCAGCGGGCCGACGCGAGAAGCGTTTCCCGCGTCGTGATCGTCGCCCGTTCGACTGGTCGAGACGCCAATGCCAAGAGGCAAACAGGATTCGCCGCGCGTTCGATTGGGCGCCGTTCATTTTAAAATCTCCGTTTGGCCGGCCGGTCGCCGTCATTGCGCGACGTCTTTAACGCCGAACTGCTCGTAAATCTTAGGGCGACGATCTGTCGTAATTTCCGGTATTTCGTCTTCGCTCAGTTCGCCGACAACCGCGAGCGTCGAAAGTTCCGCCCGCTCGTAACCGCCGACTTTTTCTTCGTCGTAATACCGAACGGTTCCGTTCGCGAACTCAACGCGAACAAAATACTTAACGGACGCGTTTTCATGTTCCACGTTCGCCAACGGAACGACTTTAATCGACTTAACGTTCGCCGCGACATAATCGAGATTTTCTCGCGCCCCAAAATAAGTTATAGCGATCTCTAGCGCTTTTCTTTTTTGATCGGCTCTTGGATTTATCGCTTGTATAAGTTGCACGGACATTGGCCGCGCTTTTTCTAGTTTCGCCAACGTCCGTTCAAAGTCGGAAGTCGGCGCGTTCGCGTCGGTTGCGAGCGTTGTTTGAGGGGCGCCGTCGTTTTCTTGCGCCGAACGATTTAGCGCGACGTATCCCAACGCCGCCAACGCCAACGCGCCCGCCGCCGCGAATACTAGCGTTCGTTTCTTCGCGTTCGATTCAACGTTCTTTTCCAGTTTTTCGTTCATTTCCTATTCCTCCTTAGGCCGTGTTGACACTAACGGTTCGGTAAAATAACGATTGTTACAAAGTTTAAAAACGCTAAAAACATTACGTCGAGCTTGGCGTAACGCGTCGCGATTCGTCGGAAATCCTTGACGCGTCGAAAGAAACGCTTGACTTCGTTGCGACGTTTGTAAAGTTTTTTGTTGTAAGTTCAAGTTTTGCGTCGGTTGCGCTTCGGCGGAACAACCGGTTTCAAACCGACGTCGCGGGCCGTTGGGCGCGCGGCGTCGCCCTCGTCGGCGCGATCCATTAAACCGAATTTCGATTTAAGTCGTTTAGCGTCAAGGTTTCCGAGGGGTTCTCGACCGACGGGCGCGTCGCTAACGTTCCCAAGCGAGCGCTTTAAGGCGACCGGCGACGCTCGGCGCCGACGCGGCGATAAGAAGACGCCGCGTCGCGTTACCAGAACTTCAAGCGGTCGAACGCTTTTTCGAGCGAGTTTTTCTTTTTCTCCGGCTTTTCGGGCGTTTCGGCGGGAGCGGGCGGCGCGGTCGCTTCCGACGCGCGGCGGCGCGATTCGAGGAGCGGGGAGTCGTCCGGAATCTGCTCGCGGAGCGCGCGGGGCCAATAGCCGTCGAGGAATTGGAGAAGATCGAGAATCTTTTCCTGCGAAACGCGGCGTTCGGCGACGCCGACGAGACGCGTCAACGCCTTTTGCTCGGCGTCGGAAAACGCGAGTTTAAAGAGTTTAACGTCGTCGAGCCAAACGGTTCCGGCGCCGAGCAGGTCGAAACGAAGCGACGTTTCGGAAAGACCGTCGAGCGGAAGGCGTTCGAACAAGATGACGTCGCGCACCCAAACGACGCCGTCGTCGGAACCGCCCGATTCGGCGGCGGCGCGACGCGCTCGTTCGAGAATCGTCGGGCCGACGAGAAGTTGACGCGAATAAGGTTCGCCGTCGAGCCGTCCCGTCAAGCAGACGCGAAGGGGCAAGGCGGTCGCGTCGGTCGGAACGCCGAAACAAATTTGCGCGCAAAGGCGGCCGGTCGTCGGAGCTTCAAACGGCCGACCGACGACGCCGCCGGAGCCGCCGGTCGACGCAAGACGCAAGCTCGCGCGGCCTTGGCGGACGACGTTCGAATCGAGCGAAACGTCGACGTCGGTCGGCCCGAACGCGCGCCAACCGGGGATCGCGGCGACGTTTTCGGGAGCGACGGACGGAGCGTTCGGCGTTTCGGGCGTTTCGTTCGGCTTGCGGAAAAGTCGCGTCGGCGCTTCGAGACCGCCGAGAAGGCGGGCGGCGGGAGGCGGCGTTTGATTGGCCGTTTGCGCTTTGTCGTCGGGCGAGCCGAGTCGCGAGGCCGCGTCGACGGTCGACAAGGCGAACGACTCTTCAAAATCGCCGTTGCGCAACGGCAACGCGACGCCGTGTCGCGCTATCGAGACGCGGTCGACGAAATCTTGAACCGCTTCCGCGATTCGACCGTTCGGGCCGCAAATCTCGGCGGGACGGAGCGTTTCGACTTTTTCGATCGTCGCTTTCGGGTCGGCGACGCGGAGAGCGACGAGGTCGAACGGCGCGAGGGTCGGCGACCAAACGAACGCGTCGCCGCCGATCGACGGCTCGGTGCGGCGGGTTCCGGCGAAAAGTTCGAACGAGGCGCCGGGCGCGCGCCTCATCGTCAGTTCGACGCCAAGGTGGAACGGGGCGGCGTTTAAGAGGTAAACCCAAGTTTCTTTTTCGTTGCGATAATAACGGACGACGAGCGGTTGCGTCGACTTCGCGGCGTTCGAGTCGGCGGCGTCGAGGCGCGGTTCCCAAGTTCGGAAGGGAACGGCGGGAAGGCGGCGGAACGCGTCGACGCAATCGCGGAAGGTTTCCTCTTGTCCGAACGGAAGGCGCGCGCCGCCGTCGAAGAAAAAGAGGGCGTCGGCCGCCGCGAGTTGCCGGGCGAAGCGTCGACGGTTCTCGTAATCGGCCGGAAGAGCGCGGTTTTCGATTTCGACGACGGTCGGACGATAGGGGCTGAGCGCGTCGAAGTCGGGGAGCGCGATCTTTTCGCCGCGATGTTCGAAAAACGCTCCGGGCGCCGCTTGGCCGTCGGCGAAAAGGGCGATCGATTCCGGCGTCGTCAGTTCGTCGAGTTCGGCGGTCGCGGCGAGAGAGGACGTCGTCGCGACGATTTCCGGGCGGAGCAACACGATCGAAGAATCGCCGGCGAAACGAGCCGGATCGAGCCCGACGCGGAGAAGGGCTTCTCGAACGCGCGGCGCTTGCGTCAGCGACGGGTAAAGGAGGGAACGGGCGACCGGTCCGTCGAGCGCTTCGGTCGCGACGAGGTAAAGGCGAACGTCGGGACGTCGAGCGGCGACGGTTTTTTGGACGTCGCGGTAAAACGCCGCGGCGGCGTCGGCGCGCCATTCGAGCCAATCTTTAAGGCAAACGTCGCGAATGAATTCGGCGCGAGCGCGGCGTCCGGCGCGATCTTTCGCGAAAAGGAGCTCTTGAACTCGGCGGTCGCCGCGCGCTTCAAGTTTCGCTTGCAGGTTCGACTCGCGAACGAACCGAGCGATCGTCGCGTCGTCCATTCCGAAATAGACGTCGTCTGGAAGCGCGAGCCAACCGCCGGCGCCGACGTCGAGCGCGATTCCGGCGAACGCTTCGCTCGACGCGCAACGGGCGGCGAGTTCGTCGACGACGGCGAGAACGGCGCGTTGCGTTTCCGGATGCAAAACGTTGTAATAAGGGCCGGTTCCGTCGTCCGCTTGGCGCGATTCGATCAAGAGGCGACCGTCTGGACCGATCCATTCGATCCCTTCGGACGCGGCGCGTTCTTCGGCGGTTGCGTTCGGCGAGTGAATTTGGCGCAGGCGCGCTTCGAGCGTCGGGATCGGAGCGTTCAGGCGGACGAGCGGAACGAACGAAACGCGACGAGATTCGAATTTTTGGAGCGTTAACGATAAAACGTCTTTGCGCGTCGCGTCGGAACCGGTCGGCAGGAAGACGCCGCCGTCGGCGCGAGGGGTCGGCGCGAGGAGGGCGCTCGGGTAAAGGGCGGTTCCGTCGGCGACGACGGCGAGCGCGGTCGCGTCGAAATTGGAGGTTTGGAGGTAACGGAGGGCGCGCGACGTCGCGTCGTCGAACGTTTGCCAATCTTCGGAGCCGCGAACGCCGAACGTCGACGGTT
>JAZNJF010000245.1:0-11627 GCA_045577885.1 Thermoguttaceae bacterium | reverse complement strand
CCGTCTCGCTCGGTTTCGTCGACTTGCGCCGTCGCGTTATTTTCGCTCGTTTCGCCGACTTCGCCGGTTTGACGCGCTTCGTCGAGGAACGTCGCGGCGTCGGGCGGCAAAAAGACCGGTCTCGCTAACGTCAAACCGAGCAGAACGAGCGTTCCGACGCGGAGCGCGAGCAAAAGGAGCCGTTTTAGCGTCAATTTGCGCTTGTTCTCCGCGAACTTTTGCCGAGCGAAGCGGAGCGCCGGGAAGACGACTTTTTTCGGCTTGCCTCGCGAAAGGAGATGCAAAACGATCGGGACCGTCGTCGCGGCGAGTCCGGCGAGAAAAAGGGAAAAGGTCGTAAAGGTCATCGGCGAAACGCGGCGCTTCGGTCGCGGTAAAACGGGCGAAATAAATAAACGAGGAAAAAACGAGGGAAAAACAAACCGTCAAACAGCGTTAGTTTAGCGTTTTTTGCGAACGCGGTAAAGTCGAAAGCGGAGATTTTTTCGCGTTGGGCGAAGAAAATAAACGCGAAAAATTGACGATCATTTTTTCAAAACCGCGAACGTCGAGCTTCCCATAAGTGGGCGAGCGCGGCGCCGTCGAGCGATGGAAAAATCCGGAAAACTTCCCGGAAATATTTCAAAAGTCGGAAACGACGAGACTCCTATCCGCAAAGCGCGGCGCCGTCGAGCGATTGAAAAATCCGGAAAACTTCCCGGAAATATTTCAAAAGTTGGAAACGACGAGATTCCTATACGCAAAGCGCGGCGCCGTCGAGCGGTTGAAAAAAAGAAATTTTTTCAAAATAAACTTTAAAAGTAAGCGGCGGCGTTCGTCTTACGAGCGAAAAGAGAAAAAACTAACGGTCGCTCGTCGCGACAAACGAAGCGAAAACGCGCCGTTAGTATAAAAAATAAGGAGAAAATGAAATGAAAAACGTTACCTTGAACGACTTGCGCGACCTTTTGGACGAAGCCGGAGTCAGTTGCAAAAAAAAGGACGACGTGTTGATCGCGTCTTTGTCCGCCGACTCGGACTTTGGACACGACGTCGGGATTATTTTCACGCTTGAAGGCTCGACCGCTTCGCGTATGCGCGCCGTCTCTTGGAGCGGAAGTTTTCAAGCGCCGCGCGCCGACCGACGCAAAGCGTTGGAATTTTGCAACGCCTGGAACGCCGATAAAGCCGTTCCGCGCGCTTACCTCGACGAAGACGGCGATTTCCGGCTCGACTTGAGCCTCTTCACCGACGTCGAAATCGACGCGTCGTACATTAAGGAGAATTTCATTCGCCTGTTTATGGCGACGAGTTGGCAGTTCTTCAAGGACGCCGGTCGAGAATTCGAGTGAGACCGAGTTAATCCGAGTCGACGCAAAAACAAAACCCCGGTCGTCGACGGCGTCGGCGACCGCGTTGAAAATAAGACGAACACAAGCGCGAAATAAGACGAACGCGCGACGAATAAAGGAGACAAAAATGAGCGAGAATAATTTTTCGATCGACCGCCTTCGCGACATTTTGGACAAAATGGGCTTCCGACACACGAAAAAAGACGGCGCGATTTACGCGACGTTTAACAGCGACGATTTTCCGGAACCGATGGCGTGCGTTTTCACGGCCGGCGACACGAAAATTCAAGTCGGCGGTTGGTCGGAAGGGTTCCGTTTCGAAGGCGCGCGTCGCCTCGAAGGCTTGGAATTCTGCAACTCGTGGAATTACGACAAGGCGAACCCGCGCGCTTACCTCGACAAAGACGGCGATTTGCGCGTCGACATGACGCTTTTCACCGACGAACCGTTGAGCGACGAGTACGTCGAAGAGAACTTCGTGCGTCTCTTCCTCTCGACGGCGAACCAATTTTACGAGGAAGCCGCGGATAAATTCCTCTAATCGCTCCCTCGTTTTAACGGGACGCAAGCCGTCGAGTTCACGTTCGGCGGCCTTTTTTAGGGGAAAAAATTTTTTTTAAAAAAAAGGGCGGCGCGTTAAGAAAAATATTGGGAAAGAGAGTCTATATTATTGGAAGGAGAAGGTTTTCTCATTCGATAAAAACAAAACTTGATAATCGTTAAGTAAAATAGAATCTGTAAACAGATATTTAAGGAGAACGACGATGGGAAAATGGGACGATTTGGCTAACGGCGCCTTGCAACTCGCGGACACGGATATTGGACGCGAAACGATTAAAAGCGTTGCGAACACCGCGGCGCAGGCCGCCGCTCCGGCGGTCGGCGCGATTAGTTCGGGCGCGTCGGCGGTCGGGGGCGCCGTCGCCGGGACGCTTAGCGCGGGCGCGACTCTTATTGGAACGGCCGTCGTCGCCGCCGCTCCGTTTGCGCTCGCGGGCGCCGCTATTTGGGGCGTGTGCAAATTGTTGGACGATTGATTTCGCCGCGTTTTAAGAACGCGTAAATTCCGCCTTAACGGCTTTTCGACGCTTAACGTCGGAGAGCCGTTTTTTCGTTTGCGCTCGCGGGCGCGCCGTCGCGTCGAACAAAGCGACGCCCAAGAAGGCGAAATGAAAAATTAACGCAAACGCCGATCGAGAAATCTAAGGCGCGAACGACGACGGCGCCGCCTAACGTTGAGAAACGTTAGGCGGCGCCGTCGGTTAGGTCGGTTTTCGGAGGGGAGCGGAGACTACTTCACTTCGAACTCGGCGTCGATCGCGTCGTCGTTCGGGTTCGCGCCGGAACCGGGTTGAGCGCCTTGCGCGCCGCCGGCCGCTTGCGCTTGTTGCGCGCTTTCGTACAGCGCTTTGCTCATCGCGTGGCTGGCCGATTCGAGCTCCGTCAGCGCGGCTTTAATGCGGTCGACGTCTTCCGATTCGCAGGCTTCGCGGGTCTTCGTAATCGCGGCGTTGAGCGCGTCTTTATCCTCGGCGCGGAGCTTGTCGTCGTGTTCTTTCAGGAGCTTTTCGAGCTCGAAGCACATCGATTCGGCGCGGTTTTTCGACTCGACCAACTCGCGGCGCTTCTTGTCTTCCTCGGCGTGTTCCTCCGCGTCGCGGCGCATCTTTTCGATGTCTTCTTCCGACAAACCGGACGATTGCTCGATGCGAATCTTTTGTTCCTTTTGCGTTCCGAGGTCTTTCGCCTTAACGTTCAGGATGCCGTTGGCGTCGATGTCGAACGTAACTTCGATTTGCGGAACGCCGCGCGGAGCCGGCGGAATCTCTTCGAGGTTGAATTGGCCGAGAAGACGGTTCGCCGACGCGATTTCGCGTTCGCCTTGGTAAACCTTGATCGTAACGGCGGTTTGGTTGTTTTCGGCGGTGCTGAACACTTGCTTCTTTTCGGTCGGAATCGTCGTGTTGCGTTCGACGAGCTTCGTCATGACGCCGCCGAGCGTTTCAATCCCGAGTGAAAGCGGGGTAACGTCGAGGAGCAAAATGTCGGTAACTTCGCCCGCCAAGACGCCCCCTTGGATCGCGGCGCCGAGCGCGACGACTTCGTCCGGGTTGACGCCCTTGTGCGGCTCTTTGTTGAAAATCTTTTGAACCGTTTCTTGGACTTTCGGAATGCGCGTCGAACCGCCGACCAAGACGACTTCGTCGATTTGCGACGGCGTAAGGTTCGCGTCGGAAAGCGCTTGCATCACCGGGCCCTTGACGCGTTCGATCAAACCGTCGACGAGCTTTTCGAATTCCGGGCGCGTAATCTTCATTTGAAGGTGTTTCGGACCGGTCGCGTCGGCGGTGATGAACGGCAGGTTGACGTCGGTCGTTTGTTGCGAGCTGAGTTCGCGCTTCGCTTTTTCCGCCGCTTCTTGGAGGCGTTGGAGCGCCATCGCGTCTTTGCGGAGGTCGACGCCGTATTTGCCTTGGAAGTCGTCGGCCAAGTAATTAATAAGGGCTTGGTCGAAGTCGTCGCCGCCGAGGTGCGTGTCGCCGTTGGTGCTGACGACTTCGAAGACGCCGTCCGCGACGTCGAGAACGGAAACGTCGAACGTCCCGCCGCCGAGGTCGAAAACGACGATCTTTTGGTTGACGTTTTTGTCGAGCCCGTAAGCGAGCGCGGCCGCGGTCGGTTCGTTGACGATACGAGCGACTTCGAGACCGGCGATTTGACCGGCGTCTTTCGTCGCTTGACGTTGCGCGTCGTTGAAGTAAGCCGGAACGGTGATGACCGCTTTGTTGACTTTATGGCCGAGGTAGGCTTCCGCCGATTCCTTGAGCTTGCGGAGCGTCATCGCGGAGATTTCCGGCGGCGTGTAACCTTTGCCGTCGATTTCGACTTTGACGTAATCGTCCGCGCCGCCGACGACTTTGTACGGAACCGCCGTTTCTTCCGAACCGACTTCGCCGCGTTTGCGCCCCATGAAGCGTTTGATCGAAGCGACCGTGCGCGTCGGGTTCGTAACCGCTTGACGTTTCGCGGTTTCGCCGACGAGGTTTTCGCCGGAGTCGGTGAACGCGGCGACGCTCGGCGTCAAGCGATACCCTTCCGGGTTCGGAATCACTTTCGCGTCCTTACCTTCCATAACCGCGACGACGGAGTTCGTCGTGCCTAAGTCGATGCCGATGATTTTTTCGCCTTGAGCCATTTTTAATCCTCCATAAACGCTGTATTTTTTCGACGGCGGCGACGAAAGCGCCCGCGTCGTTTTTTCTTCGATCGGACGGCGTCGAACGAGCGCGGCGCGAACGGAACGCGAATCGGCGTTTCTCGCTCCGCGGCGCGGTCGAGCGTCGCTTGACGGTAATTACGCAAACTCGGCGCCAAAACTTCAAAAAAACGAAAACTTTTTTAAATTTGTCCGCTTAATTTTGCTTAAACGTTGACGTCGCGACGGTTAAAACTTGTTTGTTTTTTCTTTTTTCGCCGCGCGCTTTCGGAAAATTTTATTTCGCGGAGCGTTTTAGAGCGCGAATCTGCCAATTTGACAGAACTCGCTTCGTCGCGGCGCGAAATTTTTGCGCGTCTCGGCGTCGTCGACGGCCCCGCTTGCGTTCGTTTGTTTTTGAGCTAAAATATAAGAAAAACGAACCGACGGCGGACGCGACGCTCGCTTCCGTTTCCGTCCGTTGAAGAGGCGCCAAGTTTATGAGCTGTATTTCCGACTTAAAAACCGTTTGCCGTTTGGCGTTCGCGTCGAAGAAGGGCGCGAATCACGAAGAGCGTTTGGAAAGTTTTTACAACGCGCAAGCGGACGATTACGATTCTTTTCGCGATAAATTTTTGTCCGGACGCGAGGAACTTTGGCGCGAAATGGGCGTCGTCGACGGCGGCGTTTGGGTCGACATGGGCGGCGGCACCGGGCGCAACGTCTTCAATTTCGGCGAAAATTTGAAGCGGTTGAAGAAGGTTTACGTCGTCGACTTGGCGGAGTCGCTCCTGAAAAACGCGCAAAAGAAAATCGACGCGAACGGCTGGACGAACGTCGAAACGGTCAAAGCCGACGCGACGACGTGGACGCCGCCGGAGGGAAAAGTCGACTTCGTAACGTTTTCCTATTCGCTGTCGATGATTCCCGACTGGTTCGCCGCGCTCGACCAAGCGTTCGAAATCTTGAAGCCGGGCGGCAAGATCGGCGTCGTCGACTTTTACGTCGCGCGCAAGTACCCGGGCGGCGACTTTCCGAAACAAAAATGGGGAACGCGAACGTTTTGGCCCCTTTGGTTCGGTTGCGACAACGTTTACCCGAACTGCGACCATCCGCCGTATTTAACGAAGCGTTTCGAACGGTTGGCGTTCCGCGAGTGGAAAGACCGCGTTCCGTATTTCCCGATTCCGTTGGTGAAAACGCCGCGTTACTTTTTTGTCGGACGCAAACCCTCGGAGAATTAACGTTCGTTTTTTAGCGACGTAAGGAGAGCGCGATGAATTACTTAATCACCGGCGGCGCGGGTTTTGTCGGCTCGCATTTGACCGAATATTTCTTGAATCGCGGCGATTCCGTTTCGATCGTCGACGACCTTTCGACCGGCGCTTGGGCGAACGTCGCGCCGTTCGAGGGACGTTCGAACTTCCGCGCTTACGTCGCCGACGCGGCCGACCCGGTGTTGCTCGAAGGGTTGATTCGCGAAGCCGATTTCGTTTTCCACTTGGCGAGTTCCGTCGGCGTGCAACTGATCGTTTCGCAGCCGGTCGACGCGATTCGCCGCATCATCCGCCCGACCGAAAACGTCGTCGACTTGTGCGCGAAGTACCGCCGTCCCGTTTTGTTGACGTCGACGAGCGAAACATACGGGAAATCGGACGACGCGCCGTTCCGGGAGGAGATGGACGTCGTCTTGGGCCCGAGTTGCAAAAACCGCTGGGCATACGCGGTCGCGAAGTTGGTCGACGAATTTTACCTCTTGGCGCACCACCGTCAAACGTCGCTGCCCGTTTACATTACGCGGCTTTTCAACGTCGTCGGGCCGCGTCAAACCGGCGCTTACGGGATGGCTCTTCCGCGTTTCGTTTCGGCGGCGCTCCGCGGCGAACCGCTGAAAGTTTGCGGCGACGGTCGGCAAACCCGTTGTTTTTCGTCGGTTTTCGATATCGTCGAGGGGCTGGCGCGCCTTTCGGAGTCGAAAGAGGCGGTCGGTCAAGCGGTGAACCTCGGGAGCGACGAAGAAATCTCGATTCGCGAACTGGCCGAGCGCGTCGTTAAGATTTGCGACTCGAAATCGCCGATCGAATTCGTCGATTATGAAAGCGTTTACGGCCCGAATTTCGACGATATGCGCCGCCGCGTTCCGTCGTTGGAGCGGGCGAGAAAGCTGATCGGCTGGAGCCCGAAGCGAACGCTCGACGAAATCATCGTCGAAGCCCGCGATTGGCAGCTCGCGACCGGTCGGTTTTGAGTTTAAAAGTAAGGGCAATAAAAAACGTTTGTTGAGCGCGGCGCGCTATGAGGGAAAATATGGGCGTAGGGAAAGTCAAGCATTTTATTGCGTCGCTTATTTATTCGTTTAAAGCAAAAGAAAGAACGGCGTATTGGTGGGATTTGTATTGTAAAGCGCGTCGCGGCGGCGTTTGCGGGGCGTATTACCGTTATAAATACAGCCGACATATTTCTCGGTTTCACGCGTTTATTCCGCGCCAAACGAATTTTGAATCGTGCCCCGTTTTTCCGCATTCGCTGTACGGGGTGTTTATTAGCATGGGGGCGAAAATCGGGAAAAATTGCATTATTTTTCATCAAGTGACGATCGGTTCTAATACGTTGCCTGGGAGTCGCGGTTATGGGGCGCCGACGTTAGGAGACAACGTTTTTGTTGGCGCAGGCGCGAAAATTATCGGCGGCGTCAAAATTGGAAACAACGTTCGCATTGGCGCTAATTGCGTTGTAACGAGCGACGTGCCAGACAACTGCGTGGTGGTATTGGAGAAACCGCGCGTTATTCAAAAAGACAGGTTGGAAAATTCTTTTGTTACTTTTGGAAAAACAGATTTAGGTAAAACGGTTGGGAGTTAACGAAGTTCTTTAAAGAGTGAAATATAAAACTCAATATTTAAAAAAGCGAATTTCGTTTAGAATAAAATCGGAAAAGTTGAAACCAATTTTAAGGGTTAAAATGGTTAAAATAGCGATTTTGGGCGCGACCGGTTACACGGCCTTGGAACTTTTGAAACTTTTGCGTCGGCACCCGGAGGCGGAGGTCGTCGCGGCGACGAGTCGCGAAAACACGAGCCGAATCGACGAAGTGCATCCGTCGTTGACCGGTCAGTTTTCGGTGCGTTGCGCGAACCTCGGGCCGCGCGACTTGGCCGATCTCGGCGTCGAGGTCGTCTTCAGCTGCCTGCCGCACACCGCGACGGCGGCGGTCGCTCCGGAGCTGCTCGATCTCGGAATGAAAGTGATCGACTTTGGCGCCGACTACCGCTTGAACGACGTCGACGTCTTCAACAAGTGGTACAACGTAACGCACCCGGACCCGGAACGCCTCCCGAAAACGCCTTACGGGCTCCCGGAACTCTTCCGCGAAGAGATTAAAAAATCGGCGCTCGTCGCGAACCCCGGTTGTTATCCGACGTCGGCGATTCTTCCGCTTGCGCCGCTTCTCAAAGGCGGTTTCATCGGCGGAGACGACATTATTATCGACTCGAAAAGCGGCGTTTCCGGCGCCGGTCGCAAGCCGAGTATGAAGACGCTTTACCCGGAATGCAACGAATCGATCGCGGCTTACGGCGTCGGAACGCACCGTCATACGCCGGAGATCGAGGAAGTCTTGACGACGGCGAGCGGCGTCGCGGCGAAGGTTATCTTCACGCCGCACCTGACGCCGATGGATCGCGGCATCCTCTCGACGACGTACTCGAAACCGCTCAAAGCGGCGACGCAAGAAGAACTCCTCGCGTACCTGCGCGACTTTTACGCCGGCGAACCGTTCGTTCAAGTCGTCGACGCGCTCCCGACGACGAAAGACGTTACGCACACGAACCGCTGCCACCTGACCGTCCGCGTCGTCGGCGACCGAATCGTTACCGTTTCGGCGATCGACAACCTGATCAAGGGCGCCGCCGGGGCCGCGGTGCAAAACTTCAACGTCGTTTGCGGCTTCGACGAAACGACCGCGTTGCTCTAAGCGCCGCCGTCGAACGGTTTGAGCGTTTCTGAAAAATCGCGCTTAAACGAGAAAAAACCGCGAAACCGCCGCTCGACGCGTTTGCCGTCGAGCGGCGGTTTTTTTCTTGCGCGAAAAAATTTCCGGAAATTTCGCGAAATTTTCAAAAAAAGCGGCGTTTTCCGAAATCCGTCGCGTTGCGCCGTTCGTCTCGGAATCGACGGCGCCTTTGGGGTTAACGTTGGGGCGCGTTTTCTCGACTCAAAAGCGAAACGGAGAGAAAAACGGTGAAGAAGCAAATTTTCGCGGCGGCGTTTCTAACGCTTGCGGCGGCGTTCGTCGCGACCGCTTGGGCGCAAGGGGAGGAAAGAGGCTTCCGCCAACCCCGGGCGCAAGAAGAAGAGAGGCGTTTCGACGTTCTGCTGATGAACGATCCGAGCCTTAAACTGGTCGAGAGCGGTTTGGAAGCGTCGGCGACGGAGATTTATTTCGGCGACGCGGTTTACTTTCGAGCGTTCGAGCGCAACGTCTTGGAAACGCCGATTGAGCGAATCGGCGCGTTTTACGCTCAAGTCGGCGGTTTTGCTCCTTACGTCGGCGCCGATTATTCCTTTATGGCGCGCGGGGCGGAGGTCGAGGCGGAGGGCGTCGTCGGAACGTATCGCTGGACGCCGGAGTTTCCAAGGCGAGCCTTTCCGCCGCAATTCGGGAAATCCGAACGCGCCGCAATCCCGCCCGGCGCCGAGTTGAATTACGGCGCTTTCGCGGTCGAGTTTCCGCCCCTTGAAGACTGGAACGATCCGTTTTGGCGCGCCGTTCGGAAGCGTTTGGCGACCGAGAAACGCGTCGAAATTCAAGTAAGTTTCGATTTTTTGCGGACGTTGGAAAAAGCGGCTCCCGCTCCGAGCAAAGATAGCGGCGCGATGGGAGGCGCGGCGGCGTCGTGGGAGACGATCGAGAAACGCGTCGAGAAAAAAATCGTCCTGAAACGCCGTCCGGACGCGGAGATGAAGCGGCTCGACGCGTGGTTCGCGGCGACGCCGAAAGAAGCGTTTCCGGAGCGAGTCGACGTGGAAAAAGGCGCGGGATATAAAATTCCGTCGATGGAAAAAATCGCGGAGGAGAGCCGGGGCGCCGTCGAAATCGCCGGGAAAAAATACTCGTCGCGCCTTGTCGTTCGATGCGGGAACCGCAAGCCGTCCGTCCCGAACAGTCCGGCGACGCTTGACGGTTGGCGCAAGCTCGAAGCGGAGTTTTCACCGTCGACGTTGCGCGACGAAATAACGCTAACACGTTTGCAACTCGAATATTATAACGCCTCGGCGGAAGCGGAAACCGAAACGGCGCTAAAGACGCTGGTAGCTTGGCTCGACGCGCTTCCGGGCCCGCAACGGGCGGCGTTGGTCGCGTCGATAACGACGCGGCGCTGGCTTGTCGGCGGCTTTAAAGTCGGAACGGGACGAACGCCGGTCGATTTCAATATGAAGGAAATCGCGCCGAAGTACGAGCGCCTTTGCGACGCGTTGGTTCCGCCGGTCGAGCCGCCGAAACCCGAGCCGATTCCGCTCGACGTCGAGCGTCTCGCCGAAGTCGCCCGTCGCGCCGTCGAGGCAAAGGCGTCGAGCGTTCCGGCCCCGGCGGTCGACGTTGTTTCGTCGTTCGACGGTCGCCTTGAAACGGCGTTGGAAACGTCGCCGGCGTCGGAGCTTTTGTTCGGCGACGCCCTTTATTGCCGCCTTTTTGACCGCAACGTTTCGAACGCGCCGCTGATCGTCGCCGCTTTTTCGGACGCCGCCGGGCCGCCGTCGAAAGCCGATCTTTTTTATTCGCTCGAATCGATTTCGCTCGAGTCCGACGAGTTCGGGCGATACGACTTCGCGCCGGAGTTCGCGGTCGATTGGGGGGCGAAGTCGCCGGAGCGGACGCCGCGAACGCTCGACCCGGGCGCCGAGCGGGAAGTCGGGCGTTTTGCCGTCGAGTTTCCGCCGACCGAGGATTTGGGAACGCCGTTTTGGAAGGCGGTTTGGCAAAACTTGCGGGGCCCCGGCGTCGAGTTGCGATTGCGCGTCGCGGCGAAACGTTGGCTGAAACGGGCCGCCGACGCCGACTGGGAGTCGACCGACGTTCTTTTCGAACGGAAATTGACGCTGAAACCGCGCGCGACACACGACTTTATGGCGCGGGTCGAAGGTTGGGGCGACTACTGGAAACCGGGCGAACTTCCGCGAATCGTCGAGCGCGACTCGGCGGAGTTTGGCCCGACGACGTATAAACTGCCTGCGCTCGAAGCGTCGGCGACTCGCGTCGAGCTTACCTTGCGCGTTCCGACGTATTGGGTGGAGGGGAGCGCTATATTTTTTGAAAAAGCGAGTTGCGACCGCGACTTTTTCGCCCGCGTCGGAACTCGCAAGCAAAAGGGGCCGAACGGGGCGGACGCGATAGAGTGGGGTGCGATCGCGCGCAACGTTTACGAGTCGACGCTTCGAAACGATTTCGAGCTAATTAACTTGTTGCTCAAGTTTTACGAAGCGAAAGACGGGGAAAAGACGCAAAAAGCCTTGGAAACGTTGGTCGATTGGTTGGCCGGACTTCCGCGTCCGCAACGGCTTCTTTACCTTGAATCGACGAAGGAAAAACGGGCCGCGACCGTCGCCGACGACGAGGCGGAAAACGTAAAATCGTCGGAGAAAATTTGGGTCGTTCCGGCGCCGATCGCGGAGAAATACGAGCGACTTTGCGCCGCGTTGGACGAAGTCGCCGAGATTTTGGAATCGGCGCCGTAACCGAGAACGGCGGCTTGATTCGACGTGAAAAAGCGGAAAAAGTCGCGTCGACGGAAATTTTTTCGCCGTCGCGACGCTTTTTGTCGGGGTGCGTAAACGTTGCGAAATGATGAAATAAAATGCCGCGACGGTTGCGCGTCGCGGCGGTTTTTGAGCGCGGGGAGAAACTTTTTTCGAAAATTTCGAAAAAGCCCCTTGCGCTTTTTTGTTCCTGGGGTATATTCTTACCTGTCGCTGGTAATGACCGCGACGACAACAAACGCCGACCGCTTTCGAGCGGAAAGTCAAAGGCGAAAACGAAAATAAAAAATTTTCAAAAAAGCCCTTGACGAAAACGAAAACGGCGCTAAACTAAACGAGTCGCT
>JAZNJF010000244.1:0-2299 GCA_045577885.1 Thermoguttaceae bacterium | reverse complement strand
GTAGCTCGATTTCGCACGTCGTTCCGTTTTCTTTGCGATAACAAAGCGAGTAACCGCAATGTTTAACGCGCTCGAAAATCGCGTCGTCTTCGCCGGGCGTCGCGCCTTGCGTATTGACGCCGACATCGTGCTCGCCGATTTTGACTTCGCTAATTTTCTTGCGATAAATCGACGGTTCCGACGGCGTCGCTAATGTTTAGCGACGCGTTGTCGCGATGCTAGGTGAAAGACTTAAATCTCGATTTCATCAGGCCATACGATTTTGTAGCCGTCTTCTTCAATGATATCGGCGTGTTCGACGGTATCGTCGATCAAATAATCGACAAAACTATCCGAAATTTCCTCCGCGACCTCGTGTTCGAAGTTGTCCCATGAAACGACCGCGCCGTCTGCGGTTCGCGAGTCGATACACAACGTTTCGTCGCCGTCCGCGTCAAAAATCGCGATATAGTAAGGCGGAAGTTCACTGTCTTCACGCGCGTCTTGGGTAAAGAAAACCACGTTTGGATACTCGGCGATAGCGGGATCGTTGCGAATAATACCGCAAACTTCGGCGCCGCCGTCGGGAATTCCCAAATACCCCCAGGTAGCCAAAAATTTTCGATAATCCGCCGGGAATTTCAACCCCAACATTTCCTCCGCTTTGGCAATCGTTTCCTCGGTTGGCGTTGGATAATACATCTCTGTAAGCGTTAAGAACCAAGGGTTTAAGTCCACAAGTTTTTTTAACGTTTCAAATGAATATTTCATCGTATTTTCCTATTGTATGGAAGGCTAGTTCTAACTCGATAAAATTTTTTATTTCCTCGGAGCCTCCTTTAAATTTAAAAGATTTTCTATCTCAATGGCGCGACGTTTCCAGTGCGCTTTTCTAAATCGTATGTAACTATTTTCTAAAATCTTATTCCTTCGAAAACTTTGCCCCCTCGTTATTAAGTTATGTTTTATCTGGTGATGTAATCTGCTAGTAACCTCCGCTAATCCATAATATTCGTCTTGAATTAAGTGATGAAGCTCTATTGAGTATCCTTTTTTATCTTTTGGGGCATTACCTGCCTTCATAAGCTTAATGTTCTCCTCCGTCCAATCAAATAGGTCGTTTCTTACATAAACATTTCTTTCAATAATTTCCGTTCCTATTCGATGGGGGTATATTTGTTTTGTCCATTTGCCGCCACAGCTCTCGTTGTGCGTCAAGACGCCGTCGGGGGTGACGGAGTATACGTGTTCGGCGTAAACTTCTAGGTTGTAGACGTTTACGGGGCCGGGTCGCGGGAGCTTTTGGACGACGCGCCTGGTTTCGCCGTTGTAGAGTTGGACGCGTTCGCCTTGTTGGAGTTGGCCGGCTTCGACGAAATCTTGACGGTCGTCGGACCAGAACGGGTGCGTCGTGGTGCAACCGATCGGCTTGGGTTGATCTTCGATTTGCAGGTCGATTACCGCGTCGGAAACGTGCGCGAACGTTCCGGTTACGACGGCGCCGGGGCCGGGTTGAATCGCGATTTCGTCGTCGATTTCTTCGAGCGTTGCCCAGCCTAACACGCCCATTTCCGGGAGTTCGACCCAGATTTCAACGTCGTAAGCGGGGGTAAAGTCGACGGACGCGCCGGACGCGAGTATGTCGGCGACGGCGAAGTCGAGTTCGTCTAAGACTTTACCGTCGGTTTTGCGGCGAAGTTGGACGCGTTCGTAGTCGAGCCAATCGACGGGGCGCAACAGCTCGATTTCGCACGTCGTTCCGTTTTCTTTGAGGTAGCAAAGTTTGTAACCGCAATGTTTAACGCGTTCGAAAATCGCGTCGTCCTCGCCGGGCGTCGCGCCTTGCGGATTGACGCCGACAGCGCGTTCGCCGATTTTGACGTCGCTAATCTTCTTGCGATAAATCGCCGGTTTCGACGGCGCAAGCTCCGCGTCGGCAAGCATTTGCGTTGTTTGGTCGACTTGCGGTTCTTTCGCGACCGGCGTTTGGTCGTCAAACGGCGGTTCTTCGAACGCAATCGCTTGCGGTTCCGCGTTTTGCGTCGTTTGTTCGACTTGCGGTTCTTCCGCGACCGTCGCGTTGAGCGGCGTTTGCGGCGTTTTGTCGTCAAACGGTGGTTCTTCGAACGCAATCGCTTGCGGTTCTTCGTTTTGCGTCGTTTGGTTGACCGGCGTTTCGGCTTCAAACGCCGATCCTTCAAACGCAATTGTTTGCGGTTCCGCATTTTGCGTCGGAGTCGGCGGCGTTTGCGGAGCGTCGGAGGCGGGGACGGTTGACGCAACCGTTTGCGTCGCGGCGGTTTGCGTCGGCGACGCGTCG
>JAZNJF010000243.1:0-32383 GCA_045577885.1 Thermoguttaceae bacterium | reverse complement strand
ACGGAAGCCCCGGCGACCGAACCGGCTTCGACCGAAGCGACGGAAGCCCCGGCGACCGGACCGGCTTCGGCCGAAGCGACGGAAGCCCCGGCGGCCGAACCGGCTTCGACCGAAACGACGGAAGCCCCGGCGGCCGAACCGGCCGCGTAACGACGTTCGCGTTTTCGCGTATCAACGAAAAGAAGGAGCGCGTCGTCGGACGCGTTCCAACGCTCAACTTTGAATCAACTCTCGCCGTTTCGACGGCGCGAATCGTCGGAAAAGAGCCGCGAGGTCGCTTCCGCAATATTTAAGGTGAAGATATAATGGCAAAAGCTAAAAAAGCCGGTATAAAATTGGAGGATATCAAAAGGAATTACTTTTGGATCGTCCTGCCGTTGGTCGTTGTGATCGCCTTCGTCTTTACTATCCTGGCGAAGGGAAAAATTAAAAAGGCGTACGTCGAGAAATCGGAAGCGGTGCAAGCCGAGAAGAAATCCGTCGACTCGATCGCCGGCAACGACAAACACCCGAACGAAAACACGATCGCGGAGATCGAAGGCGTTACCGACGTGCTGAAAACGAGCGTTTTCGACGCGTGGGGCCTTATGTACGACGACCAAAAGGAACGCAACCGTTGGCCGCGCCAACTTTCGCGCGAGTTCCTCGATTTGGTCGAAAAGAGATTGAAGTTTCGCGAACCGATCGGCGTCGGACGTCCCGACCTCCTCGAAGACTACGGGTACTTCATCGCGAACCATCTTCCGGACCTCCTGAAAAAAATGCAGCGTCGCCGCGTGCAGGTGAAAGAGTATAAACTCTTGAAAAAAGCGGAGATGGACCACCTCGGAATTACCGGGCTCGAAGAACGCTTCTGGCCGGTTTACGTCTCGACCGACGCCGACGGCGCGCAAATCTGTTACGTCGGTATTCTGAGCGACCCGGAAGACGAAGAATCGCCCCTTGCCGACGTTTACCTTTACGACGTGAAAAAAGACTTGGTCTCGGCGTGCGAAGACAGCGCGTTGCGCGACCAATTGAAGGCGAAAGAGCGCGAGCCGTTCTATCGCGAAGTCGACCCGTGGATCGCGACGCCGAAAGATTACATGACGTTCGGCGTTTCCGTCGACGCGTCCGCGATCATGGCGGCGATTTCCGGAACCGACTCGGCGGGCGGCGCGTCCGGCGGTTCGGCGATGATGGGCGGTTCTTCGTCGATGGGCGGTTCCTCGATGGGCGGCGCTTCCGGCGGCCCCGGAGGTTCTGGCGGCGCGCGCGGTTCGATGGAAGGCGGTATGAGCGGCGATTCGACGATGGGCGGCGGCGCCGGTAGCGGCGCGATTCCCGGCAACGGTATCGACCCGGCCGAAATGCAAGTCGCCGGAACGACGTTGGAAGGTCTCGCCGGAGGCGCGGCGACCGGACGCGGCGGCGCGGCCGGCGGTATGGGCGGCGCGATGGCGGCCGGGCCGACCGGCGGCGCGAGCGGCGGTATGACCGGCGCGGCGGGCGGAGCCGCGGGACGCGGCGGCATGGGCGCGACGACCGAAGACCCGAGCTGGTCGCAACAAAAATATCCGGGGCTTCCGCCGTATAAAGAACGTCGTCGCGTCGTCGGCAACGTCGACTGGCCGGAACCGGAAATTTACACCCTGCCGACTTGGGAAGCCGAAACTTATCCGAAGTCGATCGAAGTTTGGTACGCGCAAGAAACGCTTTGGGTTTACGAAGCGTTGATTAGCGTCGTCGCCGAAACGAACAAGGCTTACGACACGATCGCGAAAGCGCCGGTTAAATGCGTTGAGAATATGTTGATCGGTCAACAAGCGGCGACCGAATGGGGAACGTTGAAAACGACGATCGGCGACCTGACCGGCGCGTCCGCCGCGAACGCGATGGGCGACATGATGGGCTCGTCGTCGATGATGATGAGTTCGTCCTCGATGGGATCGTCCTCGATGGGCTCGATGGGGTCGTCGTCGAGCGGCGGTTCCGCCGAAATGCAAGCCGCGGACGCCATCTTGATGGGGCGTTATCTCGACTTGGAAGGGAAACCGCTTCTCGCGAGCGACAAACCGTCCTTCGCCGAATTTAATATGATGCCGGTCTGCCTGAAAGTCGTTATCGACCAACGCCGCGTGCCGGAGCTTCTCGTCAGTTGCGCCAACAGCGCGATGCCGATCGACGTGAAACACATCCGCGTCTGCCCGGACAACAACGTGCCGTTCACGATGCCGGTCGAGTCGACCGCGTCCGCCGATATGATGGGAATGGGCGGTTCGATGATGGGCGGCTCCTCGATGATGGGGTCGTCGTCGATGGGCGGCGCCTCGGCGGGCGGCGCTTCCGGAGGCGCCGGCGGCGCGCGCGGTTCGATGGACGGCGCGGGCGGTCCCGGCGGTTCCGAAACGGGCGGCGTCGAGATCGGGCGTTCCGAACTCGGTTTGTCCGAATACGGCGCCGACGCGATTCGCGTCGAAATCTTCGGCGTCATCAACATTTACAACGAGCCGAATAAGGACGCGTTCGGCACCGGTAAGGAAGCGCAAGCGGCCGAAAACGCCGCCGACGTCGCGTTGACCGAAGCCGGAGCCGCGGAAAACCAAGCCGTCGCCGACGAAATCGCCGCCGCCGAAGCCGAAGCGGAAGCCGCGACCGAAGCGACCGAAGCCGGCGCGGAAACGACCGAAAACGCGGAGCCGACCGAAGCCGAGGCGGAAACGACCGCTCCGGCGGCGACCGACGCCGCGACGGAGCCGGAAACGACCGAAGCCGCGACGCCCGCGCCTTGACGGCGGGTTAAAACGAGCGCGGCGGAGGCGTCGCGCTCGAATTCCTTATTCAGACGACGCGCCGTCGACGTTGCGCAAGCGAGAAAAAAGCGGCGGAACGGAGACGGTTAAACGATAAAAAATAGAGGACGCCATGTGCGCGAAAAATATCGATAAAGAAGCGAAGGCGGCGGAAAAAGCGGCGGCCAAAGCCGCGGCGCAAGAAGCGAAAGCCGCCAAAGCGAAAACGAAAACGAAAGCGAAACGCAAGAACGTCGGCGCGAACGAATTCAATTTCTTCTTCCTGCACGGCGAAAAAATCGGGATTGCCGCCGCCGTCGGGATTTTCGGAATGATGCTCGCCGGAGGCGCCGGGTTGGAAGAGTTCACGCTGACGCCGGAGCAAATCTCCGACGCGGCGAAGAAGGCCGAAAAACATATCGACGACAGCGAAGTTACGCCGCAAGAATACGACGAAGCGTTGGTCAATTACGATTACGGCGAATACGCGAAATTGATCAAAAGCGCCGTTACCGTCAACGCTTACGAAACGCCGAATCGTTGGGAGCAATCGCTCTTTCCGGACAAAAACAAGCGTCCGAGCGTGAAACCGCTTCCGGTCGAAAACCTGCGCGCGGTCGCTTGCGTCGGCGCCATTATGTATAAAGAGTTGACCGCGAACAACGCGGCGGCCGCGATGGGCGGAGCCGCCGGAGGCATGGGCGGCGCGATGGGCGCGGGCGGTCCCGGCGGCGGCATGGGCGGCGCCGGAGGCATGACGGGCGCGACCGGCGGCGAAACGAAAGGTCGCCAATGGATCGCCGTTACCGGTTCGATTCCGATTCGCAAGCAACAAGCCGCTTACGGCGACCTGTTTGGAAACGCGCAATATCTCGACGACGCTCGCGACCAACCGCGTTACCTTTATTACGAACTGGAACGCGGCGAAGTCGCGCCGAACGGCGACGTCGCTTGGTCGAAGGTCGACGTGTTGCGCGCGATCAAAAAAGAGAACAACCAATGGAACGGCGTCGGGTCGGAGCAAGTCGGGTTTAGCTATCACGCGCCGACGTTCGCCTCTTATCCGCCGATGGCGATGAGCTGCCCGCCGATGGCGAACAAACCGTTCGGCGAAGAAATCGCGAACTTGCCGAATATTCCGTTGAACTCTTCGGAACAAATCGAAGTCCAATCGGCCGAGCTCGAACGTTGGAACAAGTTGCAAGAGGCGATGAACCAAATCGACGAAAGCACCTTGCTCGACCGCGACCCGTTCGAAGGCGCTTCCGCGACGGGCGGCGCCGGCGGAATGGGCGGAATGGATTCCGGAATGGGCGGCATGGGGCCGTCCGGCGGAATGGCCGCGTCCGGAGGGATGGGCGCGAACGGCATGGGCGCCGGGAACGATTGGCTCGTCAACCGCGAAGCCGTCGCGAAGCAAATGTTGAACGCGCAAACGGTCGCGTCGGTCGACTATTACCTCTTCCGTTACTTCGACTTCGAAGTCGAGGAAGGAAAAACGTATCAATATCGCGTGAAGCTCTTGCTGGCGAACCCGAATTACGGCGTCGAGGAACGTTTCGTCGAAGACCCGACGGCGACCGAGCAAAAGATTATCGCGTCCGATTTTAGCGAACCGTCGAATCCGGCGGCGTTGGGGCGTTCGGCGCGCGTCTTTGCGCAAAGCGTCGAAGCGCCGTCGCGACCGGGCGCCGAACCGCGCGTTCGCTTGGCGTCGATTTACTTCGAGCAAGAGTCGGCGACCGAGTCGTTGGCGCAAGATTTGTCGATGAGACTTGGGCAAGTCGCCAACTTCAAGGGCAAGCCGCACGAACCGGTCAACGTCGCCGGCGCGTTGCAAACGGGCATGGGCGGCATGATGGGCGCGGCGAGCGGAATGGCGCAGCAAAGCGGCGGTCGCGGAGGTCGCGGCGGACGAGGCGGCGGCAAAGCGACGGTCGACCACGTGTCGGACGCGTGCTTGGTCGACGCGGTCGGCGGCGCGAAGATTTCCGGCGCGGAATTGCGTTCGCCGGGCAAGATCATGATCTTGGAACCGAACGGTTATCTCCAAATTCGCGAAGTCAAAGAAGACGCGCGCGAACTGGGACGGTACGACGGTTCGCAAAGCGGCGGAATGGGGATGGGAACCGGAGCCGCCGGTATGATGATGTGATCGACGTTTGACGTCGAAAAGCCCCGACGGCGAGCGCCGTCGGGGTTTTTTGTTGACGAACGCGAAGAAAACGCGTCGCGGCGGACGGCGCGGACGTTGATCGACAAAAATGGGAAAAAGGGCGATATATGCGGATTTTAATCGCGATTAATCAAGCGCGCGTTCTTTACGATTTTAAGCGCGAACTGGTCGAAGCGCTTTACGAACGCGGCGACGAACTCTTTTTTTCGTTTGAAGAAGATTTCCGAACGTCGGCGTTCGTAGATAAGGGAACGGTCGTTCCGACGCCGATCGAACCGCGCGGCTTGAATCCGCTAAAAGACCTTAAACTTTGCCGGTTTTATCGAAAAACGCTGAAAAAGTTGCGTCCGGATTTGGTTTTGACCTTTACCGTGAAGCCGAACGCGTATTGCGGTCGCGCTTGTCGAGCGACGCGAACGCCTTACGTCGCGACGATTTCCGGTTTGGGGACGGCGTTTTACGGCGCTTCGTGGAAGCGTCGCGTCGCGACGTCGCTTTATCGAAGCGGTTTGAAGGGCGCGTCGCGGGTTTTCGCGCAAAACGACGCGATCGCTCGGCGTTTAATCGACGAACGGATGGCGCGAGCGGGGCAAATCGTCGCGACGCGCGGTTCCGGCGTCAATTTGGAGCGGTTTGAATACGTCGATTATCCGAGCGACGCGGACGGTACGCGCTTGCTTTTCATCGGACGGCTGATGCGCGACAAGGGCGTCGTCGAGTTGATCGAGTGCGCGCGGCGGGTTCGCAAAACGCGACCGGACGTCGTTTTTCAGATGGTCGGCGCGACGGAGCGCGGCTGCGACGTTCATTATTTGACGTTTAACGCGTCGAGCGTCGGCGTCGTCGAGTATTTGGGGTACCAAGAGGACGTTCGCGAGACGTTGGCCGCCGCGCACGCGGTCGTGTTGCCGTCTTATCACGAAGGGCTTTCGAACGCGCTTTTGGAAGGGGCGGCGACCGGACGGCCGATTTTAGCGTCGAAAATACCGGGGTGCGCCGAGACGTTCGTCGAAGGGGCGAGCGGTTTCGGGTTCGAGCCGCGCGACGTCGACTCGTTGGTCGCGGCGGTCGAGCGGTTTTTAGCGACGCCGTTCGAGGAGCGGCGCGAAATGGGGCGGCGCGGGCGCGCCAAGATCGAACGGGAGTTTTCGCGCGCCGAGACGGTCGCGCAATATTTGCGGGAGATCGACGCGGTCGTCGAGGAAGCGCGCCGTTGACGACGAAGAAAGACGAGCTTGAAAATGAAAATAAAAACGGCAAACGCCGCGCTCGTTCGCGAAAGAGAATCGCGACGAGCGCGGCGTTTGAACGTTAAACGACGCGGATAAACGCGTTAGAATCGAAGCGTTTCGCCCGAAAAGGACGTTCGGTAAACGCGGCGTTCGTCGAATCGGACGTCTTCGACGCGGCGGTCGAACGCGCTCGAATCGCTCGGATAACGGGAAACGTTCGAGGTCGGGCGTTCGGACGGCGCGGAGGTCGGTCGCGCGTTCGCGGGGCGTCGGTCGTCGTTTGGTCGCGCGTTCGCGGGGCGCCGGTCGTCGTTCGGTCGCGCGTTCGCGGGGCGTCGGACGTCGTTCGGGCCGTTCGTTTCGACCGTCGCGGCGTTCGCGGGGCGCCGATTGGACGCCGACCGGTCGTCGAAGACGTTCGCCGGAAGGTTCGGAACGTTGGGACGCGGAGCGGTCGGTCGGCGCGGCGGTTCGGCGGCGTCTTGAAGTTCGCGTCGCGGAGCGCTCGGGGTCGGGCGACTCGTCGAAGCGGACGCGTTTGGGTTGAGGAAGCGTTCCGGAATCGCGTTGAGGCGGTTCGTCGCTTTTGAACGCCAAACGCTCTCCGGATATTGTTCGATAATCATCTCGAACGCGACGCGCGCTTTCTCGTAATCCTTGGCGCGGAGCGCGATTTCGCCTTTAAGGAAAAGGAGATAATCGACGATCGCGGCGTCCGGTTTCTTGGCGAGCGCTTCGTTGACCAACTCTTCGGCGACGACGTCGTTTTTAACGTCGAATTCAATTTTAGCGATCGCCCAAACCGCGTGACTCCAGTAAGCGCTGCGCGGATAGGAGCGGTAAAGGCGATAAAAATTCTGTTGAGCGCGCTCGACGTCGCGGCGTTCCCATTCGTTGGTCGCGAGGTAATAAAGGGCGGCGTCGGCGAGCGGCGAAACCGTTCGCGCGTTCGCGGCGAGACTCAAATATTTGATCGCGTCGTCGCGACGGCCGAGCAGGTCCGCGGCGTATCCGAGGTAAAACGCGGCGACCGACGCTTCCGGGGAGTGCGGCGCGTTCGAAAGGAGCTCTTGACACATTAATTGCGCTTCGGAACGTTTATTAAGCGCGTAAAGGACGTTCGCTCGCAAAAGCGCGACGCGCGCCGCTTCGGCCGGGCAATCTTGCCAAAAAGTTTCGGACGACGTCATCGCTTCCAATAGGGTTTCGTTGGCGCGCTCGTATTCTTGGTTGACGAAAAAGTTGGTCGCTTTGACGAGCGCTTCGCGAGCGGCGACGGGCGTTAGCGGCGTCGATTCGGTCGTTCCGGCGGCGTTCGCGTTTCCGGCGTTTGTTCCGTTCGTTCCGGCGGCGTTCGCGTTTCCGGCGTTCGAGCCGTTCGTTCCGGTCGCGCCGGTTGAATTCGACGTTCCGGGGAGGCCGGGCGCGTAAGAGGCGCCTCCTTGTTGCGGCGGTTGCGACGCGTTCGGGTCGGTCGGATTGACAAAAGCGTTGGGCGGCGGCGCGACGGAACCGGGCGGCGTCGCGACCGAAACGCTTCCGGAAGCGGAGTCGATCGGCTTCGTTAACGCTTCGCGGCGGCGTTTGTCGATCATTTCGACGATCAAATTCAACGCCGGGTCGTTGAGCGAGCGCGCGTAACGGGCCGTCGCTCGGAAAACCGCCTCTTGCGCCGCTTCGTCGACCGCGTTCTTTTTCGCGGCGTAACGGCTTGCGTAAGAAAGGATTAGCGTTCCGCAAGTTTCGACGAAGTCGTGCGGCGCGAGCGGGGTTCCCGTCGAGGCGGCGCCGGCGTTGTAATAGTTGAGCGCGACGCCGTTTCCGCCCGTCGGACGAACTTTTAGGAGCGTCGTCAGCGAGGAAATCGCGGCGTCCCATTGCCCGCGCCCCAACGCGACGAGAGCGCGATACGCGGCGATCGCGTCCGGCGTTTCTTGGCCGTAACTCGACGCTTCGAGGTTGTTTAAGAGCGTTTCCGCTTCGTCGAGGCGGTTCAAGTTGACGAGCAGCTTAATTTTAAGGAGCGCGGTTTCGGGGGAAATCGTCGACGTCGATCGCTCCATTTGCTCGACGACCAAGAGCGCGCGTTGGAACTCTTTTTTCGCAAAGTAGGCGTAAGCTGCGTAAAGATAGGCGTCTTGGACGGCTTGCGCCGAGTTCGGGTCGCTTTGGTAACGCTGAATAAACTCGTTCAAAATGCGGATTGCTTCGTCGAAATTTTGTTGAACGATCTGCAAGAGCGCGCGTTGAACGACGACTTGCCCGGCGACCGCCGCGGGAATTTCCGGTTCCGCGGCCAAGGCGTTCAGTTGTTTTTCCGCTTCTTGGTAATTTCCGGATTTGCCGATCGTCGCGGCTTTTTCGAGGCGGCAGGTCCAACGGAGCGGCGAGTCGGGGTATTCGGTCAGGTTGCGGTCGAAGTAAGTCAGCGCGGCGGAATAGGCGCCCGACTGCGCTTCGCAAACGCCGAGATAATAATAGACGTATTGAACGTAAGCGTCTTTCGGGAACTCGGTTAAAAATTGCGTGAAAAGCGGGCGCGCCTCCGAATATTGTCGCAGATTGAAATAAGAGTGCGCGTTATGAAACGTCGCTTCTTTATAGTATTCCGCGTTCTTTCCTTGATTAATGACGTATTGAAAGTGCGCGCGGGCGAGCGCCGTTTGTTGCGGATCGACAAATTGACCGAACGCAAGACGAGCGTGTCCGGCGAAAAGTTCCGCTTTGTTGCGGTTTTTCGACGCCGGATATTGCGCGATAAACGCTTCGAGTCGTTGAATCGCTTCCTCGTAATTGCCTTGGCGATGCTGTTCGAGCGCGGCGGCGAGGAGCGCGTCTTCGGTTTGCGGCGTCGAGGCGGTTTGCGCGGTCTGCGAAGTCTGCGGCGTTTGCGCCAAAACGGCGAGGCGCGGCGATTCGAGCGGCGGCGCAACGACAAAGAGCGCGGCGGTCAACGCGGCGCCGAGGGAAAAAGTCGACGTCGCGAGGCGCGCGGGCCGACGGCGTTTCGACCGACGTCGCGGAAAAACGTTCAAAACGGGTAGGGCGCTCATAAGGCGGTCTTTCGTCTCTTGTCGATGCGGGAAATTGGGAAAAATAGGAAAGGCAAAAGGTCGGAGCGTTGGAAAACGACGTTTCGAAGCGCGTTTTGGACGTCGCGACCGACGAAGCGGGCGTTTGCGGTCGACGCGTCGAGACGGAACGCCCCCTTATAAACAGTATACCCCATTTCTTTTAGCGCGCCAATACCGTTTTGCGGAAATTTGCTATTTTAGCTAAGTTTCTTATTTTGAAATTGCGGATTAAAACGACCGTAAGACGGGCGCTTTGCGGCGAATTGGAAAAGAACGATAAAAACGGAAAGACGGTTTGCGCCGCTTGGCCGTTTCGCTCGGCGGTAAAATTTGGAGAAAAAACGCGAAAAACGGCCGTCGACGGGGCGCGCCGCTTGCGATTTTGCCGTCGAGCCTTTATAATCGATAGTGAAAACGAGCGGCGATAAAAAATCGACGAACGAAAATGGAAAATCGAGCGAAAACGCGGCGAAATCGGCGTCGCGGCGCAAGCGAACGGATAAAAAAGGGAGAATCGCGATGAAACGGGAAGAAAACGACGGCGCGAAGAGACGGGAAACGTTGGAAACGTCGGGAACGGCGGAGACTCCAAAAACCTTCGACGCGGCGAAAACGGTTGAAAACGCGGCGAACGGAGCGCGAATGCCGCGTCGGCAAGCGTTAAAAACGGGGGCGCTCGGGCTCGCGTCGGCGGCGCTCGGCGGAGGCGGCGTCTTCGCGCAAGGCGGCGGGCGCGGCGCCGGACGCGGACGGGGGCGCGGTTTTCAGTCGGAGCTCGACCGCGTCGCTCCGAACGCGGCGGCGAACGGAGGCGCGGACGACGAATTTCCTTATCATCTCGACGGTTGCAAAACGTTTAGCGAGTATAAAGCGTTGCGCAAACGCGAACGTCGGCCCTGCGATCCGGTCGTCGTCGAGCCGGACAACCCGTCGCTGACGTACGAGCGGCGGCGTTGCGCGAACTGCGGGCGGTGCGACGAAGCGTGCATGGCGCAAACGATTTCGCACTGGTACCGCCGCGACGCGTTAAAAGACGGCGTTTCGACAATCTGCGTAAACTGCGGGCAATGCGTAACCGCGTGCAAGTTCAACGTCCTGCACGAGCGGCTCGATTACGTCGAGGTCGCGTCGGCGATTCGAGAAGTCGCGCTCGCGGCGCAAAACGAAGCGACGAGTAAAGCGGACGCAAATGGAGGAAATGGAGAAAACGGGAAGAATAGCGAAAACGGGAAGGCGGCGCGTACTTTCGTCGCGACGACGGCGCCGGCGCTCCGCGTTTCGCTCGGCGAAATGTTCGATCTCGAACCGGGCGCGAACCTCGAAGCGAAGCTTGCGGCGGCGTTGCGGCTGATCGGATTCGATTTCGTTTTCGACGCGACGTTCGGCGCCGACCTGACGATCGAGGAAGAGTCGCGGGAACTTTGGGCGCGCCTGAACGAGCCGAACGCGGGACCGCTCTTCACCTCTTGCTGCCCGGCTTGGGTCAAGTTCGTCGAGACGTTTTATCCGGAATTTATCCCGAATTTGTCGACGACGCGAAGCCCGCTTCTGTCGCAAGGCGCGGCGATCAAAACGCGTTTCGCCGAGGAAAAAGGGCTCGATCCGGCGACGATAACGCACGTCGCGTTCGTCCCTTGCGTTGGGAAAAAATTCGAGGCGACGTTGCCGAACGCGAACGCGGCCGGGCGATATTGGAAAAAAGAAACGATTCGCGATCTCGACTTCGCGCTGACGACTCGCGAACTCGCCTCTTGGCTCTTCCAAACGCAGGTCGACCCGGCGGCGCTCGACGACGAACCGTTCGACTCGACGTTGGGGAACGGAAGCGGGGCCGGGAAAATTTTCGGCGCGACCGGCGGCGTCGCGGAGGCGGCGCTTCGCAACCTTTGGAAAGTCGTCGAAGGAACCGACCCGCCGACGGAACTTCTTCAATTCGAACAGCTTCGGGGAACGAAAGCGTTGAAGACGGCGACGGTCGAGATCGGCGGCAAAACGGTTCGCGTCGCGGTCGCGAGCGGATTGGCGGCGGTTCGACCGCTCTTGGAAACGCTGAAAACGACCGGCAAAATCGACTTTGATTTCGTCGAAGTAATGGCGTGTCCGGGCGGTTGCGTCGGCGGCGGAGGACAACCGAAGATCGGCGGAATGCGGCGTCCGGACGACGCTTGGCGACAAAAGCGCGCCGACGGTCTTTTCGAAGGCGACGCGAAGGTCGCGCTCCGAACGAGCGGCGACAACCCGGAGATTCAAGCGTTTTACCGCGACTTCGTCGGCGAACCGCTCGGCGAACGCGCTCGCTCGCTCTTTCATACGACGTTCGAGAAGCGCGACGTTTGGAAGTAACGCGTTTAAACGTCGAAAAAAATTTTTCGCTTCGCGTTTGATTTTTTAACGCAAAGTCGGTATAATAATAACGCGGAGCGACTCGGCGGTCGCGTCGAACGCTTCCGCGCGTTATCTCATTTGTTTAGCAACGCTTAGCCAACAAGGATTAAAATAATGGCGAAAACAAAAAAGAACGCGAACGCGAACGCGAACGCGAACGCGGGCGCTTCCGCCGGGCCTTGGCGCGCCGGACGACCTTCTTTCAAAGCGTTTTATCCGGAAATGATTTTTTTGACGATCGTTACGATCGCCTTCGTCGCCTTGGCCGTGCGACTTAGTTGTTCCGGAACGAAGTCGAAGTCGGAAAAAGCCGAGCCGACGCCCGTTTCGACCGCGTCGTTATTCTTGACGGATCAAGCGTTTGCGCAAGACGCTTCGCTCGACGCGCCGATTCCGAGCGAAGAGCCGTCCGCGAACCAAGCCGCCGCCGACGCGAACGTCGTCGCGCCGTTCGACGATTTAGAGCCGGTCGAAGCGACCGCGCCGGAAACGGAAGCGGAAAACGCCGCGCCGGTCGCCTCGACTCCGAACGAAACGGAAACGGAAGCGGAAAACGCGGAGGCGGTCGCGTCGACTTCGAGCGAGACGGAAGCGGCGCCGGTCGCGTCGACTCCGAGCGAGACGGAAGCGGCGCCGGAAAAGGCGAAATCCGGGGCGTCCGTGAAAATTTTGGCGATTTGGATCGTCTGCTTGGCGATTCCGGCGCTCCTTTGGATTTGGCGCGCTTGGAAATGGATCGTCGCGGTTTACGGCGTCAGATTTGAGATTCGGTGCGACGACGACAATCCGAAAGCGACGACGATTTTGGTAACGCGCGGCATCTTCAATAAGAAAACCGACTCGATGCACATTGCGCAAGTCAAAGATATTCAAAGTTCGCAAACCTTCGTTCAAAAATATTTTCAAGGCGGCGTCGGCACGATCAGTCTGTTTACGCAAGATCTTACCGACGGTATCCTTAAGATGGAAAATATGGAAGACCCGAGCCGAGTTTTTAACGCGCTGGACGAGTTGCGTCGTCGTTACTGGGCGCTGGGCGGCATCGGCGGTCTCGGCGGACATGTGAGCGGCGACGGCGCCGTCGACGGTTCCGCGATCGAGGGAATGGATAATATCGCGATGTAACCTGTTGATTGACGCTGTTTAGCGCAACGGCGAGCGACGCGCTTCGACGCGTCGCTCGTTAGTTGAACGTTGTTCGCGCGACGGCGCCAAGTTTCGCAACCGAACTTGACGGAAACGTTGACGATAAAGCGTTTAGGGGGATGTGGTGAAGACGAAGATTTTCCTTATTTTAGCGTTAACGTTTGGCGTCGTCGGCGTTCCGACGACGGCGCGAGCGGAAGTTTTCGGGTCGGCGGCGCAAGCGATTTATAAAGCGATTGCGCGAGGATTCGGAGCCGCGGGCAAAGCGTTCGGAAAATCCGCTGGAAAATCCGCTGGAAAATCAGCCGGAAAATCAGCCGGAAAATCAGCGACGCAAACGGCCGTCGTCGCTTCGGAAGCGGAGGCGCTTGCGGCGAAGGCGGGAAAATCCTCGTCCGAAGCGGAGGCGCTTGCGGCGCAAACCGACGACCTCGTCGCGGGAACGGAGACGTTCGCGGCGCAAACCGACGACCTCGTCGCGGAGGCGGACGCGTCGGCGGCAAAAACGTGGAACGAGAGGGAAGTCGGCAATTTTGTTGAGAATGCGTGCGACGCGGCGACCGACGGCTTCGAATCGAAAGCGGAGACAAGCGAACGGCGCGTCGACGAAGACGCCGAACGCGAGGAGGCGGAAACGTCCTGGCGAATATGGTTTTGGACTTTAGCGGGCGTCGGCGCGTTGTTTTATTGGGGGAAACGCGCGGTAAAGCGACACAAGGCAAACGCTTAACGATAATTGGAGACGACGCGTTTTCAAAACGCGTCGCTTTTGTTTTTTTCGCTCCGACCTTTGCGAGTCGGGCGTCGTCGAGCGTCGGCTCGCGCGTTCGTTCGAGAAGCGTCGGAACGTTTGTTTTTCTTGGATTTAAGTAAGACAAATAAAGAGGTTGGTATGAATCTGGGTTTGGCGAAAGCGGCGGCGACGGTCGCGGCTTTGTTGGCGGCGGTTCCGGTCGCGACGTTAGGTAACGAAGCGCGTTGGACGTTGCGCAATATCCCGCGCGAAAAGGTAACGGTCGTCGCGCACCGCGGCGCGGGCGATTTGGCGCCGGAAAACTGTATGTCGTCTCTTGAAATGACTTGGGCGATGGGCGGAACGCCGGAAGTCGACGTGCGCTCGACGAAAGACGGACGGATTTTGATGTTTCACGACGGCAATTTCGCCCGCGTTTGCCCGAACGCTCCGGCCGAACTTAAAGCGAAGGGCGTCGAGGACTTAACGTTCGACGAAGCTCGCGCGCTCGATATCGGGTCTTTCCGCGGCGAACAGTTCAAAGGCGAAAAGATTATCTCGATCGAAGAAATTTGCGACGCGTTGAAACAAAATAATCGGCGACGCGTTGTGATCGACGTGAAAAACGTTGATTTCGAACAACTTGCGAAAGCCGTTTACGATGTGCGCTTCCAAGTAACGTTGACGTCCGGTAACGAAGCGCATCTCGAGCGTTGGGCGGAAGTTTGCCCGAACGCCGACGCGACGCTTTGGATGGGGCTCGGCAAAATGAAGGACGCCGACGTCGAAGCGCGCTTTGAAAACCTGCGCGCCAATAACTTCAAGGGAATCAACCGTTTGCAAATTCACGTAACGAAGGACGCCGACGGGAACCCGCAGCCGTCGCTCGCGTGTTTACGCAAAGTCGCCGACGAGTTGCGCGCTCGCGGAATCGAGTTCCAAACGATGGCGTGGCGAACGAAAACGTGTCCCGATTTAGCGACCGACGTCGCGTTCCATAAGGCGCTGATGGACGCCGGGTCCGCCGGTTTCGGCGCCGACCGTCCGGACGTTACGTTCCAAGCGCTCGACGAATATTACGCGGAAACCCCCGCCGATTGGAACGTTAAGGATCATCTGCCGTTTGCGGAAATCCTCGTTCAAGGGCACCGCGGCATGGGCGGCGAAGCGCCGGAAGGGACGCTTGAAACTTTCCGCGCCGCGTGGGCGATCAACGTCGTGCCGGAAGCCGATATTCGCATGACGAAAGACGGCGTTATTATGTCCTTTCACGACGGCAACTTCAAGCGTATTATTCCGGACGCTCCGGAGGACGTGAAGAAGCTCGGCGTCAAAGATTTTACGTATGAGGAGTGCCGCAAACTCGACGTCGGCGCGTACATGGGCGACGCCTTTAAAGGTCAGCAAATGGCCGACTTAGACGAAATGATGGCCGCGTTGCAAGAAGACCCGCGTCGCTTGATTTTCTTCGACGTGAAGCAAGTCGACTTCGAGGTCTTGGCGAAAGCGACCGAAGCCGTTCACCCGCAAATCATTTTGGCTAGCTCTAAGTACGACGAAATCAAGGCTTGGAAAAAGGTCGCGCCGCGTTCGAAGGCGATGCTCTGGATGCCGACGACTTGGGGCGGAACCGCGGACGATCTGAAAGAGCGTTTCGACAAAATTCGCGACGAGAATTTCGCCGACCTTGACGCGTTGCAAGTGCATGTCGTCGTTGACGATAAGGGCGAAGTGAAGCCGTCGCTCGACGTCTTGCGTTACTGCGGAACCGAGTTGCGCAAACGCGGCGTTACCTTCGAAACGCTTTCTTGGACAAACGGCGACAAAGCGTCGACGTACTGGACGCTTCTCGACGCTGGGTGCGCTTCCTTCGCGACCGACTATCCAACCGCGACGATGAAGGCGATCGGCGAGTATTACGCGCGTGAAAATAAAGAAGAAAAATGACGCAACCGAAGTAAAACCGATGGTTGCGTAAAAGAAAAGGTCGAGCGTCGCGAACGAACGCTCGACCTTTTTTAACGCCTTAACGAGGTCGGGTTACTTGGCGTCGCCGCCGATTTCGCGGTCGAGAACGTTCGCCTTAAACTCGTCGGAGTTGCCTTTAAGTTCCGGCGCGTACATCGCTTCGACGCGAGTCGGGAGCGCGGAGAAGCGGCCCGGCGTCTCGGCGCGTAGTCGGTAGGAAACGGTCGTTCGACCTTGCGGAATTCGCGACGCGAAGAAGCAAACGCGGTCGTCTCGATACTCGACGTAAGCGCCGAGATTGTTGCCGTTATAACCGCTCGTCGTTTCGACCGGCTCGAACCCGGCGGCCTTGCGGTCTTCAAGGAGAATCGACTCGTACTCGTTCTTGCTTTCGAGAATTAACTCGACTTCAATAAGATCGCCGGAAGTAACCGAATCGCCGGTGTTTAGCGCGACCTTTTCGAACCGTTCGACGCGTTGCGCAACCGCTTGACCGCGTCCGCCTTCGACGAGCGTCGTCGCGTCCTTCTTCGGAACGAGCTTGTAATAACGCCGCTCGACTTTCACTTCGAGCCCGGCTTTTTCGATCGGGTCTTCGAGCGTGAAAAATTCGAGGTAAGCGTTGTAATACAAAGGATTCGCGCCGATCGTTTTGAGGACGATTTCGCGGTCGCCCGACGCGATTTGCGCCGCGTCGAGAACGAGCGTTCCGTCCGTTTCGAAGAGCGTTTCCGGCGAATATTCGACCGTTTTACGCAGTTCGCCGTCGACGTAAATCTCGACTTTTGAATCGGTTGCGAGTTCGTCGGTTCGACGCAAATACTCGACGAACGCTTCGACGCAAACGGCGGAGTCGCGCGTCGAATTCCAGTAAGTCGCGTGTTTGCGGTTGTTAAGCAAGTACTTGACGAGGCGCGACGCGTCGTCGGCGAGTCCGAGAACGCGGAGCGTTTCGGCGTCGACGCGGCTTAACAGCTTCAAGTAAGCGGCTTGCGTCTCCATTTCGGAACCGTGCCAGCGCCAAAAATACCAACCGGGAACGGCGTTCAATTCGAGCCAAACCGTTTGGTTTTCGTCGTCGACCTTGCGATATTGCGACAAACGACGTAAAATCGTTTCAACGCGGGACTTAGCGACGGCGCGCGATTCGGCGAGCTCCGGCGTTTGACCTTGCGTCGGCGTCTTCGTTTCGTCGTCGAGCGCGAGCGCAAGCATTGACGCCGGATAGAGTTGCAACTCGGTTCGCGCTTCCCAAAGGAACTCTTTCATCGTCGCGAAGAGTTCGGCGGGATTGTCGGAAATCGAAACGTTTTCCGTATCTTGCGTATCGACAAAGGCTTCGGAGAACGGAACCGGGCGAATTCCCGCTTCGGACAACGTGTAATAAACAAGCGCGTCCGCTTCGTCGGCGCCGTTTTTGTAAAGGCGCCAAGCGTCGACTTTCGCCTTGCGTTCGTCGCTCCAAACTTTGCCGCGCAAGATTTTAAGCGTTTCTTCGCGTTGGTAGTTTTGGAGCCAAGCGACGCCGTTTTGGAGCGCGTGTTCCGGAACCGCTTGGTCGTTGTCGCGAGCCAAAACGAGCCCGCGAACGACGAGCGCGGTCATTTCCGCCGTCGAATGTTCGCCGACGCCGGAGAACCAGCCCCAACCGCCGTCGCCGCATTGCGCCGCGACGAGCTTGTCGACGCCGATTTGCGCGAGTTTGCGCGCTTCGTCGACGTCGTAAACCGCCTCGTGCGAAGCGTTGCGACTCCACTGCGCGGCGCGTTCTTTAGCGTCGCCGAGTTCCTGCGCGTTCAGGTTCGCCCGTTTTTCTTTGAGCGACGCCAAGTCGACGCCGGAATCAAGGAGAGCTTTTTGCGCGATAACCAACGGTAAGAAGCGGTTTAGCGTTTGCTCGTTGCAACCGTACGGATACTCGATCATATACGGCAAGGCGTCGAAAATCGCCCCGGCGAGCGTCGGCGAGAAACGAACGGTTAATTTCGTCGTTTCAGGACGTCGCGCTTCCGGAACGGTCAAACGGAACTTCGCTTCGCGCGGCGCTTTAGCGTCGTGCGCTTTGGCGTTGGGCGACGCGGCGTCGACGGCGGGAATCATACCCGAAACGGCGATTTGCTTCGGCATACCGCGTTCCAAAATCGGGAGCGTTTCTTGAATCGCGTCCGATTCTTCGTCGGTCAACGCTTTCATCGTAAGCGTCGCGTCGCCAACGTTTTGCGCTTTGACGAGCCAATCGACGCGGGCTTCGCCGGAGGCCGGAACGACGACGGTTTGCGTCGCGGCGTTCGTTCCAATTCCCGGAGCGTTCAGCGCGGCTCCGTCGGCGTTTTCGACGAGCGTAAGTCGCGGCGAATCGGCGTTTTTCGCGTCGAATTCGAGCGAAACTTGAACCGTTTTTTCGGAGTCGAGGTAGTTGTGAACGATCGCCGAAAGAACCGCTTCGTCGTTTTGCGTCAGGAAGCGCGGCTTTTGCATACGGACGATAACGTCTTTGCGCGAAATGAATTCCGCCGTTCCGGAGCCGACGCGCAACCCGGCGCCGACCGACCAAGCGGCGACCTTCCAAGTCGTTAAGTTTTCCGGCGTCTCGACTTCCAGTTCGATAACGCCGTCGTCGTTCGGAAGCAAGTCGGCGGCCCAGAACGCTAAGTCGGCGAGATTTTTGCGCGTTTTCGCTTCGGCAAACGCCGGTTGCGCCGAACTTTGCGACGACGAACCCGCTTCGGCGACGCCCGCGTCCGCGGCGGTCGCGATTTCGTTACGCGCCCTAACTGCGCTCGATTTGAAAGCGCGCGTCGCCGTCGGAGACGCGCCCATCGCCATTTCGGGAGCGGGAGCCGCCATCGCCCCCATCGGGGCCGAACGCGCGCTCATCATCATCGGCGCGGCGTCCGTTTCCATCGCCGCTTCTTCGACGACGGCGAAATCTTCCGCGTCGACGTTCATCGCTAAAGCGTTGGAAGCGGAGAAGATCGCGCCGCCGAAAACGCCGAGATCGCGCATTTTCGAGTCGGCGCCTTCCGGGATTCGGAAGATTTCGCGAAGGTTTGTCGTAAATTCGGGCGATTGTCCGTAACGGCGCCAATTCCAGAAGAATTTGCGGACGTCCTCGTCGTTCGGGCCGCGACCGGCGAGCTGTTCGAGCGCCTTATCATAAACGGTAACAACGGTTTGCCCGACGACCGGACGACCTTCGAGGTTGGTCAAGCGCACTTCGATTTTCGTCTTTTCGCCCGGCGCGACCGTCGCTTTCGACGGAAGAACTTCGACGTTCAAAACGCGACTTTCCGGCGGAACGACGATTTCGCGGGACACGCTGTAAAACTCGCCGTTCGAGACGGTTCCGGCTTCGACGAAGAAGTTCGGCATATCGCGCTTTTCGATTTTAACGTCGACGCAAGCCGTTCCGTTTTCGAGTTTTACGACGCGAGGTTTCGTTGGCGCGAGCCCGTGTTCCGGACGTTCGAAGAGAAGAACCGTCGCGTCGGGGCGGTCGGACGCGATTTGGAGACGCGCCGTTTCGCCGACTTTAAACTCCGATTTTTCAAGCGTTAGTTCGAGATCGCCGAAGCGGAACGCGCTTTCTCCGCCCTCTTTCTTCGCGTCGGCTTTCGCTTCGGCGCTTCGCGTCGTCGCGCCGACGGTTAAGAGAACGCCGCCTTCGCGACGCAACCCTTGCGCCGTTTCGACTTCGCAAGAGAGACGGTATTGGCCGGGCTCCGCGGCGGAGAGCGAAAGCGTTCCGAAACCGTCGGCGTTCGTCGCGACGCGCTTCGAGAAGACTTCCGTTTCGACCGGTTGAAGAGCGGTTAAAGCGTTCGGCGACGCGGTTTGCGAGTCGTCGTTCGTCGGGCGATACTCGATTTTGAAGAGGCGAACGAGCGCTTCGCCGACGACCGGTTTGCCGTCGACGCGGCGCGTTTGGAACGACGCGTCGATTTGGGACGCGGCGTCGTAAAAACCGCGATTCGTCCAAACGCAAACCTTGAACGGGTCGCGAGTTGCGAAAACGGAGCCCGTTCCGACGATCGTTCGACGCGAACGGTCGACGACTTCCGCGGTAATCTCGTAACGTTGGTCGTCGTTCGGGAAAAGCTCCTTCGCAAAGGACGTGTCGATAACGATTTGCGCTTTGCCGTCGGCGTCGAGCTTCGCCGTTCCGTCGAGAACGACCTCCGGAACGCCGCTCGAGCGGGGGAACCAAGTCGGAACCGGACGGCGCCAACCCCAATTCGACCAACCGGGGTACCACACGGCGTCGCCGTGAAGCCAACCGTAACCGGGGCCGTAGAACCAATCCCAAGGCAAAACCGGGTACCAAGTTTCGTCGTGTCGCATTCTCGTAACCTTATACGAAACTTCGCCTTCGGTAACGGGAGCGCCGAAAAGATATTTCGCGGAAATCGTCGCTTCAATCTTGTCGCCGAGCGTAATCGGCTCGGCGGGCGCGTCGACGGCGACCTCAAACTCCGGTTTGCGGTATTCTTCGAGACGGAAAGAGCCGCCGCCGTACCAGCGACGATCGTTTGTCGAACGAATTTGAACGTTGTAAACGCCGAGTTGAGCGTCTTTAGGGAGTTCGAACGAACCGGCGAACGCGCCGAAATCGTCCAAAACGACCGTTTCCGTTTTCACTTCGTCGCCGCGCGGGGACGTAATCGAGTACTTAACTTCTTTGCCGGCCCAAAGATGCGTTTCCGGCAAGTCGTATTTCGCCGTTCCGAGCCAAAACTTAAACTCGGCCTTTTGACCGGGGCGGTAAAGCGGGCGGTCGGAGACGAAATAGGCTCGAGCTTGTTCGTTCGCTTCGTCGTTCGTAAAGTTTTGAGCGCGGCGCAGTTGCGCGTCGAGACGTTGCGTCGCAAGGTAAGCGAAACGCGACGGTTCGCCCGGATTCACGGACGGGACAAATGTAAATACCGTGTAATAACGATTTGAAGACGATTTAAGCAGCGAGCTAAGACCGCCGAAACCGGGGATTTTCTCGACGACGAAGGAACCGTTTTCGTCGGTTTTGACCTTTTCGGAGCGAGCGGCGCGCGTTCGGCGGTTTCCGTCGCGGTTCCAACTCGTTTCGACGACGAAAAGCTCGGCTTCGACGTTTGCGAGCGGGGCGCCGGTCAGCGCGTCGGCGACGTAAAAGTATTCGCCGTCGGCGGTTGAGCGAGAAACGATCGCGGCGTCCGGCTTCCAAAAGAACGCGGACGTCGTTTCGGCGGTCTTTTCGGAGTTTTTCGCGGTCGCTTCGACGTAAAACAGACCGCCGCGCGAGATTGGAAGCGCGACGTCGTGTCGACGGTTAAAATGACCCGGCTCCGGTTCGATTTCGACCGTTCGGCGCGCGACTTCGGGGCCGAGGTACTTTTCGGCAATTTTCTCGACGCCTTGCCGTTGAAGGAAAAATTCGATTTGCGGCGAGAATAAGTCTTTGCCGCCGACGGGGTTGGAGTTCGCGACTTGACGGAATTCGGCGAGAAGTTTCGTCGCGTCGATTTCCCGAACGACGAATTCGATCGCGTCGGCGTTGCGGGCGACGTAAGAAACGACCGTTTCGTCGCCGTTGATTTTCGACGCGGCTAAGTCGAAGCGTCCCCAAGGGTTAAGGATTTGGTCGAGCGCTTCGCGGGCTTCGGAGCCGCCGCCGAGACGCGAGGCCGTCCAAAGGTCGACGATTTCGCGCCAAGCGTCGGCGGCTTTGTCGAATTGGCGGCGATTTTCGTATTCCTTCGCGATTAACGACAGCAAATGTTCTTTGGCGCCGACTCCCAACTGAGGCGTGTCGGCGTATTCGAGCGCTTCGCGCCAAAGGACGAGGCAATTCTCGTCGTCGGGGAGTTTAAAGCGTTTAACGCCGGTCGCCAATTTCGCGATCGTTTCCGAATCGTCGAGGGTGTGAAGATCCCAAATTCCGGTTTCGGACGTCGGAGCGTTCGGCTCGTCGGCGCGCGACGGGAAGTAGCGCGAATAGTCGGAAAGCGTTTGAACGCCAAAGGTTGCTTGCGCTCTCGTCCCGCGAGCTTGAAGGAGATGAAAGCGTTCCGCGGGATTGCCGACGGCGAACGCTTGCGACTCCATATAAAGCGCGCGTTCGCCGTCGTTTTGGGCCGCTTCGAACGTTTCCGGCGTCGCGAAGAAAATCGGGTCGCCGTCGGCGTCGACCGGGGCGCCTTGGCGTCGGGACGCGTTGTAACGATGCGAAATCGGTTCGCAATCGGGCAAAACGTCGAGGTCGGTTTTCGTTTGCAGACGCCAACGCTCGTCGCGTTCGCCGTTGAACGTTTGAGCGTTTCTAAACATTTTAGCGAAATTGTTATAGAAGTTGTAAAAAGTCGAGCGAAACCGCGCTTCGGCGTCCGTTCGACCGGCGTCGGCGACGAGCGAGACGGAATTTGTCGGGAGACCGAGCGTTTTGTTTAGCGTTTGAGCGGCCTTTTCGTCGATCGGAGCGTCGAGGCCGTTCGGGAAGAGCGTCGCTTGTTCGGCGCGAACGAGCGGAAGCGCTTCGTTCAGGAGACGGAGCGCGCGAACGCGGTAGAGAGCCGTTCCGTCGAGGGCGTCCGGTTCCCAACCTTCCGAGCGAACAAAAGCGCCGTCGACCAGTTTGCCGATTACTCGGTCGTTCCAAGCGAGCGCGTTGGCGAACGCTTGTTTGAGCCGCCAAGAGTTCGGGCGCGCCTGCGTCGCTCGTTCGTAAACCGCTTCCGAGACGGCGGGCCCGAGCGCGTTTTTGAGTTTGGTTAGCGCGGCAAGCGCTTCGTATTCCGTCGATTCGGCGGAGTCGACGACCGCTTCGCAGAGAACGGCGACGTCGGCGCTCATTCCTTCGTTCTCCAACTTTTGGGCGGCGTCGAGGAGTTCCGACGGCGACTTGCCGGCGAGTTCTTGCGCTTTTTCTTCCGGCGTTCGGGTCGCGATTCCGGCGAACGGAAGATTCGATTTCGTCGCCGCGTCCGGAGCGACCGGGCCGCCGGGCGAGGTCGGGTTGACCGGACGAACGACGCGGTTCGGTCGGAGCGGCGGCGCGGCTTCGGAACGAGCGGCGATCGCGATTCCGCCGACGAGCGCGGCGAAAAGGGCGAACGTCGAAACGACGGCGAACGTTCGGGCGTTGCGGAAATCGTTGAATCCGAACGCGACCGCGGCGAGAGCGGCGAGCGAGCCAAACGTCGAAACGACGGCGAGCGTTCGAGAACGTCGCGACTTGGGGCGAGAGGAAGGCGCAAAACGGCGAGTGCGTTTGGCGCGCCGATTTGAGGTTGGCGTCATTGTGTCTTTCTCCTTGGAAAAGCGACAAACCGATGGACGAGCGGCGCCGCGACGGCGTTCGCCCGAACGTTAACCGAATCGATTCGAGTTTAAAATCGACGGAAGAACGGGCGAACGACGCGGCGCGATTATCTCCATTATACTAAAGACGACGAATAAGTTGGGGAGACGGTCGAGAAAAACAACAAAATTTTCTCGTTTTTTTTTAATTATTTTGATTGCGCAACGCTGGAAATGTTGGAATAGGTAAAGCGCGAAGGTTGGAGAAAATAAAAAGAACGGTTGTAGCGATTTTAAAGGAAGGGACGGATGTGAGCCCGCGCGCGTTTTTTTTGCTTTTCCGCGCAAGGTTCGGCGATAATAGTCCCGATAGAACGTCGTCGGCAGGCCCGATCTCGTCGGCGACGGCGCGAAAAATGCCGAAACGCCCTAAAAACGTTGCGGAAATAGAACGAAACAACGTTGGCGCCGTTATAACCGTTAATTTTTACCGTTTTTTTGAGAAATTGGGGAAAATAACGGCAAATAGGGGCTTTTCAAAGCGCAATTTTAAGAGAAAATATAGACAAAATAGCGAAGCAGGGAAGTTTGCGTATCTTCGTTAATTTTGTTGCGCGGCGCGTCCCGTCGACAAGCGTCGCGTTCGACGCGGAAAACGCCGCGTCCGTCGTCGCTTCTTTTTGAAGAAAAAGCCCGACGACTCGCCGGTCGACGACTTTTCGACGCAAACGCGAAATTTCGCGGCGCGTCGCAATAGCGAGAAAGCGAATAAAAACGTCCGCGGACGTTGTTCCATATTTCGAGAGGAGTTTTTGAGATGAAAATCAACGGTTTGACGTTGCGCGCGTCGTTGCTGGCGGCGCTTTTGGCGACCGCTCCGAGCGCGTTTGCGTTCGGCGGTCTTTTCGACGGCGGGCTCTTCAAGAGCGCCGAACCGGAATACGTCGTCGACGACGGTTCCTTCTTCGCGGGCGAAGCGTTGACGATCGGCGAAATGGCCGCTCCGGCTCCGTTCTTCGCGAGCGCCGCGAACGAAAGTTATTCCGGTTGCGCGACTTGCGGCGACGAAACCGGCGTCGTTTACGGCGGCGGCATCCCGGCGGCGGTCGATTGCGATCCTTGCGCGTTCGTTTGCGACCCGTGCGAACCTTACGCCGTTTGGGGCGGTTATCGCGCGCCGTATATTCCGGGCCAACCGGTGCGCAACGTCCTTCGCGGCGTCCGCAACCTCCTCTCCAACTGCAGCCTTTTCTGCCAACCGGCTTACGTCTGCGACCCGTGCTGGACGGTCTGCGATCCGTGCTGGAGCCCGTGCGACCCGTGCTGGACTTCCTGCGAAACGACCTGCGACGGCGGATACGCTCCGCGTTGCTGCGGCGACGGTTACGTCCCGGGCGAAACGAACCCGTTGGATCCGAAAACCGGGTTGCCGCAAGCGGGCGGTCTCGACGCCGGCGTTTCCTCGACCCCGACTCCGGCGCTCCAAACGGACGCGCAAGCGGTCGGAACGTACCAAGACGCGGCTCCGGCGATTCCGCAATCCGCGCCGCAACAACAACTTGAAGCGCCCGCCGCCGCTCCGGAAACGGTTCCGACTCCGCAACCGAATCCGACGCTCGGCTCCGGCGTTCTGAATATGCTCGTTCCGGAAGACGCGATCGTTTACGTCAACGGCTACCGCACGAAGCAAACCGGCGCCGTCCGTTCCTTCGCGGCGAAGAGCCTTGAGTTCGGCGAAACTTATTCGTTCGAAATTCGCGTCGTCGCCGTTCGCAACGGTCAAGTTTTCGAAGACGTTCAACACGCGACGCTGACCGCCGGTCAAGAAACCGCGTTGGCGTTCAACCTCAGCCTCCGCTCGAACGAAGCGGTCGCGGCGCGCTAAGCGTTTGCGTCTTCTCGACTTAGTTTAACGTCGAACCGTTAAAAACTCGACGCTTCCTCGGAAAGCGTCGAGTTTTTTTATTTCTTGACGCCGCAGGAGCGGGCAAGAAGAGCGACGGCGATTAGCGCAAACTTTCGACAAGCCGCGCGACGACGGGACGAATCGATTTTCCGTTTTCATTGAAGCCTTCTTTATTGCTTCCGGCTTAACGTTTGCGTTCGTCGCGATTAGAACGTTCCGTTTAGACAAAACGCCGTCGCGACCGTCGCTCGCGGTCGAAAAATCGACGGGAGCGGCGGCCTCGAACGGCGTTGAAAAATTAACGGCGCGTTATTAAGAACGCCGTCGGCGACGCGACGTCAACCGAGCGTCGAAATCGCTTCGAAGTCCGCTTTCAGCGAGCGGTAAAGGCGTTGGTAAACCGCGAACGCCGCGTCGTATTTCTTTTGCGCGTCCGGGTTAGGCGCGAGTTCCGAAACTTGACGGATCGTCGCGTCGCAAGCCTCGACGACGTTCGAGTATTCGCCGCCGCCGACCGCCGCCAAGAGCGCGACGCCGAACGCCGGGCCCTCTTCCGAGTTGAGCGTCGTCGTTTTGCTCCCGAAAACGTCCGCTTGGATTTGGCGCCAAAACGGACTCTTCGCGCCGCCGCCGGACGCGCGAATTTCGCCGACCGGAACGCCGAGACCGCGGAAAATGTCGATCGCTTCGCGCAAAGAGTAAGCGACGCCTTCCATAATCGAGCGCGCGATTCGACCCCGGTCGCTCGAAAGGGTGAGGCCGACGAAGCAGCCGCGAGCGTTCGGGTCGGCGTGCGGCGTCCGTTCACCGCTCAAATACGGGAGGAAGAAGAGCCCGTCCGCGCCGATCGGCGTCGCCGCCGCTTCCGCCGTCAGGAGTTCGTAAACGTTTTGACCGCTTGCTTTAGCTTTTTCGTAAAGTTCCGGGCAAAGCGCGTCGCGGAACCATTGCAACGAACCTGCCGCCGAGAGCGTAACGCCCATCATATGCCATTTGCCGCGGACGGCGTGGCAGAACGTGTGAACGCGCCCGAGTTTGTCGTATTTAACTTCGTCCGAGTGAACGAACGCGACGCCGCTCGTGCCGAGCGAAGTCGAGAGAACGCCGCTGCGAACGATTCCGTTCCCGACCGCGCCCGCCGCGCAGTCGCCCGCGCCGCCGACGACGAGACAGTCGGTCGTTAACCCGAGTTGTTCCGCGACTTGCGGCGTAAGACGCCCCGTAACGTCTTCCGATTCGAAGACGGTCGGGAGAATCGATTCGTCGAGTTGGAGCGCGTCGAGGAGCGGTTTCGACCAACGCCGATTCGCGACGTCGAGGAAGAGCGTTCCGCTGGCGTCGCTAACTTCCGTCGCGTATTCGCCGGTCAAGCGGCGGCGGATTTCGTCTTTCGGGAGCAAAACCTTCGCGACGCGGTCGAAATTTTCCGGTTCGTTGTTGCGGAGCCAAACGACTTTCGGCGCGGTAAAGCCGCTCATCGCGGGGTTTGCGACCATTTCGATCAGCTTGTCGCGCCCGCCCGCCGCCGCTTCGATTTCGACGCATTCCTTGGCGGTGCGTTGGTCGTTCCAAAGGATCGCCGGACGGATAACATTGTCGTTTTTGTCGAGAAAAACGGAGCCGTGCATCTGCCCGGAAAGGCCGATCGCCTTGACGTCGCTCCCCTTAACGCCCGCTTTCGCAACGACTTCCGGAACGACCTTAACGACGGCGTTCCACCAGTCGTCCGGGTTTTGCTCCGACCAAAGCGGACGCGGCGCGTAAAGCGGGTATTCCCCGACGCCGCTTGCGAGAATCGTACCGTCGGCGCGAACGGCCAACACCTTAACGCCGGACGTGCCGACGTCGATCCCTAAATAAACGTTCATAAAACGCTCCGTAAAACGAAAATGTGCTAAAATGGCGCGCCCCCTCGCCGTCGAGTCGGGGGCGATTTTCCTTTCGATTATAACGGAAACGCCGCCCGTTTTCCAGCGTTTTTTTCCTTGCGACCACTTTTTTTGATTTTTTTTCGGCGCCGCGCTTTAGAGTTTGGGTTAAATAGGCAAGAAGCGGAAAATAGCGAAAGGAAACGCGCGTTTGGGGAAAGTTGACAAAAACGGTCGGGATTTGCTCCCCCCGCTTTTGAGGCCGCGTTTTTCCGGTATAATGAAAGGCGTCTTTAATTTTTGCGCGAGTTTAGCGAACTTGTGAAATAAAAATGGAAAAAAGAGAATGGCGAAAATGGGAAAGAACGTAAAAACGCGGCGGCGGGGCGGTTTGGCGTCGAGCCCGATTAGCGGTTTTACGTTGGTCGAGCTGTTGGTCGTGATCGCGATTATCGGGATTTTGATCGGCCTGCTGTTGCCTGCGGTGCAAGCGGCGCGCGAGTCGGCCCGACGGATGCGGTGCATGAACAACCAAAAGCAATGGGGCGTCGCGTTGCAGAACTATCATTCGGTCTTCGACAAGCTGCCGAGCTTGAGCGAACGCGCGAACTCCTGCGTGTCGCCGCACGCGCATTTGGCGCCTTACGTCGAGCAGACGAACTTGCGTTATACGATTGATTTAAGCGTCGACCTGTACAAATACCGCGCCGGTTCGACCCGAAGCGTCCAACTGAACGACGTTTACGTCGTCCCGGCGAGAACGGTTTTTTCCGGAACGCGCTGTCCGAGCGACGGCGGCGGCCCCGCGACCGTAACCGACGATATTAACGACGTTTACGCGACGAACAATTACGTCTACTGCGTCGGAAGCGGAACCGGGAACACGTTCCGAATGAACAGTTCGCTCTCGACCGGCGCCGAGGCGGAACGAGCCGGCGGGCCGTCGGACGGCGCGTTTTATTTCGCCTCCAACCTTGGTTTTGAAGCGTTTACGGACGGGACGAGTAATACCGTCGTTATGTCGGAATACTTGGTCGGCGCCGGAACGAAAGATTTAAATGACGTCGCGTTCGAAGAAATCGTCGAAAGTCCAACGATGAGAAGCGTTTATATGGCCGACTTTTCGCCGGCGAACGCGTCGAAATACGCGCAAATGCGGGACGCTTCCGAAGCGCAACTCGAAGCGATGCTGAAAACCGCGCCGAAATGGCGAACCGACGTCGGCAAAGGTTGGATCGTCGGCAAGTACGATTCGACGCTCTTTAACGCGTTTTTGGCGCCGAACTCGCGCTTGCCGAATATTTACGTCTCGAATTACGGCTTTTTCGCCGCGCGGAGCGCTCACCCCGGCGGCGTGATCGCGCTAAACGCCGACGGAAGCGCGGCTTTCGTTTCGGATACGGTCGATTTGAACCTTTGGCGCGCCGCCGCGACGATCGCCGGAAACGAAACGGAAACGTTGCGCTAAAAAGACTTGCGACGCGGCGAAAAGTCGCGTCGACGATAAGAAAACAAAAGACAAAAAGAAGAAAAGAAGAAAACGCGTTGTCGGTTTGGGGGGGAACGCGTTGAAAAGTAAGGAAATAAAATGACCGCCGCGCTGACGCAAATTTTTTACACGATCTCCGCCGCGCTCCTGATTCCGACCGAATTGGGGCTCCTCGCCGCGCTCTTTGCTTCTTGTTGGTTCGTCGGAACGACGCTTCGCGAAGGTTTGTCGCGACGCGCCGAACTTGCGAAACGGCAAGAGTTGGAAACGCTTTGGTCGAGCGGAAAAAACGCCGACGCGACGGAAGCGCAAACGCTTCTGAAAACGACGGTCGCGTCGCAAACGGCGGCGGGAACGCTTGGAACGCTCGCGACGCTCGCCGAAAAAATCGCCGACGAACCGTTCGTCGAGAAGACGGTCGCGGAGTTGCAAAACGCGATGAAAGAGCGTTGCGAACGGGTCGATCGTCTCGTTAAAACGGGCCCGGCGCTGGGGTTAATGGGAACGTTAATACCGCTGGGCCCCGCGCTTCTCGGACTCGCGAAGGGCGATTTGGAGACGTTGGCGACGAATCTCGTCGTCGCGTTTTCGACGACGGTCGTCGGCCTAACCGTCGCGCTGATAAGCTCTTTCGTCTTGACGACGCAAAAACGCCGCTTCCGACGCGACGTCGTCTTCCTGAATTTCGCGCTCGACCGCTTGAGCGAAACCGCGAAGAAGACGAAAGAAAACGACGAATCGGAACGCGTTCAAAATAAAGACGTTGCGAAAAATGAAAAGAGCGAAAACGGAGGCGAACGATGAGAAAGCGCGGGCGTTTTTGTTCCGGAGCGTTCGACGCGCCGTCGGAGTCGCTCCTTGCCGGGGTCGAAAATTTATTCGACGTCGCGATCGTGTTCGCGGTCGCGCTGATCGTCGCGTTGGCGACGTATTGGAAATCGCCGCTTCTCTTTGAAAACGAAGACTTTACGGCGGTTGTAAACCCGGGAAAACCGGATATGGAGCTGGTCGTGAAGGAGGGGCGCGAACTCAAACGGTACAAGGCGAGCGGCGAAAACGGGAGCGGCGAGGGCGAACTTTTGGGACGCGCTTACCGTCTTCCGGACGGCCAAGTCGTTTACGTTCCGACGGATAAAGAGAAGCGACGCGGCGTCGAAAACGCGGCGGGCGAGAGCGCGAACGGAGGAGAAAGCGAATGAGCGGCGTTTTTAACGCGTTGAAACGTCGAGTGTTAAAGCCGGCGGTCGGAGGCGTTGCGCGGCGCGTCGCGACCGCCGTTTTTTTGGCGTCGGTCGCGGCGTTTTTGACTTCTTGTCGTCAAAACGACGAGTCGACTCAACTTCCCGAAACGCCGTCGGTTGCGTCGGTCGAAACCGCCGTCGATAACGAGCGCGCGAAGCGAACGTTTAAAGCGGCGTTCGTCGGTTGGAGCGACGCCGATTTCGCGCTTTGGCGTTCGACGACCGAGGGAACTAATTTCGCTCCGGAAACCGTTAAGCGCGAATCGTTTGCGTCGACCGACTTCTCCGATTGCGACGTCGTGTTGATTCGCGCGATCGGTTGGACGCCGACCGACGAAGAACGAGCGAAAATCGACGAGATTTTTGCGCGAAACGTTGCGACAATTGCGTTTCCGGCGACGCTCGACGCGGCGCGAGGAGCGACGAACGTTTCGCCGGAATTGGCGGCGGCGTTTTACGAGTATTTGAGCTTTCCTTGCGAGGAAAACGTTCGGTCGGCGGCCGCGTTTTTGACGAAAAATTTCGGCGGTTCGGAACGCTCGGAAATCTTCTATTGGGAAGACGTTGCGCAAGACGCGGAGAAGGAAAAGACAACCGACGGCGCCGCGTCGCGTTTGGCGTTTGACGTCAAGTCGCCAAAACAAGCGCCGCCGTTCGGGTATTTTTATTGGGGGCCGGAAATCGACGAAACGCTCGAAGCGTTTCAAGCGCGACGCGGCGCCGACGGACGCTCCTTGCCGCCTAACTCGCCGAAAATCGCGCTTTTCGGGCCGTTTCTCGAACCGTTTAAAGCGGAGGAACGCGGGCCGCAGGACGAATTGATCGCGAAGTTGGAGGCGCGCGGTTTCGACGTTTACCCGATTTACAACTTGAAAAACAACAAAAATCTGTTACTCGACGTCAAACCGGATTTAGCGATTTACTTTCCGCGCGGTCGAGCGCTTCCGGACGGCGCGGCGGTCGACGTTTTTAAGTCGTTGAATTGCCCGGTGTTATCGGCGGTTTGCCTCTCCGTTTCGGAAGCGGAATACCGTTCGCAACCGGTCGGCGCGACCGGCTCGTATTACGCGTTGACGACGGCGCTCCCGGAACTCGACGGCGTTATCGAACCGACCGCGATCGCGACGAAGGACGCCGACGAAACCGGATTCGTCGCGCGTCGGGCGCTTTCGGAACGAATCGACGCGCTCGTCGAACGTTGCGCCGGTTGGGTCGAGTTGCGTCGCAAGTTGAACGCGAACAAACGGTTGGCGATTTTCTTTTACAAGGCGCCGGGCGGGAGCGCGTTGACGGCGCAGAGTCTCGAAGTCGTTCCGTCGCTGTACAATACGTTGACGCGGCTTCGCGACGAAGGGTTCGATTTGGGCGCGGATTTTCCGCAAACGCTCGACGAATTTCGACTTAGAGTCGAACGCGAAGGGCGGACGATCGGCCAATGGAACCTCGGCGATTTCGAGCGTTTCGTCGAGGAAGCGCGTCCGGAGTTCGTTTCGGAAAGCGTTTATCGGAAATGGTTTAGCGAAAATTTGACGGAAGACGTTCGACGTCGCGTCGTCGACGTTTGGGGGGCGGCGCCGGGCGACTACATGACGCGCGACGTCGGCGACGAGTTCGGCGTTTTGGTTCCGCGTCTGCAATTCGGCAACGTCGCGCTGATTCCGCAACCGTCGACCGACGTTTTGGAGGACGCGCCTTACTCTAAGAACGACAACGACTTCGACGCGGTTCACGGAACCGATAAAGCGCCGCCGCACTTCTATTGGGCCGCTTACTTTTGGGCGCTACACGGTTTCGCGGCGGACGCGGTCGTTCACTTCGGGACGCACGGTTCGCTCGAGTTTACTCCCGGGAAATCGGCGTTTACGACCGAAAACTGCTTCCCGGACGCCTTGATCGGCGATAAACCGCACCTATATCTGTACAGTATTAACAACATCGGCGAAGCGTTTCTCGCGAAGCGGCGGGCGCGGGCGACGATTATTTCGCACCTCACGCCGCCCTTTACGCAAAGCGAGTTATACGGCGATTTAAAGACGGTCGACGCGAAACTTCACGAGTATTTGGAAACGACCGATTCCGCGCTCAAAAACGAAACGGCGGCGGCTCTCGTCGCGGCGGTTTTTCAGTCGAATCTGCTCGACGATTTGCTCGACGAACCGGCGTTTCGAGCGTTTGAAAACGCGGCGTTTCGGGCGGAGTTCGAGCGCTCCGGACGCGTCTTCGACGAAGCGCAAGTCGAGACGTTGCACAAGGTTCTGCATCGTTACGAAGACGCGAGCGTTACGAACGGGTTACACGTTGTCGGAAGGCGTTGGACGGACGAGCAAGTCGCGCAAACGGCGGCGCAAACGACGCTTGCGAAGGACGACGCCGAGAAGCGGTTGCGCGATTCGTTCGAACTCGAACTTAACCGCTTTGTCGACGGACTTTGCGGGCGCTTCATTCCGCCGTCGACCGGGGGCGACTTTTTAGTCAACAACGACGCGGCGCCGACCGGGCGGAACCTCGCCGGGCTCGACGTTCAAAAATTGCCGACGCCGGAAGCGGAACGGTTGGCCGCGAAGTTGACCGACGACGTCTTGGCGGCGCATCGCGAAGCGAACGGCGGCGCTTGGCCGCGTCGCGTCGCTTGCGTTCTTTGGGGGGGCGAGTCGATTCGAACGCGGGGCGTCGCTATCGCGCAAGTTTTTTATTTGCTTGGCGTTCGGGTGAAATACGATTCGCGCGGAAACGCTTCGGAACTCGAATTGATTCCGTCGAGCGAACTCGGGCGGCCGCGAATCGACGTTCTCGTTCAAACGTCGGGGCAGTTCCGCGACGCGTTCGGAGCGAAGATCGAGGCGATCGACCGCGCCGTTCGGTTGGCGGCGGAGGCGGAAGACGACGCGTTTCCGAATTTTGTTCGAGAAAACGTCGCGAAAATAACGGAGCGGCTTGTTCGAGAAAACGGAACGCAACCCGAGGAAGCGGCGGAACTTGCGACGGCGCGAGTCTTCGGGTCGACGAACGCGCTTTCTTACGGAACCGGGATTATGCGGCTCGTCGAGCGGGGCGACCTTTGGAACGACGAAACGGAAGTCGCCGAACGGTATCTCGCGAATATGTCCGGCGTTTACCGAGACGCA
>JAZNJF010000242.1:0-5391 GCA_045577885.1 Thermoguttaceae bacterium | reverse complement strand
GCAGGCGGCGGAGCGAAGTTTTGCGTTTCATCGTAACGACTCCAAAAATGCGGAAAGTAAGGAAAAACGGTTGAAAAAACGTCGCGTTCATTATATAATAAGCGGCGTTGGAAAAAAAGCCGTTTTGTCGCGGCGCGGCGAATTTTGGCGGAACCGGACGCGTTTCGACGGTAAAATCGTTTTAACCGATAAGTTTTGACGCTTGCCGATCTTGACGTCGCTAAGAATAAAGGGCCGAGCGGGCGGCGAAACAACGTTTGAATAATTTTGTTAATGAAGCGTTATTCTTTTTAAGTCTTGTTATTTTAAAAGAAAGGTTGACGATGAAATTTTCGACGAGATCGATGAAAGCGGCGGCGTTGAGCGCGGCGTTGGCGAGCGCGGCGTTTTTCGGAGGTTGGGAAAACTTTAACGGCTGCGACGGCTCTTTGAATCGTTGCGTTTTCGCGCAAGAAACGGAAAACAGCGCCGCGAATCAAGAAAAGGTCGAATTTGCGGAAGCGAAAGGCGTTTCGTATTACTCGTCTGAAATTTTGAAAGACGCCGACGATTATCAAAAATCGCAATGCCGCGTCGATATCTTGTATCCGAAAAAGCCCGGTTTCGCGACGGTCGTTTGGTTTCACGGCGGCGGTTTGACGGGCGGCGGGAAGTACGTCCCGTCGGCGTTTAAGCGTTTGAAGTCGTTTCAAGAGGGGCGTTTGGCGATCGTCGCGGTCGGTTATCGGTTGTCGCCGAAAGTCCCGTTTCCGGTCTTTATCGAGGACGCGGCGGCGGCGACCGCTTGGACGCTCCGCAACATCGGCGAATACGGCGGCGACCCGAACGCGGTCTTCGTTTCGGGGGGGAGCGCCGGGGGGTACCTGACGGCAATGATTGGCGCCTATCCGAAATGGCTGAACGCTTGCGGCGCCGACCGAAGCGAGTTGGCGGGCCTTCTTCCGGTCAGCGGGCAGATGACGACGCACTTTCACGTCAAGGAACTCCTCAAATATCCGGGCGACCAATACAACCCGGTTATCGACGCAAACGCGCCTCTCGGCGGACTTTCGAAAGATTTTCCGCCGACGATGCTGATTCTCGGCGACCGCAAAATCGAGTGGAAGTGCCGCGTCGAGGAGAACGAACTGATGGCCGCGTCGTTGAAGGCGTTGGGGGCGCCGTTGGTCGAGTTTTCCGAAAACGCCGGTTTTACGCACGGCATTTCCGGAATGGGAGACGATATTAAACCGGAACTCCTCGCCGAAATCGACGCGTTCCTCGACAAAGCGCTCGCTTTGAAAAAATCGGCGAAGTAACGGAAATCAACGGCACCGCGTTTGAACGCTTTTAAAGAGTCGTCCGGACGCGGTCGACTTATTGGTTTTGAATATTTGAAAACTAAAACAAAATTAAGCCGCGACGTCGCCTTTGTTTATCGCCGCCCCCGCTTGACGCTTTGCGCGCCGGAGGTACAATATAAACGTTTCGTTCCGTCGCGGCGTTTTTGCGCTTCCGGGCCCGCGCCGCCGGTTCGTCGACGGCGGAAAAAGCGGGAAAAGTCGCCGCGCCGCCGTTTTAGAAAAAACGCATCATTATCATCGAGGTAGACATGACGCAAGAATCGCCCAAGGCCGCGCAAGCGCCGAAAACGATGTACGATAAAATTTGGGAAAAACACTTGGTTCACCAAGAAGCGAACGGCGACGCGATTCTTTACATCGATCAGCAGCTCTGCCACGAAGTTACGAGTCCGCAAGCGTTTGAGGGACTCCGCATGGCCGGTCGCAAAGTTCGCCGTCCGGAAAAGGTGATGGCGGTGCAAGACCACAACGTCCCGACGACCGACCGCTCGAAACCGATCGAAGACCCGATTTCGCGCAAGCAAATCGAAACGCTCCGCGCCAACTGCAAAGAGTTCGGGATTCGTCTTTACGACGTCGGCGATATCGAGCAGGGCGTCATTCACGTCGTCGGGCCGGAACAAGGCTACACCCGTCCGGGCATGACGATCGTTTGCGGCGACAGCCACACCGCCACGCACGGCGCTTTCGGCGCTCTCGCGTTCGGGATCGGCACCAGCGAAGTCGAACACGTCCTCGCGACCCAAACGCTTCGCCAAAAGAAGAGCAAAACGATGCGGATCGTCGTCGACGGAACGCTCGCGCAAGGCGTTACGGCGAAAGACCTTATCCTTTACATTATCGGCAAAATGACGACCGCCGGGGGCGCCGGGTACGTCGTCGAGTTCGCGGGCGAAGCGTTCCGCGCGCTCTCGATGGAAGGCCGCATGACCGTCTGCAATATGGCGATCGAGATGGGCGCTCGCGCCGGGATGATCGCGCCGGACGAAACGACGTTCGAGTATCTGCGCGGTCGCAATTTCGTTCCGAAGGGCGCCGATTTCGACGCCGCCGTCGCCGAGTGGAAGACGCTCGCGACCGACGAAGGCGCTTCGTTCGATAAAGAAGTTCGCTTCGACGCCGCCGACGTCGAGCCGACCGTTACTTGGGGGACGAACCCGGCGCAAAGCGTTCCGGTCGGGGCGAACGTGCCGAGTCCGGACGATTTCGCGAACGCCGACGAAAAGAAGATGGCGAAAGCCGCGCTCGAATATATGGCGCTCGAAGCGGGCGCGCCGATGACGTCGATTAAGCTCGACTGGGTTTTCATCGGCTCCTGCACGAACGGTCGCGTCGAAGACTTCCGCGCCGCGGCGGCGGTCGTTAAAGGGTACAAAGTCGCCGACGGCGTCCGCGCGATCGCCGTTCCGGGGAGCGGTCTCGTCAAGAAACAAGCGGAAGAAGAAGGGCTCGACAAGATTTTCGTCGAAGCCGGATTCGAATGGCGCGAACCGGGGTGCAGCATGTGCTTGGCGATGAACCCGGACCGCCTGCAACCGGGCGAACGTTGCGCCGGAACGAGCAACCGCAACTTCGAAGGCCGAATGGGGAAGGGCGGACGGACGCACTTGGTTTCTCCGGCGACCGCCGCGGCCGCCGCGATCGCCGGTCATTTCGTCGATATTCGCGAATGGAAATATAACTGACGCGACGGTTTAGGAAGCGTTCGGCGGCGGAGCGCGATTTCGCCGCCGAATGAAATTTTCCCCTTATTAATAAAGAGCCGAGCGCGATTTTTCCTTTATTAATAATAAAGGGGGCGTTTGGTTCCCCGGTATCTAAGCGAATCGAATCCGAATACAAAGGTTGAAATATGCAAGCGTTTATCAAACACGAAGGTTTGGTCGTCCCGATGGATCGTAGCGACGTCGACACCGACCAACTCGTCCCGAAACAATTTTTGAAGCGCGTCGAACGGAGCGGTTTCGGCAAATTCCTCTTCTTCGACTGGCGTTACCTGAACGACGAATACGAAGAAAATCCGGAGTTCGAGTTGAACCGTCCGGAGTTCCGCGACGCGACGATTTTGCTCGCTCGCCGCAATTTCGGTTGCGGTTCGAGCCGCGAACACGCGCCTTGGGCGGTCGCCGACTACGGCTTCCGCGTCGTTTTGGCGTCGAGTTTCGCCGATATTTTTTACAATAACTCGTTCAAAAACGGGTACTTGCCGGCTCGTTTGACCGAAGAGCAGATCGAAGAGCTGTTCCAACGCGAAGCGAAGTTCCGCCCGTACAAACTGACGGTCGACCTCGAAAATTGCGTCATTACCGACGAACACGGGCTCGAAATGAAGTTTGAAATCGACGCTTTCCGTCGCGAAAATCTCCTCAACGGTTGGGACGATATCGGGCTGACCCTCCGTTACGAGGATAAAATCGCCGCTTACGAAGAAGCGAACGGCGTTGTTTGATTAACGGCGCTAAAACAGCGTTTTTCAAAAAGACTAGAAAGAACGGAGGACGCGATGCGAAAGAAAGCGATTTTGCTGGGGAACGGAAAGCGACAGGGCGTTTTGCAAGGCGTCGAAACGTTGCGCCCGGAGATTGAAAGCGAAGTCGACGTCGTCGCGTCCGACTTTGAGGACAAACTCGATTTATCGGAGATCGAAGCCGATTTGGCGATCGTTTTCGGCGGCGACGGCTCCGTCTTGCGGGCGGTGCGGCAGATGAACGAACGCCAACTTCCGGTGCTTTCCGTTAATTTGGGGACGCTGGGCTTTTTGGCGAGTTTGAATCCGGACGAAGTCGGCGCGTTTTTGCGTTCCGACGCGTTCCGAAATTTCGAGGTTCGCGACCGTCGGCTCCTGATTTGCTCCACTTGGCGGCGCGTTTTGGACGGAAAAGTCGATTCGACCGTTAAAGTCGGGAACTGCGAGCGGGCGTCCGGTTGCGGTTGCGGTTCGGAAAATTGCGGCGATTTTCTCGTTCCGGTTTCGAGCGCGTCGACGCTGAAGAACTGGGCCGCGCCGTCGAACTGGAATCCCGGCTCGACCGACCGCGTTTGCGTCGCGAGCCGCCTCGTCGTCAACGAAGCGGCGTTTCTGGCCGGGCCGCCGTTCACTACCGCGACGTTGGACTTGGCGATCGACGGCGCTCGGGTAACGACGTTTCGCGGCGACGGTCTCATCGTCGCGACGCCGGTCGGTTCGACCGGACACAGCCTTTCCGCGGGAGGGCCGATTCTTCGCAACGACTTGGACGCCGTTCTTGTGATGCCGTTAAGTCCGCAAACGCTGAACTTCCGTCCGGTGATCGACTCCGCGTCGCGGGTTTACGAGATGCGCGCGCTGGCCGGGGAGGTTTACTTGGTGATCGACGGCGAGTCGCGGCAAAAGCTGACGCCGGACGATTTGGTCGTCGTCCGCAAGGCGCCGTTCTCGTTCCGAATGATTAACGTTCCGTCGAACCGTTATTACCGCAACCTGCAGCGCAAGCTCGGTTGGGCGACCGACGCGCTGGCGTGCAGTCGCGATTTTTTTGACGCTAAATAGGGTAAGCAACGCCGGTGGACGACGTTAAATAGCGTTGGGCGACGGCGGCGAGTCCGAACGGCGCCCGACGCGACTGGAAAACGCGAAGTCGGTTTTTGAAAGAAAATCGGCTTCGCGTTTTTTTCTTGAAATTGCGACGTTTTCTTGAACGCGTCGTTTCCGTTTGACTTTGGCTCGGCGGTCAAAAAGTCGGTTATTTTGATCTCGACGACGCGAAAGGCGGTTGGGGAACGCGAACGTTGTCGACGCGAGGCGTTTTTTTCGATTTTTTGGAAAATTTCGGCGTTTCTTCAGATTTGCCGCTTTAAAACCGCCGCGCGATTTGGTAAAATCGACGATATATTATTCGGCGCGAACGTTCGAACGGCGTTTTTCTGTTTTTGACGGGAGGCGGGCGAGAGCGTTCGGCGGCGTCGAGCGCGTTCGTTTCTTGACGGACGGCGTTTGGTATTTGTTTTGCTAATATTAAGTCGGATCGTAGCCATGTCGTTCTGTGAGCCAAGGAGTTGGCACAATAAT
>JAZNJF010000241.1:0-4220 GCA_045577885.1 Thermoguttaceae bacterium | reverse complement strand
GCTCGGAACGTTCGGGACGCTTGGAACGTCGGCGGTTTGGAGCGCGGACGCGACCCCGGAGATTCGGGCGATTTCGCAGCGGCTTTGTCGCGACGGCGGGGGCGAATGGGCGAACGCGTTCGAGCTGTACGTCGAGAACGCGACCGAACGGGCTTGGTCGGAGCGGGCGGTCGAGATTTTGATCGCCGGAACGCCGGAAAAACCGGTCGACGGCGCGGCGCCGCTCGTCGGGGAACGGGCGGAGTCGGTTCGCTTTTGCGACTCGGACGGCGTCGAGTTCGTTTTCAATATTATTAATAAGGACGGCGAAACGGTCGAGCGCGGCGAAATCGGCGAAGGCTTTGCGCTGACGATTCCGGCGACCGTCGCGGCGAAATCGACGGCGCGTTATCTCGTCTTTTCCGGGAACGACCGCGCGACGGGACATCCGGATCAATATTCGCAAATTCGGCGGCGGCTCTCGAACCTCGACTTTGAAGCGGGAACCGGCGACGTTCCGAGCGGTTGGCGGTTCGACGTCGACGGCGCCGACCGTTCGATGCGTTGGGTCGACGAAAACCCGTTTTCGGGACGAAATTGCGTCCGTTGCGACGTCGCGGACGGGGCGGAACCGTCTTGGATCGCCGCGCGTCAAGGGGGCGTCGCGGTCGAACCGGGGCGCAAGTACCGCTTTACCGGGCGAGTTCGCGGCGAAAACGTTCGCGGGACGGTCGGCTGGTACCTGCACTTGGGGAACGAGGAAAAGCCGATGATCGCGGCGCCGCTTCTCGGTTTTAGCGATAAAACGGAGTTCGGTTGGACGGAGCTTTCGGAGGTTTACTCCGTTCCGGCGGACGCAAACCGGCTCGAGTTCGGGACGGTCTTGCGCGGAACCGGAACCGCTTGGTTCGACGCGGTTGAGATCGAGTTGATCGAAGAGCCCGGCGTCGACCCGCCGAAAAACGTTCGCTCGTTCCGAATTGGCGAAACGTTCGCGATTCCGGCGACCCCGACCGTTTACCCGAGCGGCGACCCGAACGCGACGCGCGGAGCGGAGCGGTTCGAACCGGCGAAACTTGGAATCGCCGTTGAAAAAACGTTAAAATCGGAAAAGTTGGCGATTCCGCAATATTCGGGCGCGCGTTGCGTTCTTATTCGCGTCGAAACGCCGTCGGCGGACGGGCGGCGGCTGATTCGGCTCGACTTGGCGCCGATCGAAACGCGTTGGGGGCGAACGCTCGGAGCGGGCGATTTCGCCGTTCTCGACTTGAACGCGAAAGAAACGCCGCTCGAATTTTTCGACGGTTCCGTTTTCTTCGAAGCGAACGTCGTCGCCGGGGCGCGGAACGTCTTCGCCGTCGTCGAAAAGACCGGCAAAACCGGCAAAGACGCGAAGGGCGGCGCCGGTCGACGCTCGGCGGAAGGGGCGAATCTCGCGAACCAAGCGTTCCCGGGAACGACGCTCCAAACGGCGAACCCGGCCGACTTTGCGGGAAATAACAAAAATAATGGCGCCGCGAAGAAAAACGGCGGCGATAAAACCGCTGAAACCGGCAAGATTGGCGAAACCGGCAAAACCGGCGAAGTCGCGTTGACGCTTCCAGCGTTCCTCGCGGAGAATAATATCGTCGCGGACGGCGATTTTGAAAACGTCGACGCGAAAACGACCCTGCCGCCGGGCGAGTCCGATTGGTCGCGCGACGCGGACGAGCCGGGCGTTTCGTATAAAGTCGTCGAACCGGGCGTCGCGGCGCTCGGCTCGAAGGCGCTCGAAATGACGGTCGACGAAACGGCGGAGTTGCGTTGGCGCGGTTGGCGGCGGCGCGTCGCGGTCGAGCCGAACCGCTGTTATTTGATCGGGTACGTCGTTTCGTCCGATTCGGAAGCCAAGGCGTTTACCGGATCGTTCGACCTGCATATTCATTCGCGGCGAGCCGACTGGGCGCTTGCCGAAGGCGGGATGTCGTCGCTTGGGAAGCCGGTCGGCGGCAAAACCGATTGGACCCTCAAAACCGGCGCGATCCGAACGACGAACGACTGCGCGTTCCTCGACCTGCACTTGACGAGCCAAACTCGGGGGACGGCGCGGTACGACTCCGTTTTTGTCGCTCCGGTCGAGAACGCCGAGCCGATCGCGTTCCTCGGCGGGCGAACCGGCGTTTTCGACGTTCCGGCGGTCGTCAAGGTCTTCTCGGATACGACGTTCGCGGCGGACGAAAAAACGGTCGACGCGGAGAATCCGGCGTTTTGCGCGCTCGCGCTCGACGAAGAGGAAACGATTCAGCTGGCGATTCGGTCGGCGGAGGACGAGCGGCTTGAAGTCGTCGTTCGGGCGCCGGAGTTGAAAACGGCGGACGGACGAACGGTCAAACTCGACGCGCCGGAGGTTTTTGCCGTTTCTAACGTTATTGTCGATTATCCGAGTTCGTATTACCAAGAAACCGGGCTCGAAACGAAGCGCAAGTTTCCGACCGCGACGCCGCAGTCGGACGGCTGGATCGGACTTTGGCCCGACCCGTTGATTCCGGTCGCCGCGAAGACGGTAAAGACGGGAAAAACGACGCCGGACGTCTCCGCCGCCGAAAATCTCGCGGCGCGCGCCGAGTTCGAACGCCGTCGAGCCGAACTCGCCGCCGAAACCGCCGCCGGATTGGCCGAATTCGAACGTCGCCGGGCCGCGTCGCAAAACGACTCGCTCGTCGTCGACGCGTTGGCGAGAGTCGGCGTCGCGCCGGTCGACGCGTTCGCGACCCGAGCGATTTGGCTCCGCTTCCGAACGACGCCGGAAACCGTTCCGGGCGTTTACGTCGGCGAGTTGGTCTTGCGCGACGTCGGCGGGAAAGCGGAAAAGTCGTCGCAAACAGAAAAGTCGGGCGTTTCTGGCGAGTCGGCGCAAGAAGCGGCGACGGCGGCGGTCGACTTGGACGCGTTAAAGTTAACGCAAACCGAAATTTCGGTCGAAACGGCGCCGTCGGCGGACGCGACGGGAACGGTTCGCGTCGTTCCTTACCGCGTCGAGGTGTTGCCGTTCGAGGCGCCGGACGCGGGCGTTTCGGCGATTTACGACGCTCGCATCTCCGCCGATTTTTACGGCGAAGGGGCGCGTTCCGCTAAATTGGAGAAAATAGGCGAAAAATTACTCGAGCGAAAGCTCGCGCCGGACGGGCCGACCGTCGCGCCGAAATTCTCGTATAATAAGGAAACGGGCGTCGCGACCGCCGATTGGACCGAATACGACCGCGTAACGGGCCGCTTTTTCGACGAACTTGGCGCGAAAGCGGGGTATTTTCCGCACGAATTTTATCTTTTTGGTTGGGGAATGCCGCCGAAAGAAATCGACGGCGAAAAACCGTACGAAGGCGAATACCCGTACGCGAACGCCGATCGAAGCGTTTTGCGTCCCGAATATAAAAAAGCGTATCAAGCGAAGCTGAAGCTTTATTGGGAACATATCAAGGAAAAGGGCTGGGACGATAATCTCGTTTTGTACATTTCCGACGAGCCGTTCTACTCGAAGCGAGAAATTATCGTTCAAATGAAAGCGCTTTGCGACATGATTCACGAGGTCGACCCGAAAATCCCGATTTACTGCAGCACATGGGTTTTCGTGCCGGAATGGCTCGGCTATCTCGACGTTTGGGGCGTCGGCCATTACGGACTTGTCGGCGAAGCGGAGTTGGCGAAAATTCGCGCCGCCGGAAGCCGAATCTGGTGGACGACCGACGGGCAAATGTGCTTGGACGCGCCGTACAACGCCGTCGAGCGGCTCCTGCCGTATACCTGCGTCGCTCGCGGCGCCGAGGCATACGAGTTCTGGGGCGCGACTTGGCATACGTGCGATCCGTTCGAGTCCGCGTCGCATCTCTATATTTCGCAATCGGATCAACCGGGCGTTCGGTATTACGTCCGGTATCCGAACGGCGACGGGTACATCTTCTATCCGGGCGACTTGCTCGGACGGCCGGGCGAAATTCTCGACTCGGTGCGTTCGGAGCAAGCGCGTCGCGGCGTCGAGGACGCGGGTTGGCTCGTCGGTTTGCGAGACGCGATTCAAACGAAGACGAAGCCGGGGACGCCGGAGCGGGGCGAGGCGCAAGCGGTTCTCGATCGAGCGTTGAACTATCTGCCGTTGCAATGCGGTTGCGGGCGGTTCGCGACGCGGTATATGAGCGATCCGGCGGAGTTCGAAGCGATTCGTCTCGACGTCGGGCGCAAGTTGGCCGAGTTGACGGCGGCGCCTT
>JAZNJF010000240.1:0-4898 GCA_045577885.1 Thermoguttaceae bacterium | reverse complement strand
CGCCGCGTCGCCGTCGCTCAAGAACGTCCACCCGTCCGACGGTATCTCGTCGCAAACCTCGAACGGAACGCCGAGCGCCAAGAAGAGCGAATACGCGTTTTCGCCGCCCAAATACCGCGACGCGACGCCGTAAAAATGCTTGAACGGCCCGGCTAATTTCGACCCGCCCAAGCGCGTATGGAACGCCTTCTCCGCCTTCATTCGCGCCGACAAAATCGGCCAACTTTGCGGCGGAATCGCGCGCAAACCGCTCATAAAACACGTGTTGCGCACGTCCGAAATCGTCGAAACCGACAGTTTCGACGCCATATTCTCCGGCGAAAGCGTTCCTTCCGGAAAGACCGTCGTCTCGCTGAACGCTCGACCCGGCGCGCAAAAGCGACGATGCAACAACGAGCTAAAGAGTTCGATCGTCTTGCTTTTCGGCGGAGCGAACCAAGCGTCGCTAAACATCCCCTCGCCGACGCGGAAAAGCGAATCGCGGTAGTCGTCGAGCCGAATCCCGCCGCGCTCGCACCCCATGTACATGACCATTATCCCGACGTCGACCGCCGGATCCGCCGCTTGTTGCGTTCGGTAACACGCCGTCAAACGGTCGCAGAAGTAGTCGACCCAAGCGCGGAGGAGCGGCGTGTCGGCGTTGTTGCGCAGGTCGTCGAGCGTCTCTTCCCAACGGTTTTCGGCAAGCCCGGCTTTTTTTAGGAAGTCGGCGCGGCACTCCGGGCAAACGCAACCGCCGATTTGGCCCGGCGACGACGCAAAACGGAAGTCGTCGTCGAGGAAGTAATTGAACTTGCCGTACCGCGCTTTCAACGTTCGAATCGCCTCCGCGCTCTCGACGTCGGCCGGAGAATGCCAAGAAAACCCCCAGTTTTCCGAACCGTCCCAACGCTTCGCCGTTTTCCAATGTTCCGGCGGGAGGTTAGGGAAGTTCGAGTCGCGAGGGTCGAGCGCGCCGCCGCCGTGGCAAAACGGAACGCTAATCAAATGCGGTCGCAACCCGGCTTTTTTGATTCGGCCCAACCAGTAATCGAGCTTGTCCCAAGGATACGGGAAATAGCCGTAAAACCAAGCGCAGAGCCAAGCGTCGGCAACGCCGGCGTCGGCCCAAATTTCCGGCAAGTCGTCGTATTGCTCGAACATTTCGACCGCGGAACTAATATGAAACGTTCGTTCGGTCGCGTCGATTCGGATATTTTCGTCCGGAGCGTAAAGCGGCTTTAACGGCGACGCGACGTCGCCGACTTCGGAGCCGAACGCGAACGTTCCACTCGGCGCCGTCTTCCAACGGCAAACTCCGGTCGAAAGCGCGCCGACGGCGCATCGCGTCAAAAACGTTCTTCGCGAAGGACGCATTTTTTCCCCCTTTTCGCTCGTTTTACAATTCGCGCCGTTTTAGTCGCCCGCCGTCGCCGCGACGCGCTAATATTAATCGTTGGGCGGGCGTCGTCAACTCGACTGTTCGATCGCCTCGCGTTCGGCGAGATCGTCGACTTGCTCTTCCGAACGCGATTTCGCTTTCGCCTTCTTTTGCGAGGCGCGGTCGGTCGAAAGGACTTGCCGCAAGAGCGCGGAAACGTCTTCGTAAGGCTTTTCGTTCGGCGAACCGTTCGCGAACTGCATGATCGACTTTTGCGTCCGCTCGGTCAGCGACACCAACATCGACGACGTCGTCCCGAAATTCGGCTCCGCGACGACGACGCCGCGTTTTCCGGCGAAGTCGGGCGTTCGCGAAAAGGTTCCGCTCGCCGCGGCCAAAAACGCGACCGCCGAGTCGAGCCGGTGAAGGGTCAGCAACCGCCGCGCGTACTCTTGCCGCTGATCTTCGCGGTCGTCCAAACGATTCGAGCTCAACAGGTGCAACCCCGGTCGCAATCGCTCGACGCCGATTTCCGTCCCGCCGTAAGCGACGCCGCCGCTCGTTCGGTCGACGCAGAGGAAGTTGACGCCCGCGTATCCGCCCGTTTCAAGCTCGCAAATCGCGCGTTCGAGCGCTTCCTCGGCGTTCGCGCAAGACAACAACTCTTTGCAAAGAAGGCCGCGCGATCTCGGATCGAACGGAATCGCCCGTTTCGGAGCGTTCAACGCGGCGACAAACATCCCGTGTTGATTGACGCCGGCCCAAGTCCCCCCCGATTTTCGGTCGAGCCCGCAAACAACGCGCGGTCGCCCCGATTGAATACGCGGCGGCTGAAACTGTCGGGAATACTCTTCCTCGCGGTTCAACGCGATCAAAATCGGCGCGTCGTCGACCGTTTGGTATTGAATGGCTAAAATACCCATTTTATCTACTCGCTCTCAATAAAACTATCGACGCGTTCCGCAAACGCCGTTTTTCCCGCGCGCCGCCGATTTCCTCGTCGCCGAAGAAACCGTCGTCGCCCGCCGACTCCCAAAAGAGCCGCAAAACAACGTTGGAACGCCGCCGATCGTTAAGCGCAAGACGCGCCGACGCGCGTCCTCCAAGCGACGACGGACGCCTGTCCGAAGCCGACCGAATCGATTTCCGACGCGAGCGAAAAAAGGTCGAAAAAGATCGACGAAAATCCGCGCCCCCCCGCTTGCAAGAAACCGGGTTCGACGTATATTTTCTAATATCGCGCTCGCCGCCCGCCTCGACGACCCCCGACGCGTTTTCCCGGAACGCGCCGTTCGTCTCGACGAGATTCGATTTCAACGATTCGCCGCCCCCGCGCTCGCGACGCTTTCAACGTCGCGCCGCCGAGAACGGCCGATTCTTTTATTTTCGCGGAAAAATTTTTACGAGAAGTCTCGATTCCGTCTCTTTTTCCACTATATTAATATAATGAACAAACTCGCGTAAATAGTAACCCCACTTTCGGGGGGAACCCCTTGTTTTTTTAAAAATTTCACCTTGCGCGCCCGTTTTTCTAAGTTCGCGACGTCGCTTTTTCACGCAAACCGCCGTTAAATCTCGTTTAACCGCTTTTTCCCTTAAAACCCAAACGATCGTCGCGACCGTCGCCGCCCTAACATTCGGCGTCTCGTTCGCCTTCGACGCGTCTTCTCGCGCTCGCCCGTTTTCCGCCGTCGTCCTTTTTCACTCGACCGTTAAAGTCGCCGAGACCGCTTTAAGGGGCGCCTTTGCTCCTTCGCTTTTCCTCCGCGTTTCCGCAAGCGACTTTCCCCAATTGTCAAAATCGTTGCATCCCGTTTATTTTTTGAATAAAATGCGGAGATTTTGAAGGAAAGTCGACGAAATTCTTGACTTCTTCGCTTTGTATGTTTAAACTAATAAAAGGAGCCGTCGCGTTCGGGAGCAAATTTTTCCGTTTCGCGCCGCCCCTCGGGCCCGACTCGGAACCGTCGCCCGTCGGCGCCGCGTTGCGTTCGCCGACGCCGTTTCGTTCCTTTTGTCCCCTTCCCGTCGCGCGCCGCGCCCGTTTCGCGCTTCGCCCCTATTTTGACCTTAACAGCCGTTTTCCGGAGAAGCAAATTATGTCGTTGCCTTCGCAATCCCGTCGCCGCGTCGTCGGCGCGCGCCTCTTGGCCGGTCTCGTTTCGACCTCGTTCCTGTTCGACGTCGCGCTTGCGCAGGGCCCCGCCGTCTCGGGCGTTTACAACCGCGCGGCCTCCATGCAATACGGTCCGGCCGGTTCCGGCTCCGCTTCCTTCGGCGCGAGCGGTTCGAGCGGATACGGTTCTTACGGTTCCTCCGACGCGGCGTACGGCGGCTCCGCTTCTTTCGGCGCGAACCCGAACGACCCGACCGCGCCCGTTCCCGGTTCGACCGCTTGGCAGCCGACCGTCGTCTCGGAACCGGAATACGTTCACGCCAAACACGATACGACGGAGCCGATTCTCTCGGTCGCGACGATGGCGGACCGTTACGCCGTTTTGACGGCGAGCGGCGACAAAACCGCGCAAATTTGGACGCTCGAAGGCGCCGTCGACGAACAAAAAGCCGACTGGTTCGTCAACAACGGTCGCGTTCAAAAAACGTACAAAGACGCGCACCGCCAAGGTCTGACCGACGCGATCCTTTCGCCGACCGAATCGCACGTCGTTACGGCGAGTTACGACGGCGTCGGGCGCCTTTGGACGATCAACAACCAAGAAAACATCCGTCCGTATCGCGGCGCCCAAGACCGACTCTGGCGAATCGCGATTTCGGACGACGGGCAATACGTCGGCGCGGCCTGCAACGACGGACGCGTCTACTTCTGGGAAACGTTGACGGTCAACGACGCCGGCACGCTCCCGAACCGCGAAGACGCTCAAAAACTCGGCCCCGGCTTTGAGCAAGTCGGACACGAAGGTCCGGTTTTCGACGTCGCGTTCTCTCCGGACGGCGGTTTTTGCGCGACGGCGGGCGCCGACAATACGATCCGCGTTTGGAACCTGCAAATGTTCCGTCAAGTCGCGGTGATCGAAGGGCACGCGGACAAAGTTTACTCCGTTCGTTTCTCTCCGGACGGCAAATACCTCCTTTCGGCGAGCCGCGACAAAACGGCGCGTCTTTGGAATCCGTCGAACGGCGAAGAAGTTTGTCGTTTCGTCGGCAGTCTCGGCGCCGTTCGCGAAGCGGTCTTCACCCCCGACGGCCTCGTCTTGACGGCGGGCGACGACGGCGCGGCGCGTCTCTGGCTTCCGCAATTTGGCGCGTCGAACGAAGCGAACGGCGCGAACGCGAACGGTCGTTCGGACGTTTACCCGCAAGCGTCGAGTTCCTTCGGTTCCTCCGGTCCGAACGGCCCGCAAGGGGAGGCCGCGCCCGCGCAACCGACGCGCAAACCCGGCAAACCGAAGGGCGTCGAGTTGGCGACCTTTGAAGCCGGAAGCCCGGTCTTCTCCGCCGCGACGACGTTCGACGGCGTTTACGTCGTCGGCGGTTGCGCGGACGGCAAAGCGCGAGTTTGGCGCGTTCCCGGCATGAG
>JAZNJF010000239.1:0-4933 GCA_045577885.1 Thermoguttaceae bacterium | reverse complement strand
AATTGTCGGTAAAGTCGCCGAGATTCAGCCCGGCGATCGCGTCGAGGATTCTGAAGAGCTTTTTGCCGCGCTCCAACGTCGAGCGACCGAGCTTCGGACTGTTGACGTCGACGTCGGCGAAAAGGCCCGCCAACTTCTCTTCGCTCGCCGTTCCAACCGCCGAATTTTCAATACTTTTGAAGACGTTCGAGAGCGTTTCGTTGAGGTTGGCGCGCTCTTCCTCCGAAGCGTCGCGAGCCGCGCTCCAAACGTTGACGAAGAGTTGCGACGGCAGGATGTAAAAGCCCTTTTCCTTGACCGTTTCGTCGCGGCCGAACTCGGCGTCCTCGTCGGAAAACGCGGCGTAATCAAAGTTAGGGTCGCCGTCCTCCGCTTCCCGCTCGAGCCGATTAATGTACGTCGTTAAATTCTCGGAAAGGAAGCGATAAAAGAGCGTTCCAAGGACATAAGCTTTGAAATCCCAACCGTCGACGCTCCCGCGCAGCTCTTGCGCTACCAGCCAAATAGTGCTGTGAAGTTCGTTCCGTTCCTGTTCTTTTGACACGACGTCGCCTCTCTTTCGGTATTTGCGTTCTTCCAACGACGCGCCCCGAACGTCGAAGCGTCGCCGTTTTCCCCCTATTATTATACCGCAAAATTTTCTCGACGCAACGCCTCTTATTTGGACGGCGTTTCCGGTTCGTCGGCGACGCCTTGCCAATCTTTCGCGACCGTTTTCCAATCGACGTTGCGTTCGGCGCCGGTCCAAACGGCCCAATAATTCGGGTCGTCCGACTTCGGACGTTGGTCTGCGGCGAGGTCGTTCATTCGCACGAGCGTCGGCGTCTCCGCGGCCCAGCCGAGAAGAATCGCGTGTTGCGACGGAAGCGACGGCAAGTCGCGCAACAGCCCGCGAAGCGAGTCCGGAACCAATTTCGCGACAAGCTCTTGGTCGCGGTCGGAGGTTAAGCGATGAAGTAAGAACGTGTTGCATTGCGACAAAACCGTCGGCGAAAGCTCGCTCGGTCGTTGCGACGAAAGAACCAAGCCCAAGCCGAATTTGCGACCTTCGCGAGCGATCTTTTCGAAGACCTGCGCGCACGCTTTCGACGCGGAGACGTTTTCGCCGTCGTCGTTGTAACGCTTAATAAACGAGTGCGCCTCCTCCATCACGAGCGTCGTCGGGAGCGTTTGCCCGTCGCTAAGTTTGCGGTAACGCTGCAACGCTTCGAGCGTCAAACGCGCGACGACGGCGGCGATAATATGCGTCAATTCCGCCGGTAAAAGCGACAAATCGATCACCGTTATCGACGGCGACGCGGCGCCGCTCGGACAAACGTAAGCGTTCAGCCAGTCGGCGAGCGCGTTCTTCGTCGCGTTTTTATCGGCGGCGTTATCGTTGTCGGAACCAGCGTCTTCGCAAGCGATTACGGCTTTTAACTTCGCGTCCGAAAGCAACGTGCGAATACGCAATAACATCGTTTCGACGTACTGCGACGTTCCCATCAGCTCCGCGTTCGCTTCGAGACTTCGCAACAAATCGCCGCCGGTAAAAGGAACGGGCGCGTCGGCGTCAAGCGGAAAAAGGTCTTGTTCCGCGCCGCCAAACGCTCGATACGCTTTTTCAACTAAAGCGAGTAAACATAGAACTTCCCTCCGGCTAAAATCATATGACGCGTATGTAACATTTCGCGGCCTTATCAGTTCGTCGACTTGATTTTGAAGAGCGTTTATCGCTTCATTTTCCTCGCTAGTATAAGCGTCGTTCGGCTCGAAGTCTTCTTTCCATTTTTTTAATTTTTCGTAAAAGTTTTTAGGCGCGGGAAACCTGCCCCAAGGCGAACCGGCTCTTATTTCTTGCCTTATTGTTGTAATGACTGTACGCAAAAAACCACGCGTTCCCCAACTTGTTAAATTAAACTCGTCAAAAGAACCGTCGCGAACTGAGCGCAGCGCTTGAATCAACGTCGGGCGTTGCGTTTTTTCGCTCGCTTGCGCGAACGCCGCCCACTCGTCGCCGTTCCAAAGCCATATCGGAACCCTTAACTGATTGATTCCGCGCGACTCGTCCTCTTCCGCGCCGTAAACGCGGACGCCGGGGAGACCGCTAAACGTCGACGTATACTCGCCGTTGGGATCGAGAACGATAAAGCGAGCGTTCGCCGGCTTTTGCTTGTTCGTCTTCTCTTGCTTTTGGCCCTCCGCTTGCTCTTTTGGCTTCCCTTGTTCTTTCGTCTCCTCCGGCTTTGCGATCTCCGCTTGCGCCGCTTCGATCGACCAGCGAATCGCGCCGGCGACCGAACACGATTTCCCGCTTCCGGTTGAACCGAGAATCGCTAAATGTCGCCCAAACAAGCGGTCGGGATCGACCTTTACGCTCGCGCCGTCGGCCAAAGGACTTACGCCAAGTTTAACGTTGCGATTCTCTCCCGATTCGACGATCGCTCGCAGTTGGTCCGGCGTCGGCGTGAGAACCGGGTCGCCGACCGAGGGAAAGCGTTCGACGCCGCGCGAAAACGAATACGACGTCTTGCCGCCTTCCCGTTTTTCTTTGAGGAGCCCCAACGGGTTTAAACTCATTTTTCGCAACGGATACGGGAGGTCGAGAAGCCCAAAATCTTGAACGCCGCGTCGTTTCGGATATTGCGAACGTTCGATCGTGATCCACTCGATTTGCGCGACGAGCAGCCCGGATTCCGTCGGGATCAACGCGTATTCGTTGACTCGCGGAAAGGGGCGCGGGACGCCGGCGTTCAGCGCGACGTTGTTTGGCGCTTCGACGTCGAGCAAAACCTTAATTTCGTTCGGCGAAACAAAGTCGACGCTTCCGATTCGCAGCGATTCGACGTAAGAAATCGGCGAAAACGTCATTGGTCGCCCTCCTTATTTCCGCTTTGGCTCGACTTGCCGTAACGTCGTTCCAGATTTTGCGTCATACGACACAACGTTTCGTCGAGCGCCGGTCGCGGCAAGAAATGATCGACCAACGCGTCGAGGCTAGCAAGGTCGGGCCCGATCATCAGCGATATTTGATTTTCGCGGCCCCAGTCTTTGAAGGCTTTCATAATTCTTCCCGAATTGTCGTCGTAAGCGATCGCGAGCAAATGCGTCGAAGGAATCGTCAACATATCCCTAATAACGCGGTTGATATGTTCGTCGCCGAAGCTGTAACCGTAGGTTACGAGAACGCTATTCGGGCGGCAAATCGCGGCGGCGAAGTCGCGAAACAGCTCGACGTAAGGATATTCGGCGGTCTCTCGGTCTTTCGCCGCGTTCGGATAAATCATAATTTTCGACGCGTCGGCGTTCAAGCCCGGCGCCTGCAAATACGGCTCGACCGACGTCGCGCCGAACGGGAGCCCAATTCGCCGAATTTCGTCGTTTGCGCTAATCCAGTCGATCGAACCGTGCAACTTAGCGTAGCGAACGACGCCTTCGAGGTAACGCGGTTCGCCCCGAATTCCCGGCGGATTGTAATGCATATCGACGTCCAAACGGGACGAGCGGAAAATCGGCGAAAGCGCGCCGACGAAACGGTCGACAAGCCGTAGTCCCGCGACGTCGGCGCCCGCTTCGAGAACGCGGTCGTAGTTCGTCGTGAATAAATTCAAGCGCTCGCGAACGCCGGAACGACTGGCGAAAGGAATAAGGAAGCGCGTAAGTTTTTGAAACGCTTCCTTTCGCTTCTCTTCGTCGGCGGTCGCGATTTGGTTTTCGATCGTCGAAACGTTTTCGACAAAGTCTTTGATAACTTGCTCTATTTCTTCTTTTAGCTCCGCGGCGTTCGTTTCGTCGAGAATTTCTAATCCGCGCAACGCTTCGTTAGCCACGCGAAGGTAATCTTCTAAGTTAGGGGAATCGCCGCGTCCGCCGGCCATCGCGCTTTCCCAGATCTTGGGATTGATTTTATCCTTGAATTTGGTTTGGGATTGATATTCGCCCATTCCGTTATTAGGCTTAGCGCCGACGGCGATTTGAAGAGCCGTGCTCAACCCGCTTCCAACGAGAAGCGACAAATGTTCCGCTTGCTGCAACGCGCCGAGCCAAGGTTCGATGCGAGCGCGTAAATCGTCGACGGAAACCGGACCGGAAAGACTCTGAGACGGTTTGGCGTCGGAAACGGTAAACCTTAGGTCTTGCGTGTTTGACGGACGCGTAAGTTTTATATATTTTTCACCGCGAACTTTGAGAATATTTTCGTTGATTTTTACTTTTTGATTTTCGGTAGGCTTGTTTGACGTTTCCTTGCCCGCCTCGGACGCGTTTGACGATTCGGCTTGCGTTCGCTCGTTGGGTTCGTTTTCGCTAAACAAATGAAAAATATCCGACATTATTAGTTCCTTTTTCCGCTTCCGTTAAAGTCGAGCGATATCAAGAAAATTAGCGACCTCCGCTTGATTTCTTACTTCGCCGTTGTTCTTTAATTACACTATAGCGAAAAATATCGCGAAGTCAACCAAAAATCACGTAAATAGCAAACGCACGCGAAACAAACGTTACAAAAGTTGAGAAAATATTTCCATCGACGCAAGGCGCTTACCCCCAATCTTCCCCCGACTTTTCACAGCAATACAATAGAGATTTCGCCGGAGAATGGAATAAGGAAGCTCGCGCTCTTTCAAACTTGGCGCGTTAGAGAAATCGTCCAACGACGGAACGGCAAGGGCGAAGCAATCAAACGCTCGACGGGCTAACGCAAAGCCTTGCCGAATATTATTCCGAGCAAGCGAAAACGTTCCCCTCCCTGCGCGCCGACTCCGCAAATTATCGAGGTTGAGAGCTTCCCCAAAGCCGTCCGACGCCGTTTAGAGTTCCGTCGATTTAACAAAACGCCGCCAAAAATTGGGTTTGCGCCAACGTTTTCGACGCTCCCGTATCGAGCGAAGCGGTCAAAAATCGAGAAGAAAAAAATTGGAAACCTTGCGCGCAAAATTAGGATGGACCGTTTTTACGG